>JAGHSV010000085.1 GCA_018065665.1 Candidatus Sodaliphilus aphodohippi
TGAAGCATTGATATATATGAAGAACCCACAAGGTGAGTTCGAGTACCTCGACGAGGAATTGTACAACAAAATTAAAGATGTAGTTGAAACACACAGTGCCGTCACCGATGTGACCGTCACCAAGCCTGCCGACAATCGCTACTACAACCTGATGGGCCAGCCTGTGGCACACCCCGAGGACGCCCCGGGAATATACATCCATGAGGGAAAGAAAGTAAAGTTTTAAGCCTCACCTCAACCCCTCCCTAGTAGGGAGGGGCTAATTATGAGGGCGTTACACAGACAATAATATACCGAGAACAAAAAATAAATAAATTATAAGAGACATGAAAAAATTACTTTCACTGTTTTTTGCATTGGCAACATGTTTGTTGATGAATGCTGCGCATTTCATAATTGACGGCATAGGCCATAATGTTGCAAACAATGGATATGCGCTTGCCGTGGCATACTACGATGGTTACCATAAGATGGATACTATCGTTATTCCCGAGCAGGCTATGGTCGATGGAGAATATTATCCTGTCGTCAAAGTGGATGCCCAGGCTTTCAAGAGATGTGACGAAGTGAGATGCATCTTGCTTCCCCGTACAATAACCGAACTTTCATGGGACGCATTCAGTGGTTGCAGCGGTTTAACCAGCATCTCGTTTGACGGGGTCACCACCATCGGCAACAATGCCTTTGAAGGCTGCAGCGGTCTCACCGAGGTTACTATCCCGTCATCGGTTCAGTCAATGGGTTCTAACGTCTTTCTGAACTGCACGTCGCTGGAGAAATTAACTTATGAACCCACAAACATCTCTTCGCTCTCTAAAACTTGGCTGAGCGGTGTCAGTCTGAAAGAGATGGTAATAGATGAGAATGTAAAGGTACTACCTCAAAACCTCGCATATAGACAAACTAGCCTAAAGACCGTGAACATACCTGAAAGCGTGACCCACATCAACAGTGCATTTATCGAATCAGGTCTGACCAGTATTGAGATTCCAAAATTGGTTCGTTCAGTATATTCTGCTTTTGAATCATGCCATCAGTTGAAATCTGTTAAATTTAATGGAGATATTGGCGCTATTGGCTATGGAGCATTCTGCGATTGTCCCTCTTTAACCGATATTGAAATTCCCGGCACGGTTACAACCCTTGCAGCGCATGCATTTTCCGGTTGTATAAGTTTAAAGTCACTCAAATTGCCCCCAAAACTGAGTTCAATTGGTGTAAGAACCCTTGCCGAAACAGGATTGACCTCACTCATGATACCTGCGTCGATAGTACAAATTTACGAACGATCCTTAGGCGATAATCCGTATCTTACATCCATCTACTGTAAGCGCCGAAACCCACTTGCCATTAACAGTGACGTGTTTGAAGGGAATTATATCCTTGATCATATTATTGATACTGATACTTTATATGTTCCCCACGGGTGTCGCGATAAATATATTGCAGCCGAGGTATGGAAAGACTTCGGGACGATTGTGGAGATGCCCTGGGGCGACGTCAACTGGGATAACCGGGTTGACGTGATAGACCTGAACATGATAACCAATGCCATCATAGACCCAAAGTCCATTGACACCCCCACTGACGCCGACCTCAACTACGATGGAAAGGTTGACATTATTGACGTTAATATTTTAATCAATCTTATACTCGGATTACAAAAGACAGATTGAGAAACAATTTTTTGGGACTTTCTGAAAGAATCAGGAGCAACAATAATACAATACCAGTGCACCCGTCAACAGTCTGTTGGCGGGTGTGTTTGTGCCCTTTATTGGGGTGCTGGAGGTTGGGGTGTGATTTTTTGTGTTTTTTTTAGATTTAAAAATCGGGTTATATTGGAAAAAATGTGTAATTTTATGGGCTAAAACATAAACAAGACGATGAACAACGAAACATACAACCCCGACATCAGTAAAGTCAAGAACCAAAATAACGCAAATGGCAATTCGAGTAAGAAGCAACCCGAAGATAAACAGTCATTTATCGAGATAGTTAAGCAATTCGGCAAGAAGAAGCGCGTACGCACCCTGATTGGAATCATATTTGCTGTATTCGCGTTCTTCCTGTTGCTGTCGTTCACGTCCTACTTCCTTGGTGCCGGCTTCAACGACCAGAATATCGTTACGAACAATACAGTCATAGAGAATGCCAAGACCCCCGGGGAGATAAGCAACGCGGGAGCTGCTGTCGGCGCATCGGTATCGGACAACCTGATTGCCGGCGGTGTGGGGTTTGCCGCATTCATATTCGTGATTTGGGGCGGTGTCATCGCCTGGCGCCTGCTGAGCGGTAAGCGCACCCACTTCTTCACCTACTCGCTGCTGTCGCTGTTCAGCGTATTTGCGTTCTCGGTAATCATCGGTGCAGCCACCTATAATGTTAACTTTGCCTTCTTCCACCTGGGTGGAGACTTCGGGCACTATGTCAACAAGTGGCTGTTGGGGCTTGTCGGCCTGTATGGCATGATAGCCGTTAACTTTGTGATACTGGTGCTGTGGATAATGTTGTGCTATGACCGCCTCAAGAGCATCTACAAGTCAACCAAAGAGCACATCAAGTTGCCGCAACGCTTCAACGGTGAGGAAATCAAGCCCGGCGACCAGGACTACGGCTCCACATCATTCCTGGGAGATGCCAAGGCAAAGTCCGAGCCATTCCAGCACAAGAGACAACCCGACATGCAACCAACTGGCGATCAGGGAGCAAAGCGCCCCAAGCAGCCCCGTCAGCCCAAGAAACCGGCTCAAACCGATCAGCCCGCTGCTGGCGAGGCAGCCACGATGGCCGACATCGAGACCAGCACTGCGCTTACAAACCCCAATGACCCGACCGGCGAGTTCATCCACTACAAATTCCCGCCGCTGGAGCTGCTGGACAACCGCGTGATGCGCAGCGACAGCGTTGACATTGAGGAACAGGAAAGCAACAAACAGCGCATCAGGGAAACCCTGATGAACTACGGCATAAGCATCAAGACCATCGACGTCCACGTCGGTCCGACAGTGACCCTGTTCGAGATAGTGCCTGAGGACGGTGTCAAGATTGCCAAAATCAAGAACCTCGAGGATGACATCGCCCTGAGCATCGCCGCCATCGGTATCCGCATCATCGCGCCGATGCCCGGACGCGGAACAATCGGCATTGAGGTTGCAAACCGCGACCCGCAAGTGGTTCCCATGCGTCAAGTACTGGCTTCCAAGGCATTCCAGGAGTCAAAGGCCAAACTGCCGATGTGCCTGGGTTGTACGGTGACCAACGAAGTTTTTGTTGCCGACCTCACCAAGATGCCGCACCTGCTGGTTGCCGGTGCCACCGGTAAAGGTAAATCGGTAGGTCTCAACGCCATCATTGCCTCACTGCTATATAAGAAAGGCCCGTCAGAACTCAAGTTCGTCCTCGTTGACCCCAAGCGCGTCGAGTTTAGCGTATATTCAGACATCGAGAAGTACTTCTTTGCCAAAGTCGAAGGCGAAGACCGTGCCATCATCACGCAGACAGACAAGGTCGTAAAGACACTTAACAGTCTTGTCCAGGAGATGGAAAACCGTTATGAGATACTGGAGGATATCAAGGAACGCACCATTGAGGAGTACAACCAGAAGTGGCGCCGCGAGTTGAGAGAGGTTCGCGACGAGCACGGCGACCTGAAGTACAAGTTCATGCCCTATATTGTCGCCATCATTGACGAGTTCAGCGACATGATCATGACCGCGGGCAAAGAAGTTGAGGCCCCCATCGTGCGCATTGCCCAGAAGGCCCGTGCCGTGGGCATCCACATGATTATCGCCACCCAGCGTCCGTCGGCCCAAGTCATCACCGGCCTTATCAAGTCAAACTTCCCCGGCCGCGTTGCGTTTGCAGTGTCGTCAATGACCGACAGCCGCATCATCATTGACGCGTCGGGAGCCCAGCGCCTGATTGGACGCGGTGACATGCTGTTCCAAGTCAATGGCGAGAACACCCGCCTGCAGTGCCCGCTCATCGACACCCACGAGATTGTCAAGATTTGTGACTATATCTATGAGCAGGAGTGCAACGACAAGAACGTTGCCCACGAAGAGCCGTTCTATCTGCCCGAATTCATGGGCGAGAGCGACGGAGGCGGTGCCGGTGCAAGCGGAGGCGGCGGTGCGGGAGGAGACCGTGACCCGCTGTTTGAAGACGCAGTCCGCCTGATTGTCCAGAGCGACTATGCCTCGACCTCATCGCTGCAGCGCCGCTACAACATCGGTTACAACCGTGCCGGACGCATCATGGACCAGATGGAGGCCGCCGGTATCGTTGGCCCGTCACAGGGCGGCAAACCCCGCAAGGTGCTCATGAGCCCGCTCGAAGTTGACCAGATGTTCTCATAAACCAGAATCAACAAACAAATAAAGCAATGAAAAAAATACTTCTTATCATACTCTCGATTGTTGCCCTGACAGCAGCGGCACAGACTCCGGTCCAGATGCTTGACAAAGCAGTGGCGGCAATGAAAAAAGGTGTAGTTACTGCAAATTACTCGGTAAAATCATCAAAGGGCAACATGAGCGGCAGCATCACCATGTGCGGCAACAAGTTCCGTCTAATCTCCAGCGACCTCAAGTGCTGGTATGACGGCAAGACCCAATGGACCTACAGCAAAGCCACCGACGAAGTGGATATCACCACCCCGACAGCCGCCGACCTGCAAATGACAAACCCGATGGCAGCCGCCCAGGGATTCAAGAAAAACTTCAACATGTGGAAAGCAGCCACCCAGATTGAAGGCCACTACACCATCATGCTGATGCCCAAAACCAAAAGTGACATCAAAAAACTATATTTATACATCAGTAACGGCACCAACCTGCTTCACAAAGCGAACTTCCAGATGAAAGACGGAACGTCGATGACGCTCACCCTGAGCAACTGCAAAACCGGAGGCAAGCAGAGTGCCGGCCTGTTCACCTTCAACAAATCGCAGGTGCCCGCCGGGACCCAGGTTGTTGACCTCAGATAACATCATTATTAACCTCCCCCACTCCAACTCTTATGAAAGTACAATGCCTCATCATCGGCTCGGGCCCAGCGGGCTACACAGCCGCCATATATACCACTCGTGCCGGAATCAACAGCCTTCTCATCGAGGGCATGCAGCCCGGCGGTCAGTTAACAACAACCACAACAGTCGAGAACTACCCCGGTTTTCCCGAGGGAGTTGACGGTTTCCAGCTGATGGACAACATGCGCCAACAGGCAGTCCGCCTGGGTGCCCAGATGCAGTCGGGGCTTGTCAAGTCAATAGACATGAAGCAACGCCCGTTTGTAGCCACGATGGACGGCGGTGCGACCATTGAGGCTGATACAATTATTGTCGCCACAGGGTCATCGGCCAAGTACCTGGGTCTGCCCGACGAGAAGAAATATGCCGGACAAGGCGTATCGGCATGTGCCACCTGTGACGGTTTCTTCTATCGCAAGAAAGTGGTTGCCGTGGTTGGCGGCGGTGATACCGCCTGTGAAGACGCCACCTACCTGAGCAACCTGTGCCGCAAGGTCTATATGGTTGTCCGCAAGGACTACCTGCGTGCCAGCAAGGCAATGCAGCAGCGCGTTGCCGAGCGCGACAACATTGAGATACTGTTCAACACCAATGCCATCGGCCTGTTTGGTGAGAACGGCGTTGAGGGCGCACACCTGGTGAAGTTCAAAGACACACCAGAAGAGACGACCATGGACATCGAGATTGACGGCTTTTTCCTTGCCATCGGGCACCACCCCAACACCAATTTCCTTGACGGCCAGATTGAGCTGGACGAGAACGGTTATATCGTGACCCGCGAGGGAAGCACAGCTACCAGCGTTGACGGCATCTTTGCCGCCGGCGATGTTGCCGACCCCAAGTACCGTCAAGCAATCACATCGGCCGGCACCGGCTGCCGCGCCGCCATTGACGTCAAGAACTACCTTGAGAAGTAAACAAACTCTGGTCTTTATAACCGAAAAAAGCGGGGCGGTTCCTTGGTGTGGAACCGCCCCGCTTGTGTTATCGGGTTAATCAGATTTGATTATCTGATGACCTTGGTGCTGACGGTCTTGCCAAAGTTGACAAGGTTGGTAAACTGGAGCTCGGTGCCGTTTTGCTTGCAGTAAGTAACAAAGCCACCCGTCATGAATTCTTTTACCGGACAGCAATACATTTATATGTAAAATCGCACTTAAAATGTCATCCCGGGGTGGTCATAGTCGGTTCCGCCACAAACGACGCCCTCGGCAGTATAACGGATAGAGCGCAGCGGCTTGCCGTCGGCTTTATAGGTTGTGATGGTGTGTTCATAGCGCATCGCCCCGTTCTCGTCAACGAGTTTCACACCCTTGAAGAGTTGTGCCAGTGTCTCACAGACCTTGCGATCACGCTTAATATCTGCTGCTTTGTCAAAATACTGGACGGTGCTGATTTTCTTACCATTAGAAAACTTAAGTTCAACCATCCAGCGGTCACGGTTCTTGTTCTCGTCATCAAGGGCGACCTTGGGGTATTTGCCAAGCTGCAATTTTCTCGCCGCCATATCAAACGGGAGAATATCCTCGGCTTCAACACTGGTATTGAGCCCCTCATTGCTACCATAGTTGCGAATGTAGAAAGCAGTGGAGTACTTGGTGCGCTCAATAAAATAGACCTCACTCTTGCCGTTCTCATAGCGCTCAAAGCGCAACGCTGTCAGAGTGTCGTTTTTCTGAATCTGCTGATTGGGAACTTCTGCCGTATTAGTAGGCGCTGTCACAGAACAACCGGTTGCTGACTGTGCCGAAATCATAAGAGTCGCTGCCGCCAGGGCAAGCATCACGCTGTTTTTAAGTTGCCGAAATCTCATTATCGCTGGAATTTTAGGAGTTTCAATGTCTCACCGTCAAAGACGGCATAAGTATCACGCCTTATCCACTCGCCCAAGATGGTCATTGTGGCGTCTGTATCGGCGACCTGCTCCTGCAAAGTGACATGCAAGTGCCCGAACACATAGTGCTCGCAGTGCTCGGTTTGCTCATGCTGACGCACGAAATCGCACAGGCGGTCAATGGCAGGGCTGCGGTGCTTCTCGGGTGGCAAAGCAGGACGTCGGCGGGTGCGGTTGCTTGCCGACCACCCCTTTGCAACGGCATGTGTCCATCGCGGGTGGATTGCAGCATAAAGCCATTGGCACACAGGATTATAGAAACACCAACGCGTAAAACGGTACATAAAGGGCTGCACGCCCACATCGTCACCATGCGAGATGAGGAAACGATGACCCTCGATGTCAACAGTCTGATGCCCTTTGAGAACCGTCAACCCAATCTCGTCGCGAAGGTAATCAAACAGCCAGACATCGTGGTTGCCGGTCATCCACGTAATGCGCACCCCGGCATCGGCAAGACGTGCCAACGCGCCAAAGAAACGGATATGTCCGCGCGGCACAACGTTCTTATACTCAAACCAGTAGTCCAGGATATCACCCAGCAGGAAGAGTTGACCGGCATCGTCGCGTATCGAGTCCAAAAAGGCAATAACCCGAGCCTCGTGAGCCCGATGGTCGGTAATATAATTGGCGCCCAAGTGCAGGTCGCTTATAAAATAGGTCTTCTTCATACTAAAACATGCCGAGTTCAAGTTTTGCCTCTTCGCTCATCATGCGGACATCCCACTCGGGTTCGAATACTAATTGTACGTTAGCACTCTTGACGCCCTTGACACTCTCGACCTTTTGCCTGACGTCCTCAAAGATAAAGTCGGCTGCCGGACAGTTGGGTGCAGTGAGAGTCATGTCAATGCGGACATTGGCATCGTCGTCAATATCAATGTTATAAACCAGACCCAGGTTATAGATGTCACCGGCATCTCGGGGTCAAAGACCGTCTTTAACATCTTGACGACCTCTTCCATGAGATCAAGTCGCTGTTGTTCGTTCATATATCAGTACAGTTATTTTTTACAAAAGTAATACTTTTTTTTATAGTATCCTACAAAAAATCAATTGAGTGTGCCAAACATTCAAATTCATGCCTTAAAAGGCGAACAAAAAACGGGGTTGCCGTGATGGGCAGCCCCGCTGTTATTGCGATTATTAATCGTGATTAGTCAACGTTGAGGTTAACGCGCTTGAGGTCGGTTGCAACCAGACCCTTGCTTGCGTTCTCCAGGAACTGAGCGATAGTCTCTTTGTTCTCGCTTGCCTCATAGATTTGCTCCATGAGAACATTCTCCTGATAGAACTTGTTGAGGCGACCCTGTGCGATGTTCTGGATCATCTGCTCGGGCATGTTAGCCTCCTTGGCAGCAGCAGTCTCGGCCATAAGTTTCTTGGCAGCCTCGACCTGCTCCTCGGTCATGTAGCCCTTCATAACAGCCTCTTTCTGGTGTTCCTCGGTAGCGCAGTAGTAAGCGTTGTAACCTGCTTTCTTCAGAGCATTGTCAACGGCCTTCTTAACCTGCTCGGCCTTGGTCTTGTCGATAGCGATGCGGAGTTCCTCGTCGATGGTCTCCTGGGCGATCTGGTCGCGGGTGGCCTTGATGGGGTTCATTGATGCAACCTGCATAGCAACAGCCTTACCAACCTCGGGGGCAACATTGTCCTGGTTGAAAGCAACAGCAGCAGCAAGCATACCGTTGAAGTGGTTGTAAACAACAGTTGTGGGAGCCTCGAGAGCCTCGTATGCACCGAGTTCCATCTTCTCGCCGGTGATACCGCTGAGAGCAGTAATGGTCTCGTCGAGAGTCTTGCCGTCGAAGTTGATGGCCTTGAGCTCGTCAACGTTCTTTGCCTTTGCGTTGATGGCAGCGTCGAGGATTGTCTTGGCGAGGTTAACGAACTTCTCGTTCTTAGCAACGAAGTCGGTTTCGCACTTCAGCGCCACGATAGCAGCGAAGTTGCCAACAGACTTAGCGATAGCAATACCTTGAGCGGCATTGCGGTCTTCACGCTTTGCAGCGATGGCCTGACCGCGCTTGCGAATCAGTTCCATAGCCTTAGTCATATCATTGTCGCTCTCGATAAGAGCCTTTTTGCAGTCACTGAGACCTGCGCCAGTCTTGTCGCGCAAAGCCTTGATGTCATTAATAGTAACAGCCATTTTTCAGATGTTTTATTTAGAATTTTGTTATTTAACCTCTCAATGCCCAATGGTTAATTGGGCATTGAATGAGGTGTATTATTTAATCATACAGGAATTATTCCTCGGTTTTTGCTTCGGGCTCGGCCTCAGCAGCAGCTTCGGGCTTAGGCTCGCTAGTGCGTGCGCGACGAACGCGTGGACGACGAGGCTTGTCGGCAACTTCGGTTTCGCCATCCTCTTCGCCTGCGTCAGTCTTCTCGACCTTGCGCTCCTGGAGACCTTCGTTCATAGCCTCGCAAACAGTTGCAAGAATCAGGTCGATAGACTTAGAAGCGACATCGTTAGCGGGGATTACATAGTCAACAGTATTGGGGTCACTGTTGGTGTCGACGATACCGAATACGGGGATACCCAGACGGTTAGCCTCGGCAACAGCGATATGCTCTTTCATAACGTCAACAACGAAGAGAGCGCTGGGCACGCGACCAAGGTCTGCGATACTGCCAAGGTTCTTCTCCAGTTTGGCACGTTGACGAGTGATTTGCAGTTTCTCGCGCTTAGACATATTGTCAAAAGTACCGTCCTTCATCATCTTGTCGATAGAGGCCATTTTCTTGACAGCCTTGCGGATAGTCTGGAAGTTGGTGAGCAAACCACCGGGCCAGCGCTCAATCACAAACGGCATGCCAACCGATGTTGCACGGTCAGCAACTACTTGCTTAGCCTGTTTCTTAGTAGCAACGAAGAGCACCTTCTTACCGCTCTTGGCGATTTCCTTGAGTGCGTTAGCAGCTTCTTCAAGCTTAGCTTGGGTTTTGTATAAGTCGATGATGTGGATACCATTGCGCTCCATGAAGATGTAGGGAGCCATTGCGGGGTTCCATTTGCGTTTGAGGTGACCAAAGTGGCAGGTAGCCTCGAGTAACTGGTCAAAATTAGGTGTTTGCATTTTGTTTTTTGTTTTGTTTACATTCTACTAAATCAATCGTGCGGTAGCCACCGCAGTTCTCAGTGTGAGTCCGCCCGATTTGGATACTAAACTCTTATTTTGTGCGATACAAAAGCCGCACATGAAGAGCAAGAGAAATCGTAGTACAGAAATATACCGTGATTAACGCTTGCTGAACTGGAATCTCTTACGAGCCTTGGGCTGACCGGGTTTCTTACGCTCTACGGCGCGCGGGTCGCGGGTCATGAAGCCTTCTTTGCGGAGTGCGCTCTTGTCCTCGGGGTTGATTTTCACGAGAGCACGTGCGATAGCGAGGCGGAGAGCCTCGGCCTGTCCCTTGTAACCACCACCCTTGAGGTTGACGGTGATGTCATACTTTTCAACTGCCTCCAGCGTGTTGAGCGGCTGCTTAACGATGAATTGGAGAATAGGGTTGGGGAAGTACTCGGTGAGCGAACGCTTGTTTACTTTGATTTCGCCGTTACCTTCGTTAACGTACACGCGTGCGATGGCAGCTTTACGACGACCTACTGCATTAATTCTTTCCATTCTTCCTTAATTATTTCAGTTTGTTGATGTCAATTGCTTTGGGGTTCTGAGCCTCATGTGGGTGCTGGGCACCATTGTAGATGTGCACGTTCTTGAGCAGCTGGGCACCAAGACGGTTCTTGGGAAGCATACCCTTGATTACCTGAAGGTAGAGGGGGTGCATACCGGGCTTGAGGTCTTTCTTGTAAGACTTCTGGAGCAGAATCTTGGGGTTAGAGAAACGCTGTCCACCGGGATAGCCAGTGTAGCGAACATACTGGTGATCGGTCCACTTCTTGCCGGTCAGAACGCACTTCTCGGCATTGATGATGATCACGTTGTCACCGCAGTCTACGTGCGGGGTAAAATTAGGTTTGTACTTGCCGCGCAGCAGCTTGGCAACCTTTGAGCACATGCGGCCCAAAACTTGGTCGGTAGCATCAACAACTACCCATTCCTTGTTTACGGTTTCGGCGTTAGCCGAGATGGTTTTGTAACTTAAAGTATCCACTTTACAAATTCCTGATTAATAATTAACTAAATTGGTCTGCGCACACAATTAAGCACGGCCAAATGCTTGCTTGTGCCGCCAAACCGAGGTTATTTTGGATATAATCGGTCCGCAAAGGTACGAACTTTATTTACAATGACAAAACAAATACGTGCCAACAAGGGGACGCAAGGCATGATATTAACATTATTTTGCAGATTTAACAAACTTTATAAGTCTTAAAGTGGCGTTTTTTTGCTTAAACTGCAAAATTGTGGTAATTTTGCGATACACAAAACTTGATGAGTTATGAAAACAGCACGACGCACCACCCTACTCCTTGTCATGATGCTCCTGGGGAGTCTGGCAGGACTTTATGCACAGACACACATCTATCGTGGCCGCAGCACTTATAGCGGCGATATTCTCTACACATGGGACGGCAAGCACCTGTACAGCGGGCGCAGCACCTATAGCGGCGACATCCTCTACACGTGGGACGGCAAGCACCTGTATCGTGGCAGCAGCACTTACAGCGGCGACATCCTCTACACATGGGACGGCAAGCACATGTACAGCGGCCGCAGCACCTACAGCGGAGACATCCTATATACATGGGACGGCAGGTACCTGTACAGCGGACGCAGCACCTACAGCGGTGACATCCTCTACACGGTGTCGGACAACCACATCTACAGCGGTCGCAGCACATACAGCGGCGACATCATAGCCACGCTGTCGGGGCGGGTACCCATACCTGTGCTGCTGGCACTGTAAGCAATAATATATAAATTAATGTGCGGGTATTAATTGAGAGACTGCCATCTGAAGAATACCACCATTTAATAATACTAAAATAAAATTTTTCACCTTTGAATAATAGCCTATGAAGAAGTATAATCGTATAATGCTTGGCAGAAATAGCTGTTTTGCAAATGAATGTATATCCGGTTCATACATTGGTGCCGATTTTGACATCAACGAGGACTTAACAGGACATTTGCCAGAGGATTGGCATGATTTCAACAAAAAGTACATTCCTGTATATCTTGCCAACAGACCTGATAAAAGTAAAACAGCAGCTGGACTTGCTTGTGGTTTTCTCCACACTATTTGCAAGGATTTGAAGATTGGTGATGTGGTTCTCAGTCCTGATGGTAAGGGGTATTACTATCTTGCTAATATCACAAGTGATTATTACTATGTTCCTAACACCAATCTTCCCCATCGCAGAAGTGTTAAGTGGCTTGATAAGAAGATAAAACGAAGCGATATGAGCAAAGAGTTGCAAAATTCGATAGGTTCTATTGGCACATGTAGCAATGCTACTAAGTTTGCCGATGAAATAGAGATGCTTATTAATACGGCAAACACTCCGGTTACGACCCCCGTTACTGTATTAAAGAAGGCAACGTACATAG
>JAGHSV010000212.1 GCA_018065665.1 Candidatus Sodaliphilus aphodohippi
GACTATCAGTGCAACACCTATTGGCGAAGCCACATTCATGGGTTGGTATGACAGCGAGGGCAACCTTCTCTCAACAGATGCTACAATGGTTATCCCATTCCTGCCCGCATACACCGGTACTTATACTGCCCGCTTCATGAGCGAGGAGACGCTGGCAGCAGTTGCCGAGAGCGGTGTTGAAAACAGCTTCTACGCTCTCAATGACATCGCCTGCGCATATCTGACATCAGACTACCGCGAGGGTTATGTATCGCTGATTTGTAAGGACGACAACGGCTATGCCAACAAGGATGTGAAGGGCGACGACGCAGTTGACTACATCCTGTCACTCTCGGGTCTCGAGACACGCACAAGTCAGGACCAGAGCAACTGGATTGTTCTCAACCTCCCCGAGGACAAGGTGACAAGCACCAGTGATCTCTATGACCTTGCCGGCAAGACCATTGTTGGTGCACAGGGTAAGTTCATGAGAGACGGCAGCAACATGGAAATCGAACTCCTGCAGCAACCTACAGCAGGCGACGAACAGACAATTGAGTACAACAACTACATCCCCGCCAACTTTGCCGGTACACAAACCTGTGAGGGCAACGGTCTGACCTACTTCTTTGTCACTCCCAAACCCATGGAGGTTGCAACAATCCACTGGGCATACTACGACGGCACCCAGTTCACCACTATCCCCAAGATGACTGCCAACGGCACCATCTTCAACGCAGCAGGTCTGGAGGGAAGTGTCAGCGTTAACATGAGCATGTTCCCCGATGTTGAACTCATCCCCGAGACTTCGTACTCGTTCACTGCCATCATCATCAACAATGGTGTGGCAAGTCAGGCTCCCGGACGTCGTGCAGCAGCCGGCAACGCATACACTGTTATTCCCGTTACAGTTCCCACTCCCGACGGTATCGAGGGCGGCATCGTCACTGGTGTGAACGACCTGAGAAACGCTTCGGTACAAAGCAAGAATTACTATAACCTGCAGGGTGTTAAGGTTTCAGAACCCACCCGCGGTCAAGTGGTAATCGAGCAGACCACCTGGAGCAACGGCAAGACAACAGCACGCGTGATCCGCAAGTAAGCCTACTCAGGGTATATTACAATAACCATCGCCCCGGCCTCGATATGAGTGCCGGGGCGATTCTTGACTGGAGAAAGAGCCTCTCCCAACCCTCCCCTAAAGGGAAGGGCTTACTATGAGGGTGATACAGCAATTCAGGAGCCTCTCCCCAACCCCTCCCCCGTAGGGAGGGGCTTACTGTGAGGGTGTTACGCAATTTTTTGACTAAAAAAGGGACTGGAGGGACATGAGGTGGGAAGAGCGCTTCGCTTTTCAGAACGTTGCACTCCTCGGAGCGCCTGACGACTTTTCAGAACGGCTACAAAATAAAAAATCCTGAAAAGTGATGATTTCGCTAAAAATTACCTATAGATATAGGTCAATCCCACTTTTTTTTGTACCTTTGTGGGTTGAAAGAACAAATAAAATTTATTCACTAAAAAATATCATTTAAGAAATGGCAAAGTTTGACAAATCAGTTCTCGCCAAGTATGGCATTACCGAAACAACTGAGGTTCTCTACAACCCCTCTTATGAGGTTCTGTTCAACGAAGAAACCAAAGAAGGTCTCACCGGTTACGACTACGGTCAGGAGACTGAACTTGGTGCTATCAATGTGATGACAGGTGTTTACACCGGTCGCTCGCCCAAAGACAAATACATCGTTATGGACGAGAATTCAAAGAACACCGTATGGTGGACAACTCCCGAGTATCCCAACGACAACCATGAGGCATCGCTCAAGACCTGGGAGGCTGTTAAGGAAATCGCAAAGAAGCAGCTCTCGGGCAAGCGCCTGTTTGTTGTTGACGGTTTCTGCGGTACCCACAAGGACACCCGCATGAAAGTACGCTTCATCATGGAGGTTGCATGGCAGGCACATTTCGTTACCAATATGTTCATCCGTCCCCAGAACGAGGAGGAGTTTGACCAGGAGCCCGACTTCATGGTATATTGCGCATCGAAGGCAAAGGTTGAGAACTACGAAGAACTCGGCCTTCGCAGCGAGACAGCTGTACTGTTCAACGTAACCAGCCGCGAGCAGGTTATCATCAACACCTGGTATGGCGGTGAGATGAAGAAAGGTATGTACTCTATGATGAACTACTACCTGCCTCTGAAGGGCATCGCTGCTATGCACTGCAGTGCCAACACCGACATGAACGGTGAGAACACCGCTATCTTCTTTGGTCTGTCAGGCACAGGCAAGACCACACTCTCGACCGACCCCAAACGCAAACTCATCGGTGACGACGAGCACGGCTGGGACGATGCAGGTGTATTCAACTTTGAAGGCGGTTGCTATGCCAAGGTTATCAACCTTGACAAGGAGAGCGAGCCCGACATCTACAACGCTATCCACCGCGATGCACTGCTCGAGAACGTAACAGTTGACAAGGACGGTAAGATTGACTTCGCCGACAAGAGCGTCGCTGAGAACACTCGCGTAAGCTACCCCATCTACCACATCAAGAACATCGTTCGCCCGTTCAGCCACGGTCCCGCTGCAAAGCAGGTTATCTTCCTGAGCGCCGACGCCTTTGGTGTACTGCCTCCCGTATCAATCCTTGACTCAGAGCAGACCAAGTACTACTTCCTGAGCGGTTTCACCGCAAAGCTGGCAGGTACCGAGCGCGGCATCACCGAGCCTACTCCCACCTTCAGCGCATGCTTCGGCCAGGCATTCCTTGAGCTCCACCCCACAAAGTACGCCGAGGAACTCGTTAAGCGTATGGAGAAGAGCGGTGCAAAGGCATATCTCGTGAACACCGGTTGGAACGGAACAGGCAAGCGCATCTCGATTCGCGACACCCGCGGTATCATCGACGCTATCCTGAACCACAGCATCGACGCTGCCCCCACCAAGGTTATCCCGTTCTTCAACCTCACAGTTCCTACCAAGCTCGAAGGTGTTGACACCGGTATCCTTGATCCCCGCGACACCTATGCCGACGCAGCACAGTGGGAAGAGAAGGCTAAAGACCTTGCACAGCGCTTCATCAAGAACTTCAAGAAGTATGAAAGCAACGAAGCCGGCAAGGCTCTCGTAGCAGCAGGTCCCCAACTCTAAAGAAATCATTTGCACATGATATCGTGATGGTGTGTCGGAACCCCCGACGCACCATCTGTTTTATCATTTTGTCATCACTCTTTTGAAAATCTTTTCTTTAAAATCATTTTTTCAATTCTTTATATAGGATGGAATAATAAAAAACATTAACTT
>JAGHSV010000246.1 GCA_018065665.1 Candidatus Sodaliphilus aphodohippi
CCGTTCTGAAAATCCGTAAGGCGCTCTGAGGAGTGCAACGTTCTGGAAAGCAAAGCGCTCTTCTAGCCTTATGTTTCTTTTGTGATTTTTAGTCAAAAAAAACTGCTCAATCGCGTGAAGTACCAGAAAAATGCATTACTTTTGCGAAAAACATTCAAATTGATGCAACTATGAGATATTTGATTTCTGCTTTGATTGCGCTGATGTTTGTCGGTGCTGTTGCCCAAGACAGTGATTTGCCCCCAGTCGAACTGAAAACGACGAGCAGGATTATCTATCCTGAGAGAATGGGACTTAGTGGTTCGACATCACTGCTCGAAACCTTGCAGTTGGTGTCGGAACTCAACTTTAACGGATTTGATAACATGTTGAATAACTTTGTTGTTAAAATCAATGACGAGAAGTGTACCGATAATGCTATCACAATCCTGCAACTGATGCCGGTCAGCGATGTTGAGTCTATAGAGATTGACATGTCGGGGTTGCAGGGCATTCAGGGGACTTTGAGCATCAATACAAAGGTGCTGAATAACGGTACTCACGGTTATGCCGACTTGTCGGCCGACACTCGTGGAGGCATCAACGGTATGGTTAAGGTAGGCGACCATAGTGGCCCTGCTACCTATTTCATGTCCATATCGTCGCGCCATGTCTCGGCTAAAACGACTACCGACGAGCGATACCTGAACGGGTCATCTACTGATTTGTTCACCGACAAATTCACCGACAACCATAACAGCACAACACTGCAAAGCGTTGATGCCGGGGCCATTTTCAAGTTCTCGCAGGACCAACTCAAGCTGAGGCTACATCGATCGGGGTATAACATTGACAAAAATGGCAATACATTGGCGACCTATCAAAAAGCTACCTCACAAATTCAAGACGAAACCATCATTAAAAAGACATATTATTTTGCCGATGCGAGGTATCAACACAATTTCAGACCCGATAACATGCTCGAGTTGAGGGTGAACTATACAAACAATTACCAGCCTCAAATGAATGATGTCACCGAGGTTCTGGATGGTGATCTCTCAAAAGCACTATATAATGGTTATCAAACAAGTTCAAGGCTGTCTTCGCTGAACATGACTGCACGAACCATATCTTCCCTGATACCTCATTTTAAATATGAGGTGGGCATTGAGTCTGTATTGGCCCATACCAAGCAGAATGATGCCATATACGACAACCAGATTCTGAAACTTGGCAATGAATTTAAATACACCTCTAACACCTTTGCACCTTATGCCGAACTGGCCTATTCGGTTTCTTCACATGTTACAATCGAGGCCGGGTATCGCGTTCATTTCCTGCACTATGCTTGTCGGCACAAGGATTATGATTATTGGTCTGCTAACTATATCAACCAGATGTGGCGTGCAGGCCTTAGGTATTTGCTTGACCAGCATAGCAGTTTCGGACTCGACTACAGTCATCGCATCAATGAACCCACGGTTGCCCAGAATTATCCCTATCCGGTCCTCAATATCACAAACCCCAATTCATACATCCGTGGTAATGAGAACTTTGAATTGCCCACATACGAGGTTGTTGATTTGAGTTATTCTTACACTAAACCCAAATTCACTTTTACGGCCAATACCCGCTATTATCACATCGCCAACGGGTTGTCAATGGTGCGCGATGACTCGTTTGTCGGTCCCAGGACTATGTATATATGGAAAAACGGTGCTGCTTGTAACTCAATCGCGGTCAATCTCTCGGCTTATGCCCATTTTGGCGTGTTCTCTATGACTGCCGGGTTCTCCTATACCAGTTCCCGTTACAGCAATGAACAAAAGGACAACAACAATGACTACTTCATGTTCAGGCTGATGCCGATGGTCCACGTCGGGCAGTCGATGTCCGTAACGGCATTAATAAACTTCAAGGGGCCTCAAACATCCTATTATTTCAAGAATGACAGCTATTGGAATCTTGCCCTGCGTTTTAACAAGTCATTCGGGACACGATGGGTGACTTACCTCCAATGGAATGACATCCTTGACAGTAACCAAGTGACAACTACCCGCAATCAGGCTAACGAGTTTAGAACTGTGTTGAACCCCAGCAATAACTTGCTGCTGGCTGGCGTGTCATTTAGTTTCTAAGATAAAATATCAAAAAAGATGAGCGGCTGTCCATGCTCGGGACAGCCGCTCTAATTTGTTATTTGTCGTGAAAAGATTATTGCAGAGTTCCGTTGTTGGCTGCGTTAATCATTTCTTCGTTAGCGCTGATGTAAACCTCGACGCGACGGTTCTGGGCACGGCCAGCCTCGGTGTCGTTGCTTGCTACGGGATAGTCGTATGCAAAGCCTTCGCTTGTCATGCGGCTGCTGGCAACACCTGAATTGCTGAGGTAGTTGAGAACTGAATTTGCGCGTTCTTTCGAGAGTTTCTCGTTAACGGCACGTGAACCGGTGTTGTCGGTGTGGCCGTAGATCTGAACGTTTGTCTGAGGGTTGTTCTGCAGTGAAGCAGCAAACTTGGTCAGAGAGTTCTTAGCGCTTGTGCTGAGGGCGCTCTTGCCTGTTGCAAACAGGATACCGTTGTCAAATGTAACCTTGATTGCAGTGAGGTTGTTCTGGTCGGTGATAGTGTCAACCTGTGCACCTGCGATTTGAGCAAGTTCCTTAGCCTGCTTGTCCATCTTCTTGCCGATGAGGACACCTGCGGTTGTTCCGGCTACAGCACCAATGGCAGCACCGATAGCGGCACCCTTGCCTTTTCCGAAGATTGCGCCAAGACCGGCACCGATAGCAGCACCGCCGCCACCGCCGATGAGACCACCCTTAGTTGTGTTGTTCATACCGCAGCTGCCGACACCAAGAATCATGGCAGCACTTAATACCATACAAAGAATCTTTTTCATTTTTTATGAATTTAAAAAGTTAATAATTTCGTTTTTCAATCTGCAAAAATAGGTATTTATTTTTAATTGACGGCAAAATTTAGAAATAATTAACCTTACATTTGGCACTTTAATATTGAATTTGTGGAAATTCCACAGTTTTTTGTGCGTTTTTTAAGATTTTCAATGGCTGCAACTTCTGCATTTTAGACTATCGTTGTCAGGATATTTGCCCTGAGGCCTGAAATTTTATTGTGTTTTAACAGCATGATAACACTTTTAAACCCGAAAGATTTTGTAAAGTGCGTAAAATTTATGAAATTTGCACTTTATTATGGCGTAATATGCGTCAAAATTTGCTTAAAAAACAATAAACACTATGAGTATAAGAAAATTAGCACTGGCCGTTATGGCTTTTGTAGCGCTTACGGCAGTGGCGCAGAACAACGTTGCCGAAGAAATTGCGTGGGTTGTTGGTGACGAACCCATTTTCAAGAGCGATATTGAAGAGCAATACATGAATCTGCAGTCCGAGCGTGTTGCCATTGACGGCAACCCTTATTGCTCAATTCCCGAACAGATGGCAATTGACAAACTGTTCTTGCATCAGGCCAAGATTGATACGGTCCAGATCCAGGAATCTCAGGTCGCGCGCGAAGTGGACAGCCGAATCAATTTTTTCATTGCAAACCTCGGGTCTAAGGAAAAGGTTGAGGAGTATTTCCATCGTTCGATGCCGTTGCTGCGTGAGCGTCTGGCCGACATGATTCGCGACCAGTACAGCATACAGCAGGTACAGTCCAATCTCACCAAGGACGTTAAGGTCACTCCTTCTGAGGTGCGCAAGTACTTTGCCACTGTGCCAACCGACTCTCTGCCTTACATACCTCGTCAGGTCGAGGTGCAGATTATCACTATCAATCCTGTCATACCGCAGCAGGAGATTGATGAGATAAAGTCACGACTTCGCGATTACTCACAACGTATTACCAACGGTGAAACCGAGTTCTCTACAATGGCAATCCTTTACAGCGAGGACAAGGCGACTGCTGTCTATGGCGGTGAAACCGGTTTTCAGAGCCGCTCGGTGCTGTTGCCCGAGTATGCCAACGCTGCCTTTAATCTGAATGACAACAAGAAGGTGTCTAATATTGTCGAGACCGAGGACGGCTACCACATCATTCAACTTATTGAAAAGCGTGGCGATCGCATCAACACACGCCACATCCTGTTGCGCCCGAAGGTATCGGACAAGGACTTGACCGACGCCATAGCCCGACTCGACACACTGAAGACCGAAATCTCTAACGGCAATATTACTTTTGACAAGGCTGCTTTCTATGTGTCACAGGATAAGGACTCGCGCAACAATAATGGCATGATGCTGAACGAGGAAAACCACACCAATCGTTTTGAGATGGCTGAACTGCCCTCTGAGGTTGGCAAACTGGTGGATAAGATGGAAGAGGGCGACATCAGTGACCCGTTTGTGATGGTGAACAAGAAAACACAGCGTGAGCAGGTGGCGATTGTACGTCTCAACAAGCGCATCAATGGACACAAAGCCGATATCGCCGATGATTACCAGGTGATGAAAAATAGCTATGAGAATCACCGCAAGGCCGAGATCATCGACAATTGGGTGAAGGAGAAGCAGCGCTCCACCTACGTCTTCATTGACGAGAACTGGCGCAACTGCGAGTTTAAGTATCCCTGGTTGAACCGCACCGACGTACAGTCCGTTAAATCAGAGCAATAAGTGTTGATGGGCGGATGTCGCAATAGGGCAGAAGTGGTGATGCGCAAAATCGCGATGGCGATTCTGTGCCTTGCTGCGTTTGTGGTTGCAACAACGATTGCACAGCCATCGGCATGGGCTGTCAACAACAACCCCAAGGCTGCCGCCCCCAATGCCCCAAAACCGCGTCACGTCAAGCGAATCACGCCACAAATCCCCAAGGCCAACCGTTATCAGAAGAATAAGGTTTTCCTTGAGAATGCCGACTTGCTTGTTGCCAACGAGCAGATAAGCACCGAGTATCAGGTGCTGAAGGGCAATGTGCGCTTTCGCCGTGGCGATATGTATATGTTTTGCGACAGTGCCTATTTTCACGACGCCTCTGGTTCGCTCGATGCCTTCGGACATGTTAAGATGACTCAGGGCGATACGCTGTTTGTATATTCCGACGTGCTTCACTATTATGGTGAGGATCAGGTGGCGCAGTTGCGCGGCAACGTCCGGCTTGAGAACCGCAGTAATATCCTGACTACCGACAGTCTGGATTATGAGGTGACTACCAATGTCGGCTACTATTTTAATGGCGGGAAACTTGTGGATTCACGCAAAAACACCACATTGACATCTGAGTTTGGACGCTATGAGCTGGACACAAAGCAGGCCGAGTTCTCGACCAATGTGCACCTTGTCAATAAGGACTACACCATGACTTCCAATTTGCTGCAATATAACCTGCGGACTCATGTTGCAAGAATCATTGACCAAACCCAAATCGTCAATAAGGACTATACCATCGTTACCAGTAGCGGATGGTACAACACTAACGCCCAAGATGCAACACTGTATGACCGTTCACAGGTGAACGCAAAGGACGGCAAAACCCTTGTGGGTGACACTGTTTACTATAACAAACGCCAAAACTATGGCGAGGCTCGCGGAAATGTTGTCATCACCGACGAGAAGAACAAGGTGATTCTTGACGGTGACTACGGCTACCACGACGAGAACTCACACTATAGTTATGTGACGCGTCGTGCCCGGGCCCGCGAATTTTCTCAGAAGGACACCATATATCTTCATGCCGACACGCTCTGTACGCAGGTTGGCTCTGATTCTATCAGAGTGCTCAAGGCATTCCATGGGGTACGTTTCTTCAGGCATGATTTGCAGGGCATCTGTGACTCGTTGCAACTGTCCGAGGCCGATTCAATTATTAATATGTATCGTCATGCGGTCGCTTGGAACGAACAGCGGCAGATTAGCGGTAACGAAATTAATGTTCACGTCAAGGACTCGACTGCCGACTGGGCAACTATACCCAATTTCGGCCTTATGGTCGAACACATAGGCGAAGAGTACTTCGACCAATTGAGTGCCAAGCAGATGAAAGCCTATTTCGAGAATAAGGAACTGCGGCGTCTTGACGCAAACGGTAATGTTATGGTCATCATGTATCCACAGGAGAAGGATACTACATATAATAAATTGGTGCATGCCGAGGCAAGCCACCTGCAACTGAATCTGAAACCCAAACAGGAGGTTGACAAAATCAGCATGTGGCCCGAGGTGACGGGCAATGTTACCCCCTTGTATCTGGCTCGTAAGGCAGACCTCTATCTTGAGGATTTTAAGTGGTATGACAACTTGAGGCCCAAAACTCCCGACGACGTGATGACCCGAGATGATGAAATGAAAAAACTGATGGGCGAAGCCGAGAAATCGGGACACCGCAGGTCAATTACCAAATAGTAACGGCATGAGTGACGTAATCAAACTTCTTCCCGATGCTGTGGCAAACCAGATCGCAGCGGGCGAGGTCATACAGCGGCCTGCCTCGGTAATTAAGGAATTGGTGGAGAATGCCATCGATGCCCATGCTACCAATGTGCAGATTGTTCTTAAGGATGCCGGACGCACGCTAATACAAATTATCGATAACGGTGTCGGGATGACCGATACCGATGCGCGTCTTGCGTTTGAACGGCACAGCACTTCCAAGATTCGGTCGGCTAATGACCTGTTTACTTTGCATACCATGGGTTTCAGGGGCGAGGCCCTTGCTTCAATTGCCGCCATCGCACAGGTAGAACTCCGTACCCGCAAGCGCGGATCGTCGCTTGGCACCAAATTAATCATAAATGGTTCGGTGTGCGAGGGGCAGGAACCCGACATGTGTCCCGAGGGGGCAAACTTCATGATTAAGAACATTTTCTTTAATGTTCCGGCACGCCGCAAGTTCCTGAAGTCTAATCAGGTTGAACTGAGTAATATTATTAAGGAGTTTGAAAAACTGGCACTCATCAACCATACTGTTGATTTCACTCTGATGAACAACGGTGCTGTGTTGTATAAGTTGAACGGAGAGTCGTTTTTAAGCCGTATTTCAAACCTGATGGGAAAGAGCATGGACTCACAGTTGATACCCATCTCGGTTGATACAACTATTGTGCGGCTGACAGGTTACATTGGCAAGCCTGCCAATGCCCGCAAGCGCAATTATCTGCAGTTCATGTTTGCCAATGACCGTTATATGCGCCATCCTTATTTCCACAAGGCGATTCTTGCGGCATATAATCAGTTGATTCCCGATGATGAACAACCAAACTATTTCATCAAGTTTGATGTTGACCCCGAGAGTATTGACGTTAACATTCATCCGACAAAGACCGAAATAAAGTTCGAGAACGAGCAGGCAATATGGCAGATTATAGCGGCTGGCGTCAAAGAGGCTTTGGGTCGCTTTAGCGAGGTGCCCTCCATTGAGTTTGACAACGAGGGCTCGCCCGAGATGCCCGCCTACAATCCCAATCCCAATATATCAATGCCCGACGTCCCCGTTGACCGCAACTACAATCCTTTTAATCAGGGGGGACAGACCCGTGCACCTCGAGCAACGGCAGTGAACTGGGAGGAACTTTACAAGAATTTTGAACAAAAGAAACAGCGTGCAGTTGACGGTGGTGATGCCCCGGTTGCAGGTTCTCCCGTACTGAATGGAGGGGATGACGCTCCCGAATCTAATGTGTTTGTCGATGACGACACGCAGCACTCACGCTATATGCAGCTTAAGGGCCGATACATTCTGTCTCCAAGCAAGTCGGGGCTGATGATTGTTGATCAGCACAGGGCACATGTCCGCATTCTTTTTGACCGTTATATTGCACAAATGACAGAGAACAGCATCTCGTCACAGACGGTGATGTTCCCCGAGGTGCTGCACCTCAGCAACTCGCAGAATGCTCTGTTGACCGAGATGGTACCTGAGCTTGAAATGATGGGCTTCTCGCTGGCTTCACTGGGCGGTTGCGACTGGTCAATCAACAGCGTTCCGTCCGGCATTGAGCAGATGGCACATCCATGCGAAATTGTTCAGCAAGTTATTGACTCGGTCGAGAATGGAAGTGAGTCGTTGAAAAACAAACTGTATGAGCGAATTGCACTGAGCGTGTCACGTTCGGCGGCTATCCCCTACGGACGACAGCTCTCTCAGGACGATATGGAGAAAATAGTCTCGGACCTGCTCTCGTTGGTTAACCCCAACTACACCCCCGACGGCAAAACAATTATCAAGATTATT
Organism: Candidatus Sodaliphilus aphodohippi; assembly: GCA_018065665.1. GTDB lineage: Bacteria > Bacteroidota > Bacteroidia > Bacteroidales > Muribaculaceae > Sodaliphilus > Sodaliphilus aphodohippi. The sequence goes on from JAGHSV010000246.1 coordinate 8,175, forward strand.
GGTCTCGAGCAAATCGCTCGTCACTTCATGTAGCATTGTTTTATGATTCACATTATTGATATAGCCCAATCATCATCGATGTATAATTTCCATAGCCACACGCAGTTCTGCGATGGACATGACTTAATGGAGGAGTTTGTCAAAGAGGCAGTGGCTCAAGGTTTTAACCACTATGGATTTTCGCCCCATGCGCCGGTTCCGTTTGAGTCGCCGTGCAACATGAGTAAGGATGACGTGCCCGCCTATTTGGCCGAGGCAGACCGCCTTCGCGAGATATATGGTGACAGAATTTCGCTCTACTCTTCGATGGAAATTGATTATACCGACGTCTGTGGCCCTGCCGACGAATATTTCAGTCAGTTGCCGCTTGATTATCGCATCGGTTCGATACATTTCCTGCCTTCTTTTGTCAATCCCGGCGAATTTGTTGACATTGACGGGCGTTTCCCCAATTTCAAGAAACGCATGGCACTGCATTTCAACAACGATATCGAGGCCGTTGTCCGTAGTTACTTCAACCAGTCGCTCAAGATGGTCGAGGCAGGCGGTTTCGACATCATCGGCCACTTTGACAAAATCGGTTTCAATGCCTCGCTGTTCCAGCCCAATCTCGATGAAGAACCATGGTACGACCGACTGGTCATGCAGTTGTTCGAGG
>JAGHSV010000090.1 GCA_018065665.1 Candidatus Sodaliphilus aphodohippi
GCGATAAGTAAAAGTTTTTTCATAATAAATAAGTTAGAATAATGATAATGTAAAAAATAATTTTTTGCAAAGATAGTGATTTTTTCTTATAACTTTGCAAATAACAAGTTTTTTTTTTGAAATAATTGTTTTCAAATATTGTTTCTTTTGGCATAACACGGGCATAAATAATTTGCCCGTCATAATGAGCGTTACATTATTTTGATGTAATTTTGCAGTATGAAACGAATCCTGCTCATGATTGCTGTGGTAGCATGCACCATCCTTGCCAAAGCCGACATTGCCGACACACTGGCACTGTCGGACGTCACGGTGACAGGCATCAAGCAGGGCACCGTCCACAACAGCGCACCTGCGGCAATAACCGTTGCAACACGCCCCACCCTTGAGCGCAACGGCGTCACCGGCACCAAGACAGGGTCGGCACTGGTGCCCAACCTCTTCATACCCGATTATGGCAGCCGGATGACATCGACAATATACCTGCGCGGCATCGGTGCGCGCATTGACCAGCCTGCCGTTGGCCTCAACGTCGACAATGTGGCGGTGATGTGCAAGGAAAACTATGACATGGACATCATGGACCTGAGCCGCATGGAAGTCCTGCGAGGGCCGCAGAGCGCAATGTACGGGCGCAACACCATGGGCGGGGTCATCAACCTTTATACGCTGTCGCCCCTTGCCTACACTGGCACGCGCCTACTAATGGAGGCAGCCAGTCACGGCGCCTGGCGCATCGGGGCAAGCCGCTACGAGCGTCTGTCGCCGTCACTGGGCATGAGCATTTCAGCTATGTATGGAGGCACCAGCGGCGAGTGGCGCAACGAGTACAACGGACGACGCACCGACCACGAGCGACAGGGCAGCCTGCGGACCAAAGTCGAGTGGAATCCCGGCAACGGATGGTTTGTCGGCAACGTGCTGAGCCTGAACTACAACAACGAGGGAGGTTATCCCTATCAGAATATCGCCACCGGACAGATTGCCACCAATGATACCTGCTTCTACCACCGCACGTCGGTGATGGACGGCATCACGGTGAAAAAAGACATGGGCAGCTGGTCACTGTCGGGCATCGCCAGCTACCAGTTCATCGACGACAACATGACACTGGACCAGGACTTCACGCCAGTACCCTATTTCACACTGACCCAGGCACGAACCGAGCATGCCGGGACGCTTGACCTCGTGGCGGGAAGCAAGAGCAAAGGCAAATATCGGTGGCTTGCCGGTTTCAACGGTTTCTACCGCCGCTATGACATGGATGCTCCGGTGACTTTCCTGGACACCGGCATTGACCAACTTATTGAGAGCCACCGCAACAGTGCCGTACCCGAGTATCCCATCCAGTGGGACACCCGCGACTTTGTACTTGGCAGCAACTTCACCTCACCGACATGGGGCACCGCACTCTACCACCGCTCGACGCTGACACTGGGACGTTTCACCGTTGACGCCTCGCTGCGCCTCGACTATGAGCACGCCACGCTCGACTACCGCAGCACCACCCACACGGGATACAACATTATGGAGAAATCGTCGGGCACCGTCTATGCCCACGAGAACATTGACATTGACAACTCGGGCAGCATGTCAAAGGATTTCCTCGAGTTGTTACCCAGTCTAACTGTCAGTTATAAGCTTGACGGCACCCTGGGCACAGTCTATGCCAATGTGTCGCGCGGCAGCAAGGCCGGAGGCTTCAACACCCAGATGTTCAGCGACGTGCTGCAGCAGCAACTGATGGGGATGATGGGCATCGGCAGCAACTATGATGTTGACAAGGTGGTCGGGTACCGTCCCGAGAAGGCATGGAACGCCGAGGTGGGTACCCACCTGAAACCGTGCGCCAGCATCAACCTGGACCTTGCCGCTTTCTATATTGACTGCCGCGACCGGCAACTGACCGTCTTCCCCGACGGCACAACGACCGGCCGACTAATGACCAATGCCGGCAAGACACGCAACTATGGCATCGAGGCATCGCTGGCATGGCGTCCGCTGGCATCGACGGGGGTGTCGGTCAGCTACGGCTACACCAATGCCAAGTTCACCGAGTACAACGACGGTCATAACGACTATGACGGATGCTATATCCCCTACTCCCCCACCCACACCCTTTATGGTCAGGCCTATCACCTCATCGGCATCAACGGTTGCGGCGAGTGGCTCGAGGGCATCACTCTGGACGCTAATCTGCGTGCCGCCGGGCGCATCTACTGGAACGAGTCAAACACCCAGAGCCAGGCATTCTATGGTCTGCTGGGTGCAGGTGTGACACTCGAGGGGCGCCACTACTCACTGCAGCTGTGGGGCCGCAACCTGACTGACACTGCCTACAACACATTCTACTTCGTGTCGATCGGGCACGAATTCCTGCAACGCGGTCACGGCCGCAGCCTGGGTGCAACGCTGAGAATGCACTTCTGACAGAACATCCAAAATTTGCATTATTGCAGATTTTATCCTAATTTTGCACCCTGAAATCAAACTAAAAACATCAGATAAAATGAAAAAAGTATTCGGCATCATGATGCTCCTGGCGCTTATGGTAGGTGCCACCGCATGTGGGGACGACAACGAACCCAAGTCTGAGCGCGAACTCATGACAAGTTACAACATCAAGAATTTAATGATTTTTGACACCAACATGGGCGAGACCAAGACAGAAGTCCCCTGCAAGTTCAATCTCTATTCAGACTTGACGGCAGACCTCGTTGACCCCTCATCATCGCAGTCCAATCTCTTGCTGCGGAAGGCCCCGTTCACAGCAGCCGACAACGGCGACCTGACATTCAGAGGCACCCACATGGGCTACTTTGACACCAGCACAGGCGAGATTTTCATGAGCAACACCTATCAGGAAAAAACTACCGCCGCTTTCACGCTGCCGCTGTACACTGCGCTCAGCAACGGCGACAAATATGTCACCACCAGCGAGAAGTACTATCGTTTCAACATCTCACAGTACCTGATTACCCACTCAACAGGCGACATCTATATCCACAACATCAAGTTCGTTGACAACATGCCTGCCCAGAAGCAGATTCGCATCCCCGTTGGCAACATTGACGCAGGAACAAACAACTTCCACTTTGCAATTAACGACAAGGGCTATGAAGTAACTATGGACGAGGTTATCCCCTACTTCCTGAACGGCACAACCGAACTGCCGATGGCATCCCGCAAAATCACCAATCTTGAACTGAAGATCAATCTCGCGGCATGCACCTACAGCATTGCATTTGACTGTTTCGGCCTCCACTTTACCGACGAGGGCAACCTTCGCAAGTAATCAGAAATACACCCACAATAAAACAGCACTCCCGTCCCACAGTCATGTGAGGCGGGAGTGCCGTATATCAAGGTTTGGCGTCGATGGCACGACGCCAGCGGGTTCAAAATGTGTCAGATGCTCTTTTCGATGGGCATGACAAAGGCACGCATACCCAGTTTGGGCGTCTCTACATCGAGTTGATGCAGATGGTTGAGCACCGTGTCAACGTGGTCGTCCTCAACCATGGTGAACATTGCCGATGCCAGCGAGGGCCATGCGTGTGTACCATAGTGCGGGTCGCCGGTATGGCTGCCGCGTCCCTTAACCTCGGTCCACGCTGTGAAGCCGCGGCAACCCAGGCTCTGCAGGTCGGTAACGAGGTCCTCGTAGTATGCTTGGTCAAATGCTATGAATATTGCTTTCATAATCTTTCAGTAAACTTTATTTGTTAGCGTTATTCTTTTTTGCCAGTGCCTTGTGCATCTTCTTGCGTTTGCGGCGGATACCGTTGAATGCAAAGATGGTGTACATGGTGGGCACGAAGAGCAGTGTCAGGATGGTCGAGAATGTAAGACCGCCGATTACGGCAGTACCCATTGGGCGCCACATCTCACTACCCTCGCCGCTACCCAGCGCCATAGGCACCATACCAAGGATGGTGGTCAGCGTTGTCATGACAACGGGACGCAGACGAGAGTGGCCGCCATCGACAACGGCACGTCGAATGCTCATGCCGCGCTCGCGGTTCAGCGTGATATAGTCAATCAGCACGATACCGTTCTTCACCACAATACCAATCAACATGATGGCACCAATCATTGACATGATGTTCAACGTGGTTCCCGTGATGAGCAGGATGAGTACGATACCCGAGAATGCAAACATGATACTGGTCATGATAATACCGGGATAGGTATAGGACTCGAACTGAGCCGCCATCACGATGTACACGAGGATGATAATGAGCACAGCCAGTGTTGCTAGGTCGCTGAACGAATCCTGCTGGCTCTCATAAGAACCACTGATGCCGACAGTGATGCCCGGAGCCTTGTCCATCTTGTCGATGAGCGGCTGAGCCTCGGTGATGATTTCACTCATGGGTCGGCCATTGACAACGGTCGATACGGTGATGACACGCTCGCGGTCCTTACGCTCGATTGTGGGCGGATTGAAACGCTCAACAACCGTGCCGACTTCCTTGAGGCGAACGCCCTGCCCTGCTGCATTGTAGAGCAAGATGTTCTCAATGTCCTCGATTGACTGGCGATGCTGCTTGTCATACATCACCTTGATGTCATACTCGTCACCGTCTTCACGATAGTAGCTTGCGGTGCTACCGTTGATGCGATTACGCAGTGCAGTTGCCGCTGTGCTAAGGTTGAGACCGTAGAGCGAGAGTTTCTCGCGGTCAAAGTCAACCTGATACTCGGGCTGATAGTCGCTACGGCTGATATTGATGTCGGCACATCCGTCAATTCCCTCGAGAATGCGTTTCAGCCTCTGTGCGGCGCTATCGGTCTCGGCAAAGTCATAACCGTAGATTTCGTAGTTGATTGATGACTGTCCGCTCATGGAGCTACCGCGCGAACCACCGACGTTGACAAGCGTCTTCTTGAACTCGGGATAGTGCTTGAGGTCTTCACGCATGAGTTCGGCAATCTCAACGATGCCGCGTTCACGTTCGCCCGGGTCGGTCAGACGGAGGTTCATGGAGATGATGTGCGAACCATTGTCCTGCAGCGATGCAAAGGTGTTATCGCTGCTTGCCTGCCCAACGGTATAGTTGAGCACCTTAATCTCGGGGAACTTCTTCTGCCAGCTATCGTTAACCTGACGTGCTAAGCTCTCGGCAATCTCGGTACGGGTACCGATGGGGAGTTCGAGTGTGATACCCAGACGGCTGTTATCGCTGGTGGGGAAGAACTCGCTGCCGACAAACTTCATCAGGAACATAGAGCCGACAAAGATGCCCAGAGCAATCAACGAGGTCTTCCAGCGGTGAGTGACGCACATATCGAGCAGCCATGCATATCCGTTGTCGAGGGCATCAAGGGCGCGCTCGATTGGTGCATAGAACTTCTTGAAGGCAGCGCTCTCGTCCTCCTTCTTGCGCAGGCGCAGCATGCGGCTACACAACATGGGGGTAATGGAGAGGGCAGCACCGGTCGAGATAATCATCATGATGGTGACCATCCAACCCAACTGGCGGAAGAGCACACCGGTCATACCGGTCACGAGAGTCAACGGGAAGAACACAGCAATCAGCGTCAGCGTTGACGCGATAACCGAGATTGCCACCTCGTTTGTACCGTGAACGGCAGCCTGCATGGGTGCCGAACCACGCTCGATGTGGGACGTGACATTCTCGAGCACAACGATGGCATCATCGACCACCATACCAATTGCGATTGACAATGATGACAGCGAAACGATGTTCAGCGAGTTACCGGTTGCATACAGATATATGAACGAGGCAATCAGCGAGATTGGGATTGTCAGCGTAATGATGACAGTGGCGCGCCAGCGTCCAAGGAACACGAACACCACGATGACCACAAACAACAGCGCATAGAGCACGGTCTCGACGAGCGAATTGATGGTGTTGTGGATGTTGTCACTGGTATCGACAATGTAGTCAAGTTGGATGTCGGATGGCAGATTCTTCTGCAACGACGGCATGATTTCCTTGATTTTGTTAGAAATCTCAACCGAGTTTGCACCACTCTGCTTCTGGACGATAATCATCGCGCCCTTGTTGCCGTTGGTATAACTCTGCTGTGCACGCTCCTCGAGCGAGTCATCGATTGTTGCAACGTCGCTCAGGTGAACAATACCGCCGTTAGAAACACCGACAACGATGTTTGCCATCTCCTTGGGATCCTTGAACTCACCCTGGACACGCAATGCATAGGTCTCACTACCGATATCAAACGTACCGCCGGGGATGTTGCGGTTCTCGGCACCGATGAGCGATGCGATGGTCTCGACGCTCAGGTTATATGCCTCCATGCGGATGGGGTCCAGATAGACGTGGATTTCACGCTTGGGGGCACCCGAGATTGACACCGAGCCCACACCGTCGACACGCGCCAGCGGGTTGGCAATCTGCTCGTCCAGAATCTTGTAGAGTCCCGGCATGCTCTCTTCGGCCTGGGCCGAGAGCATCACGATGGGGATCATGTCACTACTGAACTTGAAGATGATAGGAGTCTGGGAGTCGTCGGGCAGCATGCTCGACACCATATCCAGTTTGTCGCGCACGTTGTTGGTTAGCGCGTCAATGTCATAACCGTATTCAAACTCCAGCGTCACGACCGAGATATTCTCGCGCGACTTGCTGGTGATGTGCTTCAGATGCTCGACCGAGTTGAGGACATTCTCGAGCGGTCTTGTGACGTTCTGCTCGATATCCTGCGCACTTGCGCCCTGATAGGTGGTCATCACCATGATGGTGTTGGTATCGATATCAGGATACAGGTCGATTGGGAGTTTCTGCAGTGAGAACAGACCGATGATAATCACCGCCACAAAGATGAGGATGACGGTAACCGGTCTTTTCACCGAACTTGAATATAAACTCATAATCTATCTAATGTGTAAAATTATTCGTTAGTTAACCATAATATCACTTGGCAGCAGGCGCTGCAGCGGGTTTTGCCTCACCCTCGATTTGCACCTTGGCACCGTCGGCCAGACGCGACTGTCCGCTAACGATAACCTGAGTACCCGATGACAGACCGCTCAGGATCTCATAGCGGTCGCCCATACGGCGTCCAAGCTGGACTTCACGGTACTGTGCAGTGCCGTTATTATAGACAAAGACGTAGCGTACGCCCGAACCTGTCTGCTTGACGATAGCACGGTCGGGAACAACAACGTTGCGCGATGCACCGAAGTTGAAGTTCACGCGAGCGAACATACCGGTGCGCACCTTGTTGTTGCTGTTGGGGATAGTAACCTCGACCTGGAACGTACGGCTCTTCTCGTCGATGGTGGGGTGAATGAGGTAAACGCTACCCGAGAACTGCTCCTCGCCATAGACGTCAAACTTGACGATAACGGGCATGCCGACCTTGATTTTGGGATAGTCGCTCTCGTTGACGTTCACGATCACCTTGAGCGGTTGCTGCTGCTCGATAACGAGGATTGGCAGTCCGCTGGGCAGGTCACCGGCATTGTAGTTCTTGACGGTAACCACACCGCTGACGGGCGAAGTGAGGACGGTGTTCTCCTGCATGGTTGTCAACGCACGGCTGCTCGCCTGAATGGCGCGCACCTGTGCATCATAGGCAGCTTGCATCTGGTCAACGGTCTGCTGTGTACCGCCACCGATTTTGACCAGTTCGCGAGCACGCTCCAGGTCACGCTTCTGATTGGCGAGCTGGATGCGCTGCTGTGCGATTGCAGCGTTCTGCTGTGCAATGTTCACATCGTCCAGTATAACCAGACGCTGTCCCACGCTGACATGGCTGCCCACGTCAACGAGCAACTGCTTGATGCGACTGCCGTTGTTAGACGAGATGTTGTTGGTCTTGAAAGCCTCGACAGTAGCAGTGTACTCGCTGGTCTGGTCAACCACCTCGTCATAAACCGACTGGACCTTTACCAGAGGTACCTCTTCTTGTTTAGCCTCTTTCTTGTCATCTTTGCCCGAGCATGCGGCAAGTATGGCCGCACTGAGTGTCAGGACTAATAATTGTTTTGTCTTCATTATTTTGTGTTTTGATTTAATCGTGAATTATTGGGCAACATACTCGGTATTGCCAAGAACATACTCGAGGTTGCTGTCGGCAACCAGATAGTTGTAGATGGCCTGGTAGTAACTGAGTCGCGCGTTCATCAATGCGTCCTCGGTGTCACGCAATTGGATGAACGAGGCAGCACCGATTTTGAAACTCTGCTGCATAATCTCGCTTGCCTTGGTTGCCTGCTCGACACCGGCGTTATTGCTCTCGATTTGCTTGATGCTCTTGTTGAGGTTGTCAATCTGTGTCTGAACCTGAGTGTGCAGCGAGCGCTCGAGGTTCTCGCGCTGCCACGACATTTCCCGAACAGCGACCTCGGCCTGTTTCTGCTTGTAGTAGCGCTGTCCGCCCTGGAAGATGGGCCATGCCAGCGTCAGACCGACGCTAGATACGCCGTTCCACATGAAGTTCTTGAAAGGACTGCCGTTGCTCATCGATGCCCACATATAATTGCCGCTACCGGTGATGGTGGGCAGCCATGATGCCTTGGTGACATCGAGGGCTTTCTTGAGATAATCGGTCTGCAGGTCAAGGCTCTTCAGGCTGGTGTTGTAAACGAGCGAGGTGTCGGCCATGATTGCACGGTCATACATGGCGCCCTTGAACTCGTCGAGCGACTGCACAGCCTCGATGTCGGCTGTGGCATCCATGCCCATGAGCACTTTGAGTTGCAGTTCGAGTTGCTTGATTGAGTTCTCTGCTTCGAGAATCGAGGGTTCAAGGTTGGTAACCGCAACGTTGGCACGCAGCACGTCATACTCGCTGGCTGTTCCCAGTTCAAACATTCTCTTATAGACATCGGCATTGAACTGCGCTGTCGAGTGGTTCTGCTCGATAACCTTCTTGGTGTCCTTGGCAAGCAGGAGCGCATAGTAGGCGTTCTTGACTTGGTTGACCAGCGAGAGTTTGTTGGCACGCGATGCCTCCAGATTCTGCAGGATTTGGTTGTCGCTCAGTTTGATTGACTTCCACAGCGCGGGAACAAAGATGGGGATTGATGCCGAGAAACCAACATTGTGGTTGTTGTCACGGCCCATCTTCATACCGGTCTTGGAGTTGTTACCGCCACCGCCTTCTTCGCCACCGGCAGCACCGCCTCCCATTGCACCCGCGTCAATGTAGATTGTCTGCAGGGCAAGGTTACGGGTGTACTGTGCGCTGAAGTTCACGCTGGGGAACAGTTGACCGATGACCTCTTTCTTGGCATAGTCAACGCGCTCAATTTCCATGTCGTTAACTTTGATGGTTGGGTTGTCGTTGAGTGCAATCCTGATGCACTCGTCAAGCGACAGCGGTACCTGGGCAGCATTGGCAGTTGTTGCCGTCTGGGCTGTTGCCGTGGCTGCACAGAGCAGCGTTGCGATTAATAATGTTTTCTTGAACATGTTATCTTATTTTTCTATTTTAATTTCTTGTCAATGTCGGGCAGCATACTGTCGATGTAGTTGATGCCCTTGATGGTTGCAATGCCACGCAGAAAGTTGATAAACGCACCGGCAAACACATCAACACGGTTAAAACCGAAGTCATCGATGCGTCGGTTCTCGTGGATGTTGCGCACGGTGCCATAGAACAACAAGGCTGCAATCTCAGTGTTGATGCCTTCAACCACAAGCCCCTGGGTCTGGGCGCAAGACAGCACCTTGGCCAGCGAATGAATGTGCTGGCGTTCGTTCTCGTTGTTCTGCAGGGAGATTTCGGGATAGAGACGGTTAATCTCGTCAATAAAAGACAGTGGTGTCTCGTTGAGGAATTTACGCCACGACACAAAGACTTGCAACAGTGCGTCAAAGCAGTTCTCGGCAGTGCGGAATATTTCCTTGACCTGCTCCTTGTTGCGGTCGTGGTCAGCGCGGAGACACTCAAGAATAAGCGTTTTTTTGTCGGCAAACACCTCATAGAGAGTGCGTTTTGACATTCCGCATTCACGCGCCACCATATCCATGGTCATGACAGTGGGCCCCACCTGCTTGAGCAGACGGAGGGCATTTCCCACTATACGCTGTTTTATCTCCATTTCACCTAATTATATATAATCCCATTTTATGGACGTGCAAAATTACTACAAAACTCTGAAAACCGCAAAAGTTTTCAGAGTTACAAGCATTTTTTGCTATATTTAAGGAAAAATGGACCAATCACAGGCACCATCGGCCTCATAACACGCCTACGGCACCTGTGCGGCGCACCTCATATCTTATTCCACCTCGTAGTAGCACTCCTGATAGCCGAGGGTCCTGAGGCTGCTGTAATCGGCAGGGCGGAAATAGGGACACATGGACCTGGTCGTGAAACGGACTTTAATGAGTTTGTCATCGAGGGTAAGCACGAAAATCTTTACCAGTCCGTTCTTTTCGGTGTACTTCAGTTTGTAGGGTTTGCACAGTTCGTTCTGTGGCTCGAATTTCACTTTTTTCTTGCCGTCGGCAGTCTTCAGGACGTTCACCTGCCATGCGGCCCCGTTATCGAGCGAGAGGTCGGCCTGGACCGATCCCGACGGCGCCATGTCAAAGATGTCGGCCACCTTGCACCACCCTTTGTCTTCATACTCGAGTGTATAGTCGGGCAGCGCGTCACCCATGCAGAGAACGTCGATGTTGGCACCGCAGACCGAGCGGTCGGTCGGAACGATAACATTGTCAATGTTCATGCCCGGGGTGTACAGTTTGCTCATCCCGCGTTTCTTGGCATCAGTGCCGCAGACGGCAAAAATGCCACCGTGTATGCCCAGGTTGGGCGATGGGCAGTCGGGATGGGCATAGTAAAGCATTCCTTCCTTGTCGGTGCTTGCTTCCTCGGAATTGTCGTCATAGTACAGAATCTCAGAGATATCAAAGCACCCAAAGCTGTCTTTTTCCTGTTCAAACACGATATAGCTGGTGTCGGGATAGATTTGCGAACCGACAAAGATGCCGCCTCCCGACAGGACGATGCCTCTGGTCCCATTCCACCAGGTGCCATCGATATCCTTGCCCATGACACCTGTCCACAGGTGCAGGTTGGAACAATAGGTGTGTCCACCACGAACTTTCAGACCGACCTGGCATCCCATCACTTCAATATTGCTAAGGCGGCAGTCGTTGGGGTCAACGTCAAGACCGACCGACCGGGTGTTGGGTCCACAACTGAAAATGGTGACATTATTGACAAAAACCGGTCTCGACCCATCGCCCACGATGCGTATTCCGCAGGCACTGGCATTGTATATCCCCACCTGGCTGATAAAGGTTGAGGTCTGCTGTGAGCAGGGTTTAACGAGGATGCCGTCTTCCCTGCTATGGCATCTGATGTTCAGGTTCTCGACATTGATAGCTATTTCCTCGCCATACTCGATAACTCCATGCTTGTCATAGTCACAATCAATCTCGGAGAGGAGCCAGGTCTTGGATGCGTTCACATGGGGGTTTCGCGAATAGCCGTCACCGCGAATCGGGTTCTTCAAGTGCAACGGCTGTTCGACGCGGTATAGACCTGCCGGCAGATAGATTGTGCCACGCGCCGTATTCTCGTTTATGATAGCGCTGATGTCGGCCGAACCGTCATTTTTGGCACCGAGGTCCAGGATGTTAATCACATTAGACTCGGCAAACAAAGGGCTCGCACCGAGCAAAATAAGAAGCGTAAATATCAGATGTCTCATACTAATCAGTAATTTTATACAATATCTTTTACTTTGCAAATATTTTCACAAAGATAGCAATTTGCTCTAAAACCACAAAATAAAAAACATTTTTTTGCCTTCTCCGCCATCATTCATTGCCTCTGTTAACTACCGAGCGACAGTACCTGATACCGCATCAGTGATTGGAGAAGATTTCCCATGGCACCAGTTCACCCTGAGAAGTAGAAAGAGCATACTCACCCCCATAGACTACTGATAGATGGTCAGATGGGGCACCCGACAAGGCAGCCCATTTTTCCAATCCCTTGAAATAGTCAGGCGAGAATGTCGCCCCTGACTTGATTTCAAATGCAGCAGGCTTTTCCGAATCGTATTGCAACAAATCGACCTCGTTACCCTGACTGTCTCGCCAAAAACGCAAGTCTGTTGTTGCAGCATTATTCCATGCCCTCTTGATGACCGAATTAATCACCATATTTTCAAAGAGTGAACCACGCTGGTAATGAGTAGCGACCTGAGACGGCGATTTTATATCAAGCAGCGAACAGGCGAGCCCAGTGTCATAGAAATACAATTTGGGAGTTTTGACAAGACGCTTTGCAAAATTATTCCAATCAGGGCGCAAAGTGTAACATATATAACTTGCCTCTAGCACCGACAACCATGCGTTGACCGTAGGGACACTGATACCGCATTCGTTAGCCAATGATGAGACGTTCAACAACTGCCCTATGCGGCCGGCACACAGTTTCACAAACCGCGTAAACAGATTTAGATTACCAATGTTCTTAATCAATCTCACGTCACGTTCAACGTATGTCTGGATGTAGAAATCATAATACTGCGATGGTTCGAGGTCTTTATCATAGATGCGAGGATAACTACCTCTAAAAATCTCTACGTCAATGTCATCTGGCAGCATATCAGCATTATGTAACTCTGCATGAGAAAACGGGAGCAATTTCACAATAGCAGTTCTGCCGGCAAGTGACTGGTTAACTGCTTCCATCAACATGAAATTATGACTTCCAGCCAACACATACATCCCCGGTGTGTCAACTTTGTCAACATGTGTCTGCAAATATGAGAACAGACTAGGAACACGTTGAGCTTCGTCAATGATAACATGACTTGGGTATGTTTTAAGAAATCCTCGAGGATCGGTCATCGCAAATTCACGAAGGTCAATATCTTCAAGCGAAACATATCCATAATCGGCAAATGTATATCTGAGAAGAGTGGATTTACCTGATTGACGTGGACCTGTCAAGGTAATAACAGGGTATTTGTCTGCAAGTTGCAACAGTTTTGGACCTAAAATTCTTTCAACCATAGTCTATCTATTTTTTTGCAAAGATAATTCATAAATTTTAAATTTGCAAACTTTTCTTGCAATTTTAAGTTTGGATTTTAAATTTGCAAACTTTTCTTGCAATTTTAAAGACACATTCGCGTGAATACCTTGCCAAACAGAACAGCATCAACGAGGAAATCAAAGATTGCCTTAATTCACATGGGCAACTATATATCTCTTGTTTTTACGCATATCTCCAAAATAATTTGTAAATTTGCAAAATCAAACTATAATTATCCTTTACTGAGTAAAATCAAACGTTCATGAAAAGGTATCTGTATTTCGCATTATTGCTGACGTGTGTAGCTGCAGTTTCGTGTAGCGGCGATGATGACCCCCAACCGGTGAACCCTCAACCCGGTCAATCAAAAAGACTGACAAAGATAAGTTATACCCTTGACAGCCGGGATGTGTATTATCGTGTGTACACCTACGACAGCAAAGACCGTGTCTCTCACTACAAATATGTTGATACCGAATTGAAAACAAAGGTGTTATCCGACTTCGACATCACCTATGACAAGGACACAATATGCTGGGGGCCTTACACTAAACTGTATCTTCACAATAGCATGGTGGACAGCATAGCAGAGAATGTACATGACAAAAACTCGCCGGGCAAATTCAAGTGGGAGGTTAAATACAGGTTCTGGTACAAGAATGGATACCTTGCCGAGTTTGAAGATGCCGGGATGAACCCCTGTCGGTATCGTTTTGTTTATGATGAAAACAACCTGTTAACCCAAGCGTATGTAGAGAATGACCCCCGGCCATATAAATATACCTATACCAACATCAAGAACAAAAACGGTTTCCTCTCATGGGGTCTGATTGGCTCGTATTTTTCGGAGTATGCCTGCTATCCCGAGTTGTTTGGCAAGAGTAGCGCTTATGTCCCGATGACCTATCAGGAGTACTTCATGGTTTCGCCAACAGGATATGAGCATGAGTACGACGGAAACGGAAACGTTATCCGAACCAACAATTATTATTTTACCTACGAGTAGGCATCGATTCAAACCAAACAGTTTATTAGAGCAATACTGCAGCAATTATGAAATCATACAGTAACATCGGTGAGATTCTCGATTTCCTTGAGGAGTTGCGTCAGAACAACGACCGCGTGTGGTTCAAGGAGCGCAAGGATCGCTATGACGCCCTCAGGAAGCCATGGGAGCGCGATATTGAGCGACTGATTGCCCTCGTGGGCGAGTATGACGACAACGTGCGTGGCCTGCAGGTCAAGGACAGTGTCTATCGCATCTACCGCGACATCCGTTTCAGCCACGACAAGAGTCCGTACAAGACCTATTTCTCGGCCGTACTGGCGCGTGGCGGACGGCACACCGTGCAACCGGGATACTATCTTCATTTCGAGCCCGGCAAGTTGATGCTGTGCGGCGGCATCTGGTGGCCAGCCAAGGAGATACTGGCACAACTGCGTTCGCTCATCGATGCCGAGCCCGAGGAGTTCACCAAAATCGTCTCAAACCCCGAATTGACAGCACGATATACATGGGAGAGCGACTCACTCAAGAAGATGCCCGCCGACTATCCCAAGGACCATGCGCTGGCCCAGTTCATCAAGATGAAAGAGTATATCATGACCATGCACGTCAGCCCCGACTACTATGACTGCGAGGACTGGGTCGAACGCGTTGCTGGCGACCTCAGACCGCTGAAACCCCTGCACGATTTCCTCGCCTATGTTTTTGACTGAACAAACAGCAGAAAAATACAATAAGATGGGTCGGACCGTTGTCCGGCCCAATCTTTTTGGCTGTAATATTTTGCCATAAGGCAATTTTTCAGTAAATTTGCAAGTGGTATGGAAGATAACGGCAAATATGGTATTCTATTTGTGTGTCTCGGCAACATCTGTCGTTCGCCGGCGGCCGAGGGTGTATTTGGCCAACTGGTCGAGGAAGAAGGTCTTAGCGACCGCTTTGATATTGACTCGGCGGGAACCTATAGCGGACACCGCGGTCAGCTGCCCGACCAGAGGATGCTCATTCATGCCCGCCGTCGCGGACTGGAACTGACCCACCGTAGCCGTCCCATCGAGGTCTCTGACTTTGAACGCTTTGACATGATTGTTGCGATGGACAGCAGCAACCGATATGACCTGGAAGAGATGGCGCCGACACCGTCGGACAAAGCAAAAATCGTCATGATGGGAGACTACATCGACCCGTATATGCGCACCTTCCATGACTATGTCCCCGACCCTTACTACGAGGGCAGCGAGGGCTTTGAGCTGGTGCTGGACCTGCTGGAGGGTGCATGCCAGAACCTGCTGGACTATATAGTGAAAAATAAACTAAAATAACATAACAAGATGAAACTCAAACTCAAAACAATGACATTGCTCGCATCGGCACTGGTTGCCGTTGCCTCAATGGCACAGTCGCCCATCTCGGTACACTGGGAAATGGGCAAGAACAACGCAAAAAAAGGATGGTACAGCTCGCAATTCATCATCAAGAACACGAGCAACAAGACACTGGACAGCAACTGGATATTCTGCTTCAACCAGTTCACCCGCAGCTATGAGTGGGCCGACAACAGCCAGGTCGACATTGACGACGTATCAACCTCATACTACCAGATAAAACCCAACGAGAATTACCGCCCCATGGCTCCGGGCGACACCATTGTCCTGAACATTTTGTTTGCGGGTACACTGATGAGCGAATGCTATGCCCCGATGGGCGGTCATGTAATCCTCAACGACGACTACACCCACCCCATTCCCGCCAAACTGACCCGTAGCGAACTGGGTACGCCGGACCAGATTTCGCACAACCCGCTATACCCCGACGGCAACTACGTCTATGACTATAACAGTGCCATCAACAACATCGGCGATGCCTATACTGGAAACGATTATGACATCTTCCCCACCCCCAAGTCGGTGGAAATCAATGACGGCATCACCCACATCGGCAACATCGTCACCATCAAGAGCAAACTCACGCTGAAGAAAGGCAACTTCCTGAAGAAAGACAAGGCAACCCGACTGCTGACCGAGGAACTGAAGAACCGAGGCATCTACACTGCCGACCGTCAGGATGTCGTCATCAGCATCAAAATCAACAAAAAACTCAACGCCAACAGCGAGTATTACACCCTCGATGTCAAGAACGGCAAGATTGACATCGTCGGTTCGACCGAGGAAGGCGCCGTCAACGGCGTCAAGACGCTGATTGCTGCCATTGACCACAGCAAGGGACACAACCTGCAGAATGCCCACATCGTCGACTATCCCGACCTGCATTATCGCGGATATATGCTGGACATTGCCCGCAACTTCACAAACTACAGCAACATGAAGCGCTTCATCGAACTGATGTCGTACTACAAATTGAACAGACTGCAGTTCCACTTTGCCGATGACGAAGGCTGGCGCGTCAAGATACCCGGTTTGCCCGAACTGACAACATACGGTTCGCGCCGCGGTGCCACAGTGACCGCCAAGGATTACATGGCACCCATCTTCGAGAGCAACGGCGACCCCAATGACCTCACACAGAGTGCCAATGGCTATATCTCCCGCAGCCAGTTCATTGACCTGCTTCGCTTTGCCGACCTGCGTGGCGTAAAAATCATACCCGAGATAGACACCCCGGGACACTCCTTCGCCGCCATCATGTCGATGAAGAACCGCTATAACAAATATATCGGTTCAAACCGTGCAGCGGCTGAGGAATACCAGTTGTGGGATCCCAAAGACAGCACCAACACCGCATCGGTACAGGGTTACTGCTCAAACGTTCTTGACGTAGCCAACCAGGGCGTCTACAACTTTGTCTCAAAAGTCATCTCTGAACTCGAGCTGATGTACAAGGAGGCCGGGCTGACACTTGACATCGTCCACATTGGTGGTGACGAGGTTCCCCGCGGCGCATGGGATTCATCGCCCGACATCAAGAACCTGATGCAGCGCGAGGGTCTGAAGAATGACCATGAAGTTCTCGAATACTATGTCACTCGCGTTGGCAACATGCTGTATGATCGAGGTATCCGCATCGAGGGCTGGCAAGAGGTTGGCGTCAATCACAGCAAGGAGTGGCTCGAAAAGAACGTCCCACACTTTGCCGGCATCAACTCATGGAGCACACAGGGCAGCCGCGACACCCTCACCTACTCACTGGCCAACCAGGGTTTCCCTGTTATCCTGTCAAACTGCACCAACTTCTATATGGACATGGTTTACACATGGCACCAGTATGACAAGGGTCTGAACTGGAGCGGCAAGATTGACGAGTTTGACTCGTGGTCAGCACTGCCCTGGAACATCTACGCAAGCCCGCGCACCGACTACCTTGGCAGAACACTCGACATCCTCAATGCCGGCAACGGCAAGACCAAGCTGCAGAAACCCGAAAATATCATCGGCGTTCAAGGACAGCTCTGGGCCGAGACCATTCGCGACTTTGACCAGGTACAGTACATGACGCTGCCCAAGGCATTCGGTCTGTTCGAGCGCGGTTGGAACTCCAACCCCGAGTGGAGCAAAGACCTCTCCAACAGGGAAATGTATGACAGCGCCCGTCATCAGTATAATTTAAAGATTGGTACCCGCGAACTCCCCGTACTGAAAGCCCGCGGCTACAACTTCCGCATTGGCCAGCCCGGTGTCAAGATTGTTGACGGCAAACTGATTGCCAACACCCAGTATCCCGGCGTTGAGGTGCACTACACCCTTGACGGCAGCGAGCCCTCAACCCAGTCACCACTGTGGACCGCTCCGGTCAAGGTTGGCGACTACAAGGTCATCAAAGCAAAAGCATACTACCTGGGCAAAGAGAGTCTGACAACCTACCTGTTCAAGAAGTAAAAGAAAAAAATGACAACTTAACCGTTGCCGCACACCAAACCGGTATGCGGCAACGGTAACATAGAGAGGGATGCTCACCCACCACTTTAACAACATGAAAAAAATATTATTAGTCGTTGCTCTATTGGGATTGTTCAACTGCAGCATCAATGCCCAGGACAAAACCGTGAAACAAATCATTGCCACCGGACAAACAGACAACCGCACGATGCAGCACGAGAACATGCTGGCCAACGTGATTGGCGGCCGCCCCATCGGTTCTCATGCCCTCGAGGATGCCGAACGATGGGTCGAGAAACAGTTCCGTTCATGGGGACTGGACGTTATTGTCCAGGAAGTGGGCCAAACCAAGATAGGTTTCTCGCGCGGTCCCTGGTCGGGCAAGATGTACAGCGACGACGGTAGCATGACGCTGCACTTTGCCACCCCATCCTTCACAGCAGGAACCAAGGGTCCCCAACGCGGACGCGTGTTCATAGAGCCCAACAACACGTGGGAGTTCAACCACATCAAAGGCGCGCTGAAAGGGGCATGGGTGCTGATTGACGGCAAGTTTGCCGACGCCATCCCCGGTGCATCGCTGGACTCGCTACGCCGTGCCTACATTGCCTTCAACGACTCACTTGGCATCAAGAACGCCGAAATCAAACGCATCAATGCCGAGAAAAACGAGAACACCCCTCTGCTCGAGTCCAAGCATATCGCGGCAATGTTCTACAAAGAGATGATTGAAGCCGGTGTGCTGGGATTCATACAGGCCGCCCAAACACCAATCCAGGCACAATGTGACCGTGCCAACTGCCACAACATGACCATGGAAACCTTGCCGACCGTATGCGACATCAAACTCGACGAGACCCAATACGCACAAATCAAACACAAGGTTCTGGCAAAGGAAAACGTGTGGATGGAGTTTGACATCCGCAACCACTTCTTTGAGGGTCCCGTCAAGTACCACAACGTGATTGGGGTACTCAAAGGGAGCAAATATCCCAACGAATATGTATTGACGGGCGGTCATCTCGACTCGTATGACGCGGCAACGGGAGCCATCGACGACGGTCAAGGTGTCAGCGTCACCATGGAGACGGCTCGACTGCTTGCCACCGCGGGGGCAAAGCCCAAACGCAGCATCATGTTCGCTATCTGGACCGGTGAGGAAAACGGGCTGCTGGGCTCACATTATTTTGTAAGTCACAACACCGTGCCACTGGACAAAATCTCCAACTACTTCAACCGCGACGGCGGACCGTTGGTCCCCACAGGCGTGACAGTGCCTCCCGCAATGTATGATGACTTTGTCAACATATCCAAGCCATTGGCAAACCTGAACCCCGAATTCCCGTTTACCGTCAAAAAGCGAGAGGGCGACCCCGGGCCACGTCCTAAATCTGCAGGCGGGACCGACGATGCCCACTTTGCAATGAACGGAATCCCCACCATCAGCATCCAACTGGATGACGTAAAGGGATATGGCTTTAACTACCGCGACATCTGGCACACCGACCGCGACCTGTTTGACAAGGCGATCCCCGAGTACCTTGACTACTCGTCAATCGTGAATGCCGTGCTCGTATATGGCGTGGCAAACCTCGACCACCTGCTGTCACGAGACGGATATTACAGCGACAATAAAAAATAAAAAACAAACCATAATATGATGAAAAGACTATTTCCCGCTTTAATCATTGCCATTGCGGCAACACTCAGTTGCCAAGCCAACGGCAGCATCGAATCAATCATCACCTGCCCCGGTGAGAACAGTGCGACCCAGATGAACATCAGCTGGGCAGCAGCCGACAAGGGTACCTGTGTGGTATATACCACCACTACCGACAAGAACTGGAAGAATGCCCAAGTGGCACAACCCGATTTGGAGCAGTTGTGCACCACCTACGACAGCATCTACTCAAAGCGGGCATGGAACGAGAACTACTATGAGCACAACGTGTTCTTCAAGTGCGGAGCAACCCTGCGCGGTCTCACACCCGACACCAACTACAAGTACCGCATCGAATACCGTACCGACGGTCGAACCCTCGAGAAAAGCCCCGAGCACAACTTCAGGACAGCAGGTGCAAAGCAGTGGTCATGCTGCATCATCAGCGACTTCCACAGTTACACCCCGCTCCCCCACCGCCTTGCCGACGCTATGGACATGATGGCGACAATCGAGCGTTATGACCCGTCAATCGACTTTGTGCTACACCTTGGTGACGTGTGCGCTTGGGGAGGCAGCTGGTCGTTCTGGCGGGCCCTGTATGCCCACGAGAACTTCTCCAAGTATATGTGGGCCGGTTTGAACGGCAACCACGACAACATGTCGCGCAAGTACGAACTCACCAGCGCCTACTTCCGCGATGCCAACTACGTGCCACGCAACGGTTATGCCGGACAAGAGGGCGTGTGCTACCACTTCCGCTACGGCAACGCCATGTTTGTGATGCTCAACAACGAGGAGATGCACGACAGCACGAACTTTGAGGCAGCAGCCGCATGGTTGCGTGACGTTGTCACCAAGGCCCGCCACAGTGCAAACCCGCCCCGTTATGTCATCGTGTGCGAGCACTACCAGTGGTTCTACGGCAACAACGGCAAGACCAGCCAATATGGCCGCTGGCACAAAATCTTTGACGAGTTGGGCATCGACCTTGCACTGGCAGGCAACAACCATGTCTATGCACGCAGCGCATGCCTCTATGACGACCAAGTAACCGACGGCAGCAAAGGAACAGTCTATATGCAAACCGCATCGAGCGACAACGAGCGCGGCCGCAAACTTGAGGAACAAGTGGCCAACTTTGACAAAATTATGTTCCGCTGGGCCGAAGGTGCAAATATGATCTGTGCCGTCAACATGAAAGCCGACGATAAAGCCCTCACACTCGCCCTGCTCGACCGCTACGGCAACACCCTCGACACCTTCACCGTCAAAGCAAAACAGTAAGGCGATGATAACCAGGGAGCAGTTGAAGGGTGCTTATAGCGAGGGAGAGGCGCTGGCCATCTACCATGAGGTGAAGTCGTGCGGTATGGGTCTGGCGGCTTTCGCGCGGTCATTTATGCATGACGAGGACTATCAGGTTGCCCGCAATGCGCTATGGGGTCTGACCAAGGCGACAGATGCCGAGTTGTCGGTGCTGCAACCGATGATGAATGAACTGATTGACCTGGCGATGTCGACCGACAACCCGTCGGTGAGACGTCTGTCGCTTAACGTGGTAGAACGCCTTGAGGTGAACGAGGAGGACGTCCGCACCGACTTTCTGGACTTCTGTTTCGACCGCATGGTACGCCTCGACGAATACCCCGGCATCCAGTCGCTGTGCATGAAGATGGCGCACCGCATTTGCAGTTTCTTTCCCGAACTGAAAGACGAACTCATCCGTACCCTCGAGACCATGGAAATCGGTTATTACAAACCAGCAGTCAAGAGCGTCAGGAGACGGATTTTGGACGATTCTCTCAAGCCTCGGCGCACCAAACATTAAAAAAGTATAATTGTTTGATTGTTTGCAAAAAATTTGGTAAATTTGCAGCACTTAACTAAACTAAACATTATAAACCTAATAAAAATCGCGAAAAATAATGGCTAAAATCAAAGGAGCAGTTACGGTCGAGACCGAACGGTGCAAAGGTTGCAACCTATGTGTTGTGGCATGCCCGTGCCAAGTGCTTGACTTGCAGAAAAAAGAGGTTAACAACCGCGGTTATCACTTTGCCTACATGGCACAGCCCGACAAATGCATTGGATGTGCGAGCTGCGCTCTGGTATGTCCCGATGGATGCGTCGAGGTGTACAAAGTAGTAGAGAAATGATTACCCCAAATTCACTTTTACAACAAATTCACTAACAAAAAACAAAACAGTAATGAAAGACCAAGTAACATTGATGAAGGGTAATGAGGCTCTGGCCATGGCAATGATACGCTATGGTGCCGACGGATATTTTGGATATCCTATTACCCCACAGTCAGAGGTTCTCGAGAAACTCGAAGAGGAGATGCCGTGGGACACTACCGGAATGGTGGTTCTGCAGGCCGAGAGCGAGGTTTCAGCAATTAATATGGTATATGCAGGCGCATGCTGCGGCAAGGCTGTCTGCACCTCAACATCGAGCCCGGGCTTCAGCCTGATGCAGGAAGGCATGTCATACATGTCGGCCAGCGAGGTGCCCGCACTCGTGATCAACGTGATGCGCGGTGGTCCCGGTCTGGGAACCATCCATCCCTCACAGGCCGACTACTTCCAGGCCTGCAAGGGCGGCGGTCACGGTGACTACCACCCCATCGTGCTTGCTCCGTCAAGCGTTCAGGAAATGGCAGACTTTGTTGGTCTGGCATGGGACCTGGCATTCAAATATCGTTGCGTATCGATGATTCTCGTTGACGGCCTCATCGGCCAGATGATGGAGAAGGTTGTTCTGCCCGAGCAGAAGCCCCGCCGCACCGAGGACCAGATTCGCGAGCAGTGCCCGTGGGCCATCAACGGCCGCAAGGGCATGCGCCCCAAGAACATTATCACATCGCTCGAACTCGACGACGACAAGATGGAGGCCAACAACGAGCGCTTCCAGGCTACCTACCGCGAAATCGAGAAGAACGAGGTTCGTTGTGAGTTGGTCAACACCGACGACTGCGACTACCTGATGGTGGCATTCGGCAGCATGGCCCGCATCGGCATGAAGACAATGGAGCTTGCAGCCGAGGAAGGCATCAAAATCGGTCTTGTACGTCCAATCACACTTTGGCCCTTCCCCACAAAGGAAATCGCCGAGGCTGCCAAGGGCAAGAAGGGTGTCTTCGTACCCGAGTTGTCCTGCGGTCAGATGATCGAAGACGTGAAACTCGCCGTTGAATGCAAACTCCCCGTTGAGTTCTACGGCCGCACCGGCGGCAATGTTCCCTCACCCGAGGAACTGCTCGATGCATTAAAAAACAAACTTATTAACAAGTAGAGAAAGGCAAAACACAATGGAAAATAACGATATTATCCGCCCCGAGAACCTGGTTTACAAAAGACCGGCGTTACTCAGTGAGAATCACATGCACTACTGCCCCGGTTGTAGCCACGGTGTCGTACACAAACTGGTAGCCGAGGTAATCGAAGAGATGGGCCTGGCCGAGAGTGCAATCGGCGTTGCCCCCGTAGGATGCGCCGTGTTTGCCTACAACTACATCGACATCGACTGGATGGAGGCCGCACACGGACGTGCAACAGCCATGGCAACCGCTGCCAAGCGCCTGCAGCCCGACAAACTGGTATTCACCTATCAGGGCGACGGTGACTTCTCGGCAATCGGCACATGCGAGTCAATCCACTCGTGCAACCGCGGTGAGAACATCGCCATCATCTTCATCAACAACGCGATCTACGGTATGACCGGCGGTCAGATGGCCCCCACCACATTGCTGGGCCAGAAGACAGCTACCTGCCCCTACGGCCGTCGTGCCGACCTCAACGGCTATCCCCTGGCCATCACCCCGCTGCTGGCACAGCTGGACGGCACTTGCTACGTCACTCGCCAGAGCGTTCACAAACCCGCCAACGTGCGCAAGGCAAAGGCAGCCATCAAGAAGGCTTTCCAGAACAGCCTTGACGGCAAGGGCACATCGGTAGTCGAGATTGTAGCAACCTGCAACACCGGTTGGAAACTCACCCCCGAGAAAGCCAACCTGTGGATGGAAGAGAATATGTTTGCCAAGTACCCCCTGGGCGACTTGAAAGATGTTGACGCTAAAAAGTAAACGATTATGAAAGCAGAAATAGTAATAGCAGGCTTCGGCGGACAGGGTGTCCTGTCAATGGGTAAAATTCTTGCCTACTCCGGACTTATGGAAGACAAGGAAGTCAGCTGGCTTCCCTCGTACGGTCCCGAACAGCGCGGCGGCACAGCCAACGTGACAGTTATCCTGAACGACGAGCGAATCAGCTCGCCAATCCTCAACTCATACGACATGGTTGTCGTACTGAACCAGCAGAGTCTCGACAAGTTCGAGAGCAAAGTGAAACCCGGCGGCATTCTCATCTATGACAACTACGGTATTCACATGCCCCCGACACGCAAGGACATCAAGGTTTACAGCATCGCCGCTACCGAGGCTTCAATCGAGATGAAGAACAGCAAGACCTTCAACATGATTGTACTTGGCGCTATGCTCAAGGCAAACCCCATGGTTACTATCGAGAGCGTACTCAAGGGACTGAAAAAGACCCTTCCCGAGCGCCACTGGCACCTGCTCCCCCTCAACGAGGAAGCACTGAAGAAAGGCGCTACACTCATCAATGACTAAAAACAATCCTCATTGAAATATGCCGGGCGACCCCAACCAAACGGGTCGCCCGACTTTTTTTGTGTGGGGGGATGTGTTATAATTCAATTATTATTTGTAATTTTATAGCACAAACTTAAAACGAAAAAAGATATGAAGAAAATCATCGGCGCCCTGATGCTGGTGTGCGCCATCGCCACCTGCCATGCCCAGGGTTCATTGACCCTCAATGACATCAATGTGCGTGACCCGTTCATCTATGCCGACCCTGTCAGCAAGACGTACTACATGTACACTTCCCGAAACGATGAGTCCGCGGCCTCGATCAACGGCGACTCGCGCGGCGGCGTCGCCATCTACAAGAGCAAGGACCTCAAACACTGGGGAGAGCCCGAACAGGTGCTTGTGCTGCCCGAGGACAACTGGGTGTCGGGGCACATCTGGGCACCCGAGATGCACTGCTACAACGGCAAGTACTACCTCTTTGCCACCATCAACACCAATATCCAGTGGTCTGAGGGGTTAACATACCGCGCGACCCAGATTTTCTGGTCAGACAGCCCCGAGGGGCCATTCCGGGCATTCCCCGACAAGATGCCTGTTGTCAGCCTTGACGAGATGACACTCGACGGCACACTCTGGGTCGAGAACGGACAACCTTATATGGTCTATTGCCACGAGTGGCTACAGGTCGATGACGGTGAGGTAAGGTACATCCCGCTGAAGGACGACCTCTCGGCAGCATCGGGACCGTCACGGCTGTTGTTCTGCGGCTCGGCTGCCAAGTGGGTAAAACGCGACTACAAAAATGGCGCATATATTACCGACGGTTGTTTCCTGCACCGTACCAAGAAGGGCAAACTGCTGATGATATGGTCCAGTTTCACCGAGAGAGGCTATGCCGTCGGACTGGCGCAGTCGGTAACAGGCAAAATCGTTGGTCCGTGGAAACAGTTTGACAAGCCGCTGTTTGACCAGGACGGCGGCCATGCCATGCTCTTCAAGGACTTCAAGGGCAAACTGCACATGGCGCTGCATGCCCCCAACAGCACCGGCGGACAGGAACGCGCACACATCCTGGATGTCGAGGAAACCGAAGACGGACTAATCAGAATCGTCAAATAACCAGACAAGTCAACCAACAACAGCAAACGGTAGAGGGGCCAAAACCCTTCTACCGTTTACATGTATATTACTGAATGCTTGGCGTGTCCCCTATCGGACACCCGACTGTCACATTTGGCCAGGAATTATGTTGTCAAGGTCATAACACTTGGCGTTGTCAATCATGGCAAAGGTTTCGGTGATGACGGGCTGTGCAAATTCGATACCGCCCGTGTTGTTATAACCAGCCTGCAGGGTGTGCCCGAAAATCTGGTAGAACCGCTTTGACAAAGTGTCAGCACTGTCATGCTCAAGGACATCGGCCCATACGCAACTGCCGGCGGAATCGGGACCGCCCCTATAATAGGTCACTTGATATAACAAATCCACTTGACTGGTTGTCATAACATTATTGATATTATCCACAATCTCTGCCAATGTGTCGGCATCGGGATTCCCCACCATAGCGTACCAGTCGCTACGGACACCGGCATGGGTGAACAGCACGCCCGCCTCGGCATGGGCCAGCTTGAACAGATTCTTATGCTTGGCAAATGTAGCGGCAAACACATCGGCAAAAGACTCGCAGTAGCGGCACCAGCGGGTTGACAGCCGATTGTAGTCAGACGAATAGTAAGGCAGGTCATGGTTGCCCAGCAAGAGCACCACCTTGTCGGGGTGTGCCAACTTGAATTCTATGATTTCCTGAAAGTTACTGAATGCATCGGCAATGCTGATGTGTTCAAACTCGTAGGGGTCAAGGTAGTCACCCAAAAAGATGACACGGGAGCACTCGTCAACCCTCGCCTTTGCTTCTTTCCAGAATTCCCTGCCGTGGACATCAGGGATGATTAATATCTTATTGTCCTGCATGATAGTAGATTATTTCTCGTCGTCATAGAAGTTGGGGGGCAGGAGTCCGGCAATCTCGGCGGGGTCAAATTTCCCGAACCACTGTTGCAGTTTTTCCTCGGCCTGTTGCTTGATTTCGGGCGTGATATACTTGGCCATGCTGTACAGCGCCCACGCCAGGGCGGCAAGGTCGTCGGTATAGCCCAGGGCAACCACAACGTCGGGGATGGCATCGGTGGGCAGGATAAAGTATCCCAGCGCGCCATATATTTTCAACTTGGCACTCATCGGCACCTCGTTGCTACGCGACAGGTAATAGAGCACCAACGCCGCATACACGACTTTGATGCCTGCCTTGCGGGCAACTTTCTTGATCTTAGCCCACAACTTGCTCTCGTCAAAGAAAGCACGGTATTTCTCCAAATCGACCAGTTTTTTCTTGTCTTTTTCCATGTAACTGATTATTGGTTAGCAATAGATATGCAAAAACCATGCCAATAAGACGAGCCTTTGGAGAGCGCTTCGCTTTACAGAACGTTGCACTCTTCAGAGCGCCTGACGGCCATTGGAGAACGCTTCGCCTTCTCAGATGAGGTTGACACTCTTTGAAATCTGCAAAATCTGCTGCATCTGCGTGACTCAATGACTCAGGGAGCCATTGGAGAACGCTTCGCTGTTCGGAACGTTGCACTCCTCGGAGCG
>JAGHSV010000202.1 GCA_018065665.1 Candidatus Sodaliphilus aphodohippi
CAAGGGAAGGGCTAACAGTGAGGGCGTTACACAGATGACAGAAGCCTCTCCCAACCCTCCCCTAAAGGGAAGGGCTAACAGTGAGGGCGTTACATAGAATATGGTTCTCCTGCTCTCGACCACGAGGGCAGGAGAACGTTGTTAATGCGTCTGGACACGCTGTGAGCCGTCAGGCGTTCTGTAGAGTGCAACGTTCCGTAAAGCGAAGTGCTCTTCCTGTCTATCCACTACCCTACTATGATAGTGAAGTTCTGTTGAAAAATATGGGGTGTTTATTATTATAATGTGGTGTAGTGTGGTGAAATCAATAAAAAATCAGTAAATTTGCAACAAATATACAAAGACTGATATGAAAAAACTTATTTTATTGGTTGTAACAGCGTTGATGACAATGCTGTATGCAACAGCCGAACAGGCCGTTGAGACACCGCTGAACTACAAGCAGAGTGACGGCACTGTCATTACCGTTCAACTGGTTGGCGACGAGTGGTTCCACACCTTTACGACCACCGATGGCTACACGCTGTCGCGTGATGCCAAGGGGGATTTCTACTACTCCACCCCTGGAGGCGTCAGCAAGGTGATGGCGCACAACATCGGGCAACGTTCTGCCACCGAGCAGTCGTTCATAAACGCTAACGCCCAGCTGATGAGCGTTGCACAAGGTGTCCCGTCAGCATCAAGAAAGATGGCAGCCAGCAGGGCAAATGCGAGCAAACGCGCGGCAAAGGTCCCGCATGTCGGAACCCCAAAAGTTCCCATCATCCTTGTTAACTATTCAGACTTCTCACTGAAAAGCAAAGACCCCGTAACCACCTTCAAGAACCATTTTTCGCAAGGTTCGGGAAGTGTTTACCAATACTTTATTGACCAGTCGCTGGGAGCCTTCACCCCCCAATTCGACATTTTGGGCCCCGTCAACCTTAGCCACACCCGCGCCTACTATGGCACCGACTCTGAAGACGGCAAGACCCATGACATGAAAATCGGCTCGATGGTAGCCGAAGCCGTGAAGGGTTTGCCCGATGTCGATTTCTCGCAGTATGACAATGACGGCGACGGCGCTGCCGACGTGGTTATCATACTCTATGCCGGTCCCGGCCAGTCAAAGGGAGCATCAAGCCAGACTATCTGGCCATGTGCTTGGGACCTGCACTCAGCCTACTACTACGGACGAAGCGATTATGACTCGTTCAAGCAGAACGGTGTGACAATCAACAAATTCTCGGTGTTCAACGAGACATCGGGCTCGAGCGACTACACCACCACGCTCGACGGCATCGGGACATTCTGCCATGAGTTCTCGCATTGTCTGGGTCTGCCCGACTTCTATGACACCGAATACGGCGGACACTACGGCATGGGCACATGGGATCTCATGGGCAGCGGCAACCACAACAATAGCGGCAAGACGCCCGCGGGATATACGGCATACGAGAAAAATTTCATGAAATGGATGGACCTCATCACCCCGGAATCAAATACAAAGTACACGCTGAAGAGCATGGACCAGCCAGATGCCACTGCCATAAAAATCGTCAATGACCAAGACCCGAACGAATACTACATACTGGAATGCCACAAGAAAACCGGTTGGTATGCCTACAACAAGGGCAACGGCCTGATGGCGCTCCATGTGACTTATAACAGTTCGAGCTGGAGCAGCAACGTGGTCAACAACTATGACCTGCAGTGCATGACGCTGTTCCCTGCCGACAACAAACTCACGTCGGCAAGCGAGGCGGGAGACCTCTACCCATACAACGGCAACAACAGCCTTACCGACTTCTCGACACCCGCAGCCACACTGAACAAGGGCAGCAAGAAACTGATGGGCAAGCCGATAACCGACATATCCTATAGTAATGGGGTAAGTACCTTCTGGTACTGGAAAGACTATGTCAAGGATGTACCGACGATGATTGCGGTCGAAGACAACGACATTGCAGTTGACTCATGCAAGTTGTCGTGGGAGGGCGTTGAGAACGCCAGGAGCTACGACCTTGAGTTGAGCAGCGAGGAAGCCGACGGAATGACATTCAAGGATATCGCCGGCACTAATTACATTGTCAAAAATCTCATTCCCGGAGCCACATACAGCGCCCGGGTGATGGTCAACTATACCGACGAGACGTGCAGCGACTGGTGTGAACCAATAAGTTTCACTTTGAAGTCGAACCCCGTACTGCTTCAAGCTGCATCTGGCGACATAACCGGGACATCATTCAAAGCGACATGGCAGCCACTTGCCCATGCCCAGTCATACACGCTGCACATTCGCCGCGACGGTTATCAGAACTTCACCCAACTGCTGCATGAGACATTTGGGAAATGTGTCAAAAATGCCACGACCAACATCGGTTCGCAACTGGGCAATTACACCGACAATGCCGGTTGGGCCGGTTCTTACATTTACCAGGCCATCGGCGGCATCAAGATTGGGGCAACCGGAAAAGCAGGAAGCCTGCGCACCCCCAAAATGGATTTCAGCAACTACGACGGCAAGGTTGTGGTAAAAATCACGGCCGCAACAAACGGGTCAGCAACCGACTGTGACCTCACAGTGACAACCGGCGGCCAGCAACAAACCATAACAGTCCCCGACAATCAGGCAAAAGAGTACACCCTGATATTCATGACAGACGGGTTAACAGACCAGACCATCACCCTTGGTGCAGCAGGCGGTAAAAACGTCGTAGTCACAAATGTGGATGTGTTTGGCGGAGATGCCGATGATGTCATGAACAGCAAAGTCCAGCGTCGCTCCCCCGCCATTGACGGCAATCAGGACGACATGGTGATGACAGGTATAACCGACACCTGTTATACGGTATCGGGACTCGCAAAGTCAGAAGGCTATCGCTATCTCCTCAAAGCATTGTTTGACAACGGCACCGAGTCGTGGTGGTCAAATGTCAATAGCGTGACACTGCTGGGAGGGGCTGTCACTGGCGATGTAACCGGCGACGGGATTGTTGACATCAGCGATGTGAACGCTGTGATATCGGTAATACTGGGGCAAGAGCCTGCCGAGAAATATGAAGGCCGTGCCGATGTCAACGTTGACGGCACTGTTGACGTTGTTGACCTCAACATGATTATTTCAATCATCTTGAGTTAATAGTCGAAATGAATTTAAAAGATATTTCACATATCTTACTTCTCGTTATAGTGGCAGCCATGCTGTCATGCAGCCAACCGAAAGCAACGGGGCAAAACGATGGTAAAGATTCGGTGTTCACCGAGTCCAGTCTGCTCTCGTCCAAGGTTATCAACGGTTGCCGCGTCATCACGATTGCCAACCCATGGAACGGTGGCACACTGCACTGCTACGCCCTGGTCCCCGATTCGGCAAAGGTGCCCGGCAATCTGCCATCGGGTTGCACAGTCGTGCGCACACCCATCAAGCATGCAGTTGTTTACTCGGCAGTCCACACAAGCGTATTCAAGGAATTGGATTCGTTTGACGCAATTGCCGGGATAACCGACCTGCAATATTACAGTGATCCGGCTGTTGTGGCCCATGTCAAGAGCGGCAAGATAACGGACTGTGGCCAGAGCATGTCGCCATCGACCGAGAAAATAATCAACGCCCATGCCGACGCAATTATGCTCTCGCCCTATCAGGACTCCAACTTTGAATCATACAAACGCCTGGGTATGCCGGTAATAGAATGTGCCGACTATATGGAGAACTCACCACTGGGACGTGCCGAATGGATCAAATTCATAGGGATGCTCCTGGGCAAAGAAACTCAGGCCGACAGCATATTCAACGGCGTCAAGAGGAAATACGCGAGTCTAAAACAGACCTGTGCCGTCCAGAACGCAAAGCACCCCCGCGTACTGACCGAGATGCTGTACAGCGGGGTGTGGAGTGTCCCCGGCGGCCAGAGTTACATGGCACAAGTGATAAAAGATGCAGGTGGCATCTACCCCTGGGCCGACGACAAGTCAACCGGCTCGCTCGACCTTGACTTTGACAGAGTGCTGGCAAAGGCACAAGATGCCGATGTGTGGCTAATCAAATCGTTTGGCATCAACACCTATGCCGACATTGAAGCTGCCAACCCGTTATATACAAACTTTGCTGCATTCAAAAACCGCAAGATATATGTGTGCGACACCAATGCCACTCACATTTTTGAGCGTTTCCCGTTCCACCCCGAGTTGTTATTAAGCGACTATTGCAACATATTTAGCGGCAATAACGTGACTCTAAACTTTTTTAGACCATGCAAATGAATTCGCCAGGCAAATCAAGGTATATCATTGTGATGAGCATACTGGCAGCAATGCTGTTAGTGCTACTGGCAGCATGCACTATGCTTGGGTCGGTCAGCATCGATGCCGCATCAATCCTGTCTATCATCACCGGCAAAGGATGCGACAATCAGGCATGGGAAGTTATAATACTCCAATCCCGCCTGCCAATGATTGCCACAGCATTGCTCGCAGGTGCCGCGTTATCAGTATCGGGACTGTTACTGCAAACCACCTACAACAACCCCCTGGCCGGTCCCTCAATATTGGGTGTCTCGACAGGTGCGGGTCTTGGTGTTGCCATCGTTATGCTTGCAATGGGAGGAACCGTTGGCGGCATATTCGGCGAGACCATCGGGTCATATTTTGCCACACTGCTGGGTGCGTTTGCCGGAGCAGGCATTGTCCTGTTCATACTGATTGCATTCTCGGCTATTGTAAAAAGCGGCACAATGCTACTGATAATCGGCATACTGGTGAGTTACCTGGCATCAAGCGTCATATCGCTCCTTAACAGCCTTGCAACAGAATCCAGCATAAGTAATTATGTGGCATGGGGATTGGGTACATTCTCAAATGTATCGGTTAGCCAATTGCCAGTCTATTCATGTCTCATCATAGTCTCGCTCATTGGCTCATCGCTAATGGTTAAACCACTCAATGCCCTGCTGATGGGCACACGTTATGCCGAGAACATGGGCGTGAACGTAAAGCACACTCGCAACACACTGCTGCTGATTACAGGAGTTCTGACCGCCGTAGTAACAGCATTTTGCGGCCCAATCGGTTTCATCGGTCTTGTTGTTCCCCACATTGCCCGATTGATAACCGGCACGAGCAACCATCGCCGGTTAATCCCTGCCACAATAATCACAGGTGCCGACATTACACTGCTCTGCACACTACTGAGCAGCCTGGGACCGAACGGAGTTATCCCCATCAATGCCATCACTCCCATTATCGGAGTGCCTATCATCTTATACGTTATTATTAACCGTCGCAAAATCCAATACTTCAACTGATGGCAACTATATTGAACACCCAAAACCTGTCGGTAGGATACTCCAGAGGGCATGAGAAGGTCACCTTATTGAATGGACTGAATCTGTCGCTTGAAGAAGGTTCGCTTGTAGCATTATTGGGGCGCAACGGAGCCGGCAAATCAACCCTGCTGAGGGCACTCACCAACAGTGACCGGCCGATTGAAGGTTCGGTAATAATCAACGGGTGTGAAATCAGCGGCATCTCCCTGAAAGAGCGCTCGCGCCTGATCGGGCTCGTTGCCACCGACCACATAGCGGCTGGAGGTCTCACGGTTACTGAGTTAGTTGAAATGGGGAGACAACCACACACGGGGTTCCTTGGGCGTCTGAATAAAGACGACAAACAAACAGTCAACGATGCCATTGAAAGTGTTGGCATGACACACAAGGCAAACAGTTATGTTGCACAACTGAGCGACGGCGAAAGGCAAAAATGCATGATAGCACGCGCACTGGCACAGCAGACACCAATCATCATACTTGACGAGCCCACGGCATTCCTTGATGTAGCAAGCCGCATAGAGACAATGCGGTTGCTTCACAAACTGGCACACGAACAGAACAAAGCCGTGCTGCTGAGCAGCCATGATGTGTCACAGTCATTAATGCTCGCCGACTCATTGTGGTTAATCACAGCCGAACGTAATGTAGTCCAAGGCACACCACAGGAACTCATCGCATCGGGTGCAATGAACACTCTATTTGACAACAAGAACATTGAGTTCAACCCCTCAATTCTTGACTACCAACACAAATAAACGGTGATGTTACTTAATGGGATAGGGATATGTGATGTTCCAAAGGAACAATGCGTTTCCCGGCATTGACATACCAGCTGCACACCGGTTTTTCTTCTCTATAATATTGCAGAACTCATCAACCGAAATCTTATGACGTCCGACCTCTACCAGGGTCCCGACGATGGCACGCACCATGTTGCGTAAAAAGCGGTCGGCGGTGATGGTAAACACCCTCTGCTCCCCTACCTTGTCCCAATGCGCTTCATAGATGCGGCAGTTGTTTGTCTTGACATCGGTGTGGAGTTTGCTGAAAGATGTAAAATCGACATAGTCCGACAGCCGGGCAGCCGCCTGGTTCATCAGGTCAAAATCGAGAGTCGGCGGGCAGTGCCAACTGAGTGGATAGAGAAAGGGTGATTTGGAAGAGTGTGTGAAGTATTTATAGGTCCTGCTGGTGGCATCAAATCGAGCATGAGCATCATCGTGAACCATGAAAACGGAATACACGGCTATGTCTTTTGGGAGAATGCCATTGAGGCTATGAACGAGACCGTCGGGATTAGAAATCTCGGCATCAACATCAAAGTGCGCCACCATCATGGCTGCGTTGACACCAGCATCGGTACGGCCGGCGCCTGTCAAAGCGATTTCCTGCCTCAACACCATTGACAACGCCTGCTCAAGGGTTTCCTGCACCGAACAGTCATCGGGTTGAATCTGCCATCCGTGAAAACTGGCTCCGTTATATGCAAGCCTGATAAAATACCTCATTATCAAAAATGAAAATCCTCACACAAAGGGTAAACACCCGATTTGTGCGAGGATTATGAATAGTTTAATTAGAACTCAGCGTTGTTTGGAGTACGCGGGAACGGAATGACATCGCGAATGTTCTGCATGCC
>JAGHSV010000133.1 GCA_018065665.1 Candidatus Sodaliphilus aphodohippi
TAATTATACTTAAAATTGCAATAATAAAAACGGTAACATAGACCGATAGCGAGACCATCAGAGAATCACGCTGGCTGACAAAGGACAGATCGCCCGCATAGCGCTTCATCATGTAAGACCACAAGCGATATACAGCCACGGCAACGACGACACCAACCAGAGCGCCTCCGACGATGTCGCCGGGATAATGCACACCCAGGTACATGCGGCTATAGACTTGGAGAAGTGTCCACAGTGTCATTGCACCCCACAGATGACGGCTACGAGCCGCAAGGCAGAGCAGTGCACCCGCCGCGACAGAATTGGCGGCATGGCTCGATACAAACCCGTACATGCCACCGCGATAGTCACGTACAATGTGCAGCAGCCCCTCGAGAGCAGGTGCGTGTGTGGGGCGCGGACGCTGGACAAGATTCTTGATGATGCCTGACGCAATCTGGTCGGCAAGGAGCACGGCAATGGCAAGAGCACCAACAAAAATCAGCGTTTTCCTCCAGCCGCAACGCGCGACCGCCGTCAGCAGCACCACAATCATCAGCAGCCACGACAACTTGGACGACACCATCCACATAAAGTTGTCGAAATATGGCGAATTCAGGTTGTTTATCGCTAGGAGCGCATCGGCATCAATAGTCTGCAGTACGTCCATTCTTATGTTAAATTATCTCGATATCCTTATTATTAATCCACGCATGCTGCAGGTCGGCAGTCTCGACATTGAGCCACATCACGCCCTGCACCTTTACCGAGTCGGTAATCTCGACCTTAGTGCCCTGATTCAGTTCAAAGGCAATCTCGCTTTTGTCCTTGGGCTGTCGCGGCGACGATGAGAGCGTTGCCTTCTCGGCCATCACAATCGCGGCACTACGGCCAACAGCCTTATGGTACATGCGAAAAGCGCAGACATTGGCAACGACACAGCACACCAGCAGCGTTGCCCCTCCAAAAAAACCAAACTTCCTGACCGTCACATTCTCGGCAACGAAATAGGCAACAACAGCCGCAAGGAAAAGCAAAAACGATAAAACGGCGACAACCGTCCATGCGTTGCTGGAAACGTGGCTCACCATGCTGTCGATATACTGCGAGAAGAAAGTCTCGCCGCTATTCTCGCTAATCGCCGCCTTCTCGCGGGTGAACTCCAAGTTAAAGCGTGCGTCAGAGTTAGACGGGTCAAGAAGCAGCGCCCTTTCGTAATAGAGAATGGCATGTGCGTTGTCCTTCAATCGATAATAGGTATTACCGATGTTGTAGCACAGCCTTGATGAAGTTGCTGTTTTCTCCTGCTCGAGATAAATTTCCAGAGCCTTGTTATAAGCCTCATTGTCATAGGCTTGAGTTGCCTGATTGGTATTCCCTGCCAACACCGGCACTGCCGTCACGAGCAATAAAATCAATATGTTGAGGTATCGTGTCATGATTGCGTAGTTTTGCGTTTAACATTCTCAAGTTGCCCGATAAGGTCGGCAGCCTCTTGGTGCACCTTAGCCATGTCGGTATCGGCCAGTTGAGGTGCATACTGTGCAAACTCACATTTGTCCAGCAACTTAATGGTAGTTGCCCTTAATTCCTCGTCCACACCGTAGCTGTCGAGTTCGCTCTGGATGTTATCCTTGCTGAGCTCAGAAACGGGTATGTCAAGTTTATCGCTCAGATAGCCCCACAAGGCGGTGAGCAATTCGGCATAGAACCCGGTGGTGTCATTCTTGACCATGCAGGCGCGCGCCGCTTTCAAGCGTTTGTTGGCAACCTTGCCGGCACGTTTGTTGCGCATGAAACGGACATCGGCACGCTGCCTCAACCAGTTACGGTAGTAGAACGCGGCGACGGCAAGCGCTATTAACGGCAAGATGTACCACAACCAGTAGGCAGGCGACGAAAGGAAGTAGGTCTGCTCCTTATTCAGTCCCAGGTCACCGCGCACAATGTCGCGGATGTCCATATTCTGCATTTTATAGTGGTTAGAAGGCGTTCCCTCGCCCTTTGCCACCTTCATCTTGCACTGTGGAACGTCAACAGTCTCATAGTGCCCGGTCTCGGGATTGAAGAATGTGAACTTTGAAGCCGGAATCACAAAGTCACCGACAAACTGCGGTATAAACGTGTAATCAATCTTTACGGTTCCGCTGATGTCGCCCGAACCCGGGTTGGTCTGCACATTGTTCTTGGGGTCATATACGTCAAACTGCTTTGGGAACGGCACTGACGGAGCCTTGATATACTTGATGTTACCAGTTCCCTGAATAATATAACTGAACACCGATGCCTTGTAGGTCTTCAGGTCATTAGAGTTCAATGCCGTCCTGACGGTGAACTTGCCGACAGCACCGGTGAAAGTAGCGGGTTTTGGTTCGGGAAGCGGCTGTATGGCGACAGTAGCCTGATTGGATTTCACCTTCATTTCCCGTTCAATGGGCTGTGCCATCGACCCGAAAATCGTGTTGAACCTCTCGTACTGCACTACATTGACATCATAGCACCCCGATGTAATCGTCAGTTTGCCCGACTGCTGGGGATACAGTATGCATTTCTTCAGCACTGCCACATGATAGGTCTGGCCGTTCAGAACCTCCTCGTTATTTAGACTGGGCTGCATGTTGATTTCCTCAATCAGGAAACCGTCAAACGAAGGCTGCTGTGTCACCATAAACTTTGAAATCTGATACTTTGTATACAGTTTAATCGTACACACAACGGCCTGCTGTTCATATACCCGCGGTTTAGACATCTCGATGCGCACAAACAGGTCGTTGGCCCCCACCTTCTTGCTTGCATCCTGTGTGAACGGGTCATTGAAATCGACTTGGCTGTTGCCTCGCTGCGGCTGTGGCGGTTGGGCATATCCGCCCTGATTGCCGCCTCCGTTGGCAACAACCTCGATTGATATCGGGCGTGTTGTCATACGCTTGCCGTCAACGACCACCGATGCAGCACCGATTGTATAACGACCGGGTGCGCCAGCCTTATAAATCATGGTGTATTCCTGCGACGAACTGCTTGACGTCTTTCCGTTGACCCACGACGAACTGTAACTTGTCGATAACGCCGGGCCATAAAGTTTCTTTGCCCACGAAATCTCGGGTGGCGTAAAAGCAGACCCCTCGGCATTGCTAAGCACAAACGCGACATTGAACTTGTTGCCCTCATAGACACGTGACGGAGCCTGGACGACAAACGACACACCGGCGTTTGCCGCAAGGGCAGCAAAGCACAAGATCAGCGCGAATTGTATTTTTCTGACAATTTTCATTTTCCTTTCTATCTAATATATATCACCACTTGTGGTTGGTCATGGCTCGAGCACGTTGCTGAGCACGAGCCTTGGCGGCCTGCATCTTCTGCTGGGTTGCGTTCTCCTGATCCTGCATTGTCTTAAGAATCTGGTCGGCACTTTGCTGATTCATGCCCCCTTGTGGCTGTTTCTGATTCTGATTATTCTGGTTATTCTGGTTTTGGTCCTTATTCTGGTCCTTATTTTGGTCTTTGTTCTGGTCCTTATTCTGGTCCTTGTTCTGATCTTTATTTTGGTCCTTGTTTTGATCCTTATTCTGATTTTTGTCTTTGTTTTGATTCTTATCCTGCTCCTTCTTCTTCAGTTGGGCCTTTCTCAGGTTCTCGCGGGCGTGTTCGTCAGCGGGGTTGCGACGCAAGGCATTCT
The DNA here is from genome assembly GCA_018065665.1 of Candidatus Sodaliphilus aphodohippi. Lineage (GTDB taxonomy): Bacteria > Bacteroidota > Bacteroidia > Bacteroidales > Muribaculaceae > Sodaliphilus > Sodaliphilus aphodohippi. Next base: position 3,659 of record JAGHSV010000133.1, read on the forward strand.
TGTAGTGCTCGATGGCCTGTCCATAGTCCTGGCGATTGTAGGCAATGTTGCCCAAGTCATAATAAGCCTTGGACTGCAGTGATTTGTCGGCAGTAGTCTTGACCAGTTTTGTCAGCATCTGCTCGGCCTTGTTAGTGGGATTGTTATTGTCATCGGCCTTGGCCTGTCCACCGCCTTGGCGCAACAAAGTGGTTGCAAGATTAAACGTTGCGATAGCCGAATTAGGGTTTGCCTGCAGGGCTTTGTTATACTCCACCTCGGCCTCGGCATAGCGTTTGGCATTATACAGTTTGTTGCCACTACGTATGAAGTTGCGCTCCTTCTTGACCGTCGGGGTTTCCTGTGCCGACAGCGGGCCGGCATACAGCATAACGCACAGAGCGACAGCAAGGCAGGCGATTATAGACTTATTTTTTGTCCTGAGCATCTTGAGAATCTTTTTTAGTGAAGAAATTAAATTTTTCGAGCCACGGGTTTTTGCGTTCCATCAACGCGGTCAGAATCACAAGCAAAACCAATGCTATCCAAGCAAAGACGGGGAACTGCTCGTTCTGCCTTGTATAGGTCTCTGTGGCGAGGTCAGTCTTTGCAAGCGTGTCGAGGGTGTCATAGAGCGTCTCGACAGCATCTGCCGCGTTACCGCTGACGTATGCACCATGTCCGGCCTTGGCGATGTCCTTTGCCATACCCTCGTTCAGGCTCGTGACCACAGTCTGTCCCTGGTCGTCGGTCAAATATCCTTCGCCCGCCATAGGTATTGGAGCCCCCTTGGCCGAGCCCACACCCATCACGTCAACCTGTATGCCTGCCTTATTGGCTTTGGCAGCGGCATCCTTGGCATCATCCTCAAAGTTCTCACCGTCGGTAATCACGATAATCGCCTTCTGCGACTTCTTACTCTGTGAGAATGACTGGGCTGCAAGGTCGATGGCAGCACCGATGGCAGTTCCTTGGGTAGGCACCATATTGGTACTGATATTGTTAAGGAACAACTTGGCACTGGAGACGTCGCTGGTAATTGGCATCTGCATATAGGCATTGCCGGCAAAGACAATCAGACCGACCTTATCGTTGTCAAAACGGTCTATGAGTTTCTCGACAATCAGTTTGGCACGTTGCAAGCGACTAATGTCCTGAGGGTTGTCGGTTGAACTGGCATTCATCGAGTTAGATACGTCAACAGCCACCATGACCTCAATGCCATGCACCTTAGTCACCGACTTGCCGGCTCCCGCACGGGGACGCGCAAGTATGATGACAGCCAGCGCGATGAGCAGCAGTTCGAGTATGAGTTTAATCCACGACTTATAGGGCGAGACGTCGGGCATCAGTGCCGGCACCACCTCGGCACGTCCGAAACGTGCCAGTTTCCTGCGGCGGTCACGACGGGCCCAGAAGTGCATTGCCGCCACTGCGGGAAGCAGCAACAGCAGATATAGATATTCAGGGTTAGCAAAACTAAACATAATCTTTCAAAAACATTAGAAACAAACCTATGGTATATGTCTCATTACGGTATACTCCCCGACAAAGACAAACATGAGCAACGCAAGCAGCGCGATGGCCCACGGCAGGTAGTGGTCCTCGGTGTGCGAGAACTTCTGCACGTCGAGATGGGTTTTCTCCAGTTTGTCAATCTCGGCAAATATGCTCTTCAGGACATCCTTGCTGGTGGCCCTGAAGTACTTACCTCCAGTCGTCGCGGCAATCTTGCGCAGTGTGGCTTCGTCGATAACAACCGGCATGGTCTGATACTGGATGTTGCCGGCATAGTCAATCGCCACGGGATAAGGAGCGTTGCCGTTGCTGCCCACACCGATTGTATAAATCTTGATACCATACTTCTGCGCCACCTGTGCGGCGGTGTGCGGTGCCACGACTCCGGTGTTGTTTGACCCGTCGGTCAGCAAAATCACACTCTTGGACTTTGCCTTGCCGTCCTTGATGCGATTGATTGCGGTGGCAATGCCGTCACCAATCGCGGTACCGTCAACCAGAACGCCGGTCTGCACCTCGTTGATGGCATTAACAAGAGTGGCATTGTCCATGGTCATGGGCACCTGGGTGAAACTCTCACCTGCAAATAGCACAAGACCAATATTGTCATGGTCACGACCCGAAACAAACTGCGTTGCCACGTCCTTTGCCGCATCGAGACGGTTGGGACGGAAGTCGCGAGCCAACATACTGGTGGAGACGTCAAGCGCCACCACGATGTCGGTACCCTCGACATCGCTTGTTGACCAACTGTCGTGTGACTGCGGACGGCACAGAATCATGATGAGGCACCCGATGGCAGCAAGTTTGGCAGCAAACAGCACATGTCCAAAGATGACTTTCCAACTGGTTGACAGTTTGTCGAATGCCATCGTGGACGGCATGCGCAGCGTAGGTGCCGAAGTTCGCCTGCTATAGACATACCACGCTATCAGCGGTATAAACAGCAGGAAGAGCCACAACATTCCGGGATTTGAGAGGTTGCTCATTTGCCGTCCTCCTTTCCTTTCCCGTCATCTTGGGGGTCGGTTTTCTCGACCGGTTTGGTGCTCTCGACAAAGTTAACGGCACGCTGATAGGCCAGTTCGTTGTCATCGGCAAGCGGCCGCGCATTGGCAAACTTGACAAAGTCGGCAATCTCGAGAATCATCGCGAGTTGCTCGTTAACGGCCTTAGTCTCATCGTTCTTGCGGAGCGTATCAATGATTTGTGACGATGTCATCTCGACAGCATTAATCTGGAATCTACGGTCTATATAAACGCGCAGGATATCGGTCAATCCGGTAAAGTACTCCTTCTCAAAACCATTCTGCCACAAGTTGTCGGCCTTCAGTTTCTTCAGGTTGCACATTGCCTCTTCATACGGCGGCAGGCGTTTGCGTTCAGGGTCCAGCAACTTGCGTCCCTTCTTGTACCAGAAGTAATAGTAGTACAGCCCCCCGGCCACAAGCAGCAAGGCAATCAGCCATGCCCACCAGTAATCTGAGATAAAGTCGGGAACCCAGTCAAACAATTTGAACGGGACCTCCTCGACCGGTTTATAGTCATGAATGTTCTGTGTAGTGTCGACCTTGACAGGAACAACCTTGAGCGACAGTTGGTCGGTCTTGAAAGTATCCTTGCCAATCACGTATGGGATAGGCCCGAGGGAATAGAGGCCCGAGTCAAATGACTGCAGAATGATATCCCGGTTAATCTGAATGCGGTTGTTGCCCAGGTCGGTCGTGTCGGCTTTCATTTTCTGTGCAATCTCAACGGCAGCACACGAGAGCGTATCGCTCTTCTCCCAGGGGAAGAAGCCCTTTCCGCTCTTGTCCTGGACAATCTCGAGATGCAAAGTTGTAGTCTTGCCCATCAGCAGCAGCGCCGAGTCAAGTTTTGCCTTGAACGACACAGACTGCCCCAAAGACGGCAACAACGCCACGACGGCAAGCAAGGATATATATAAGCGTTTCATTTATCTATAAATCAATTAACGGCAGGCATGAGTCCTGCCTCTTTTCAACCTCTTTGTTTGAATAACGCGAGCAATGACTTCACATAGTCCTCGTCGGTAGCCACCGATGCAAGGTCAACATTGCTACGGACAATGGTATCCTGCATCGCCTGCTGCCGTTCATACCACCAACGGCTGTAGGCCTGACGAACGCGGGCACTCGACGAGTTCACCCAGCGGTTGGTTCCCCGTTCAGCGTCAAAGACATTGATGAGACCGACGTCGGGCAACTGCGCCTCGCGCTTGTCATAAACCTGCACGGCAATAAGATCGTGTTTGTGGTTGGCAATCGACATTGCCTTGTAGTAATCGCCGGTGTCGATGAAGTCGCTGACGAGGAAAGTCGTGCAGCGTTTTTTCAGCGCCCGTGTCAGGTATTCGAGTGCGCTGTTGATGTCGGTTCCGTTGCTCTGAGGTTCAAAACTGAGCAGTTCGCGAATCAGCAGCAGAATATGCTTACGCCCTTTTTGGGGCGGTATGAACTTTTCGATTTTGTCGGTAAAGAACAACAAGCCCACCTTGTCGTTATTCTGAATAGCCGAGAAAGCGAGAGTGGCGGCAATCTCGGTCATCATCTCGCGCTTGGGCATGCCCACGGCACCAAAGTTATTGCTGCCCGACAGGTCCACGACAAGCATCACCGTCAGTTCGCGCTCCTCTTCATAGACCTTGACATAGGGTTTGTTGTAGCGCGCCGTGACGTTCCAGTCAATGTCGCGCACATCGTCGCCATACTGATACTCGCGCACCTCGCTGAAGGTCATTCCCCTGCCCTTGAAGGCCGAGTGATACTCTCCGGCAAAGATGTTCTGAGAAAGCCCCTTGGTCTTGATTTCGATTTTACGGACTTTTTTCAGCAGTTCGTTTTGTTCCATGATTGGACTAACTCAATAAATTAGGGCACTGCAATCTTATCGAGAATCTCGCTGATAATCTCGTCGGCACCGATGTTGTTGGCCTCGGCCTCATACGACAGACCGATGCGGTGACGCATAACGTCGTGGCAGATGGCACGAACGTCCTCGGGAATCACATAACCGCGACCTTTCAGGAAGGCATAGGCCCGGGCTGCGAGTGCCATGCTGATTGAAGCACGTGGCGAAGCACCGAAGTTAATCATATTTTTGAGGTCCTTCAGACCATAATCACCGGGGAATCGGGTTGCAAACACGATGTCAACGATGTAGCGTTCGATTTTCTCGTCGATATAGATTTTGCGCACGACCTCGCGTGTCTCGATAATCTCGGCAGGCGACAGAAGCGGACGTATGGCGTCGCGCTCACCACCGATGTTCATCTTGATAATCTCAGACTCCTCGGTCTTGCTGGGATACCCGATAACGACCTTCATCAGGAAACGGTCCACCTGTGCCTCGGGCAGAGGATAGGTGCCTTCCTGCTCGATGGGGTTCTGGGTTGCAAGCACCAGGAACGGGTCGTCGAGGCGGAACGTGTTGTCGCCGATTGTGACCTGACGCTCCTGCATGGCCTCGAGCAATGCGCTCTGCACCTTTGCCGGAGCACGGTTGATTTCATCGGCAAGGATGAAGTTGGCAAAAACCGGGCCCTTCTTCACCTCGAAAGACTCCTTCTTGATACTATACACCATTGTACCCACAACGTCGGCAGGCAACAAGTCGGGGGTGAACTGTATTCGACTGAATTTGGCGTTGATCAACGACGACAGCGTTTTAATTGCAAGCGTCTTGGCAAGTCCTGGCACGCCCTCAAGGAGCACATGGCCATTTGCCAACAAGGCAATCAACAGTGAATCAACAAGATGCTTTTGACCAACGATTGACTGGTCCATACCCTGTTTAATCATATTCACGAAATTGCTTTTACTCGCAATCAGGTCGTTTAATTCTCTAATATCAACAGTTTCGTTCATCGTTTGTGATTTTTACTTTGTATTTGTCTTTTATTTCTTTAATTTATGATGCAAAATTATCAAATAAGGAGCATACAAAGCATATAAAACTCGTTAAATATTATGTATTTTAAGTTAACTATGTTAAACCAAAGCACAGATAGGCATAAAAAGAGAGTCCGCCACCCTTGAAAAGGCTGACGGACACTGCTGTTGAAAACCCTCTGTGATGATTACTTCCCGTGGGAGAACTGCTTGAATAATTTGTACGCCTTTTCCTTTGCCGTTTTCACGCTCTGCTTGTCATCGGGATCTATGCCGTATTTCTCACGGGGAGGTATAACGAGCACCGTTCCGGGCGCGACGTTGTTGGGGTCATCGATTTTATCCTTGTTCTCCTCATAGATGTAAACCCAAAATGCCTTGTCGCCATAGTGTTTGCGAGCCATTCGGGTGAGATAGAGGGTTGCAGTGCAGGTATCTGTGACTACAGGTGTGTTATCTTCAGCAGGTTGGGTGGCAGTGCTGTCAACGGCAGGAACCTGCACGTTTTCGACACCCTCCACTGGTTGTCGGCCCTCGACAATTTTATGCTTTTGGCCACGCATACAGAAGAACCAAACAGCCACAGCAATCAGTGCCACGGCGAGCATCGAAACGAGCCCGATTGCCAAACCACGGACAAACGACTTGCGAGCTATTTCGCGTTTCTCACGCTCGATGTCCAGTATGTCAATACCATCGTCCTCGGTGGGTTCTAAGGACTCTGAGGTCTCTGAGGACTCTGAGGGTTCCGAGGGCTCCGAGGGCTCAACCGGCACCTCGGGTTGGACTGGAGTCTGTGGTTCGACGAAAGGCGGCGGAGTCACAAGAGGCTCAGCCGAAACCGGAGACTCCTCATCGGCTCCCATAGCACAGCCCGAGTCAATAGAATCCATAGCACCTATAGAATCGGACCCGGCAGCGTCAATGGCTGCCAGCTGGTCAAGCGTCACCTCATCATCGAGAATGACCGGTTCAAACTGGGCAAACGGCTGGTTAACCGCATCGGCCAGCACCTTATCGGGAGTGAACACAACCTTATTGTGGGAAGGGATCTGGACCTCCTGACCGGTATTGACGCTGACACTTTTGCGAGACTTGACCTGCTCGAGACTGAAAGTCCCCAGGTTCTTCACCGTGACGCTCTCGCCCTCGATAAGCGACTGCGAGATGGTGGCAAAGAGTTCCTTGAGGAACAGTTCGCTCATTCGTTTTGAGGTGTTGGTTGCCTTTGCCAGCAGTTCAATCAGCTCGGGAAATGTTATTTTATTATCCATGTTTGATGTTGTCGCGTTTTGACAATTTTACTTTAATTTACCTTTCAGCACGTTACTGATTTTAAACCCGGCGACAACTCGCGGCGGTAGCAGCATCCTCTTTCCGTTAGCCGGATTGGTTATGACCCTTTCGTTCTTTTTCTTGGCCTCAAAAGTGCCAAAACCCGGGATGGCCACACTGTCGAGCATTCCGTTTTTCTCGGCCACTATGCCGTTGAAAGCGTCAAGCAGTTTCTCGACATCCTCTCGCGACCGCCCCAGTTTATCGGCCAGTTGTCTGATAAGTTCCTTATTGTCCATATTCCGATAGATATAAACCCCGTCTCGCAAAAATCAGGGGAATTGTCTGCAAAGTTACAAAACCCAACCGCAAAATGCAAGAGTCACAGCAAAAATTTAGGTGATAAAACATCTATTGGCAAATCAAAAAGCACATTATTCAATTAAAATGCAGTGACCAGTATGATAATTTGTGATATTTTTTGTAATTTTGCGTTTTAAACGGGAATAAAAACAAAAAAGTTAGACAACTGATATGGCAGAAAATGTAAATGCTGCTCCCACCGAGGAGAAGAGACAACTGAACTTTGTTCAGCAACTGGTTGCCGATGACTTGGCAGCAGGTAAGAATGGCGGAAGACTGAACACGCGCTTCCCGCCAGAGCCCAACGGCTACCTCCACATCGGGCATGCCAAGGCCATCTGCATGGACTTTGGCGTAGCCGAGATGATGGGAGGCACCTGCAACCTCCGCTTTGACGACACCAACCCTCAAAAAGAGGACACTGAGTATGTTGAGTCAATCAAACGCGACATTCACTGGCTCGGTTATGACTGGGGCGACCGCCTGTACTATGCAAGCGATTATTTCGAGAAACTGTATGCATTTGCTATCGACCTCATTAAGAGAGGACTCGCATACGTCGACGATCAGACAAGCGAGCAGATAGCCACCCAGAAAGGCACCCCCACCCAGGCTGGCACCAACAGCCCATACCGCGACCGCAGCGTAGAGGAAAACCTCGACCTGTTTGAACGAATGAACAAGGGTGAGTTTGACGAGGGCAGCCACGTGCTTCGCGCCAAGATTGACATGGCGTCCAGCAACATGCACTTCCGCGACCCCATCATCTACCGCATCATCAAAACCCCTCACTGGCGCACCGGCGAGAAGTGGAAAGTATATCCCATGTATGACTTTGCCCACGGACAGAGCGACTACTTTGAGGGTGTGACACACTCTATCTGCACACTGGAGTTTGTACCTCACCGCCCGCTGTATGAGTACTTTGCGCACCTGCTGGCAGGCGACACCGTTGACCAGTACTGCCCGCGTCAGATTGAGTTCAACCGTCTGAACCTCACCTACACCGTGATGAGCAAGCGCAAACTGCTGCAACTGGTCAAGGAAGGCCTCGTTGCCGGATGGGACGACCCCCGCATGCCGACCATCTGCGGCCTTCGCCGCCGCGGTTTCACACCGCAGTCAATCAAGAACTTCCTCGACGACATCGGTTACACCAAGTATGAGGCGCTGAACGACATCAGCCTGCTCGAGCACAGCATCCGCGAGGACCTCAACAAGAACGCTAACCGCGTGAGCGCCGTCCTCAACCCCGTCAAGGTGGTTATCACCAACTACCCCGAGGACAAAGAGGAGTTGCTTGAAATGGACAACAACCCCGAACAGGAGAATGCCGGCAAGCACCAGATGCCTTTCGGCCGCGAAATCTATATTGAGCGCGATGACTTTATGGAAGAGCCACCCAAGAAGTTCTTCCGCATGACCCCCGGCAAGGAGGTTCGCCTGAAAGGTGCCTATATTGTAATGTGCACCGGCTGCACCAAGGACGCCGACGGCAACATCACCGAGATTCAGTGCACCTATGACCCCGACACCCTGAGCGGCACCGAGGGCGGCAACCGCAAGGTCAAAGGCACCCTGCACTGGGTATCGGCACGCCACGGCATTGATGCCGAGGTACGCCTCTACGACCGTCTGTTTGCAGTCGAGAACCCGTCGGCCGAGACCGAGCGCGACTTCCGCGAACTGCTGAACCCCGACTCGCTGAAGGTGCTCACCAACGTCAAGATCGAGCCTTATCTGGCCGAGATTGCCAAGCCCGAGGACAAGTTCCAGTTCCAGCGCATCGGTTACTTCTGTGTAGACCCCGACTCAAAACCCGGCCACCTGGTGTTCAACCGCACCATCAGTCTGAAAGACAGTTGGGCAAAGGCACAGCAGAAACAGTAAGAGAAGACAATAAATCAACTAATAAACCAACGGTCAGCGTCCTTACAGGCACTGACCGTTGATGTTTTTGTTAGTCAACAAACCGCAAATAGGTCTCCAAGTCCTTATCACCGCGTCCACTGACATTGACCACGATAATGTCATCTTTTTTGAATTTCATTTTGGGGAGGACAGCCAGAGCGTGAGCCGATTCGATAGCGGGAATGATGCCCTCCAGTCTGGCCAATTCAAATGCTGCACACATCGCCTCGTCGTCATTAACGGGATAAGCACTAACCCGCCCTTTTTTAACCAGATTGGCCAGCGCAGGTCCGATACCGGGATAATTGAGACCTGCCGAAATTGAATAAGTATCGGCAACACCACCATCTTTGTCATGAAGCACAAGGGTTCTGCTGCCGTGCAGCACATCGGCTGTCCCGCTTTGAACAGTTGCCGCCGTCATGCCGGTATCGCACCCCTTCCCGCCTGCCTCGGCAAGAACAAGTTTTGTATGGCATTCATCAAGAAAATGATAAAAAGCGCCCATGGCATTAGACCCGCCCCCAACACAAGCCACAATATAGTCGGGACAGTTGCGCCCCGTCTGCTCAACAAGTTGCTGTTTAATTTCTTTGCTGATAATGCTTTGAAGGCGTGCCACCATATCGGGATATGGATGAGGCCCCACTGCCGACCCCATAACATAAAACACATCGCTCGATGACTTCTCCCAATCGGCGAGCGCGGCATTCACAGCCTCATTAAGTGTCATAGTTCCGGTCTTGACCGGACAGACCTCGGCACCCAACATCTTCATCCTGCATACGTTTGGAAACTGCCGTTTTATGTCTGCTTCGCCCATATATACACGGCATGGCATCTTCATCAGCGCACACGCAGTGGCAGTAGCCACACCGTGCTGCCCGGCCCCGGTTTCACAAATGACACGTTTTTTGTGCAGACGCTTGGCAATAAGCACCTGACCGAGAGAATTATTGATTTTGTGCGCACCGGTAAAGTTCAGGTCCTCGCGCTTCAAAAAAATACGTGCGTTGAATTTCTCCGATAAGTTTGAAGCCTCATACAATGGCGAAGGCCTACCAACATAATGTTTGAGAAGATAGCCGAATTCGGTCTGAAAATCCTCGCTTTCAATAATTCTGAGGTAATTGAGTTTCAATTCCTCAAGGCTTTCTCTTAGAGAATTGGAAACAAAAGAACCGCCAAACTCTCCATAAAAGCCATTTTCGTCCACATTGTAATTCATCATAATTCTTTGGTATACTAATAAAAAAAGACCTGCCGTGAGATTCGGCAGGTCTAAGATATTTGTTGTTAATCTAACTTTACAATACACGACAAGCGGACTCACAATTCTTAAATTCTGAGTTGCGCCACCACCAATAGTTATTGATTTTACACTGTAGCATAGTTTCCGCTGTCAAATATTATGTTTACA
>JAGHSV010000149.1 GCA_018065665.1 Candidatus Sodaliphilus aphodohippi
CGTATAATACAAAAAATATTTTGCTACCTATTTATATTTACGAATTGCTACCCATGTTGGTAGTTACGTATTGTGGATGCGAGGTTTGTCAAGAGGAGTCAAAGTTACAATAAGGTGTGTATGTTTGCGGTTTAACTGTTGGTGTGGTATCTGGCGGTTGTTGGTTTGATGAGTTCTTTTAGGTTTGAACAGGGACGCTGATTGGCACTTTTTTTGTACCTTTGCAGTCGCAATTCAGAAAAACGAGGATGGACAATCTCGAACGTCTTAACGAACTTGGGACAGCCCCTATCGGTAAATTGCTGTGGAAGTATAGTTTACCGGCAGTAGTCGGCATCGTGGTGATGTCGATTTATAATGTTATTGACCGAATTTTTATCGGGCAGGGTGTGGGTCCCGACGCTATTGCCGGTCTTGCCATCACGTTCCCCGTGATGAACGTTAGCGTGGCGTTCGGCGTGCTCATCGGTGCCGGAGCCAGTGCCCGCACGTCTATCGTTCTTGGTCAGGGCAACAAGCGCATGGCCGAGGAGATTCTGGGCAACAGCATTGTGATGACACTGCTGTTCGGTACGTTCTATGTGGGTATGTTTGCCCTTTTCATGGACCCGGTGCTGCGCCTGTTTGGTGCCAGCGACAGGTCGTTGCCCTATGCCCACGACTTCATGATGTATATCCTGCCCGGGTTGTTGATGAACAACCTGTGTTTTTCTTATAATAACGTGATGAGGGCAACGGGCTATCCCACCAAGGCCATGATCACGATGTTTATCGGTGCAGGGCTGAACGTGATACTCGCCCCGATTTTCATCTTTGTGCTGGGTTGGGGAATCAAGGGCGCCGCCATCGCCACCGATATCTCAATGGGTATCAGTGCGGCGTTCGTGCTGCTGCACTTCTGCAACAAGAAGAACGCCATCCATTTCAAGCGAGGCACTTTCAGGCTGCGCCGCAAGGTTCTGATGCCCATCATAGCCATTGGTGCCGCGCCGTGCATTGTCAATACTGCCGGGTGCCTGGTCAACGCAATCATCAACAACACGGTATATCGCTATGGAGGCGACTCGAGTGTGGCTGCGATAGGCATTTTTGTGACGCTTACCCAGTTGCTGGTTACCTTTGTGATTGGCGTGTGCATGGGCATGCAGCCAATTGTTGGATATAACTATGGCGCGCGTCACTTTGACCGCCTGAAGAAGGCATTTTGGCTGGTTGCCGCCGTGAGCACGTTGGCATGCGGGCTGGGTACGCTGGCCGGTCAGGTATGCCCGCGAGCGATGGCACGGATTTTCACTAATGACATCGGGCTGCTCGACGCCTCTGAGCATGCGTTGCGCATCACCACCAGCATGTTTTGGGTTGCCGGATTCCAGATTGTGGCAACCAACTTCTTCCAGTCGCTCGGTGCAGCCGGCAAATCGATTTTCATGAGTCTCACGCGACAAATCATATTCCTGATTCCCATGCTGTTCACCCTGCCCAACCTGTGGAAACTGGACGGTGTGTGGATGTCGTTCCCGTTCAGTGATGCAGCTGCGGTTATCGTGGCTGCCGTGCTGCTCGCTATCGAGATGCGCCAGATAACCAAGATGGAGGCGCAGCAGAAACTCAAGTTGGCACAATGAAAGCGGTTATTGCAATAGATTCGTTCAAAGGGTGTCTCACTGCCCGAGAGGCATGTGAGGCGGCTGCGAGGGGTGTTCTTGACGAGTGCCCCGGGTGCGACGTGGCGCTGCTGCCTGTTGCCGACGGTGGCGAGGGGGTGGCACGTGTACTGACCGACGCCCTTGGCGGGCAGATGGTTACATGTAGCGTATGTGGCCCCGTTGGCCGCCCTGTCGATGCCTGCTACGGGCTGTTGCCCGACGGCACTGCCATAATCGAGATGGCACAAAGCAGCGGACTGCCGTTGGTGCCCGTGGACGAGCGCAACCCCGAGAACACCACCACACGAGGCCTGGGCGAACTGATTATAGATGCACTGGATCGCGGTTGCCGCAACTTCCTGGTCGGACTGGGCGGTTCGGCCACAAACGACGTCGGCACCGGCATGCTTCAGGCACTGGGTGTGCGTTTTGGCATTGACGGTGACTCCAGCGGATATATGACCGGCGGCCTGATGGAACAGGTAATCTCAATTGACACCGCAGGCATGCATCCGGCACTTGTCGAGTCGCGCTTCACCTGTCTGTGCGATGTCAACAACCCGTTGTGCGGCGAGCGTGGCGCTGCAGCCGTCTATGGACCGCAAAAAGGGGCGGACGAGGCCATGGTGCAGCGTCTGGACAGCGGGGCGAGGCGTTTTGCCGCCCTGACTGGCAACGACGGAACCTGTCCCGGCGACGGTGCTGCCGGCGGACTGGGATATGCACTGCGCTGTTTCCTGAAGGCGACGCTGCGTCCCGGCATCGATGTCGTGCTCGATGCCCTACACTGTGACGAGCATGTCTCACGTTCATCTCTGGTCATCACCGGCGAGGGTGCCAGTGACCGCCAGACGGTAATGGGCAAGGCTGCTGCCGGCGTGTTGGCAATAGGCAGCCGACACCATGTACCGGTGTGCCTCATGGCAGGACATATCGAGGATGCAGACCAACTGCTCGAAGCCGGATTTGCCGCGCTCTACAACATCAACGACGGCAGCGACCTGCCGCTCGAACAACTGCTGGCACCCGCAGTGGCCACAGTGCACGTCACTGCCACCGCCCGTATCATAGCCCGCCGTTTCCTTGCCAAATAACGTGGGTTTTTGCCTTTTCCGAAAAAATTAGTACCTTTGTGATTATAATAATTAATGTATAGGTAAGGTTATGTCGGCCCTGACAATGTTACTTGTTTTCGCTGTTGCGATTGTTATCATGGTGCTAGCCATCTCGCGGTGGCATGTGCATCCGTTTCTTGCTATCATATTCACGGCCATCTTGCTTGCCGTCGTGGTCGGCATTCCGTTGGCCCAGGTCCCCGAGACCGTCGGCAAGGGGTTCTCGAGCGTGTTCACTAGCATCGGTCTGGTTATCATATTCGGTACTCTCATCGGTACGATACTGGAGAAGAGCGGTGCTGCCGTCAAGATGGCGACGGTGGTGCAACGTGCTGTGGGCAAGAGGCATCCGCGACTGGCTATGCTGCTGATTGGTTGGATTGTATCGATTCCCGTGTTCTGTGACAGCGGTTTTGTCATTGTAAACCCCATTCGCCGTCAGCTGGCGCGTCAGACGGGTACCTCGTCGGTGGCGTTGACGTTGGCGCTCTCGGCAGGCCTTTTTGCCTCCCATGTGTTCATACCGCCCACTCCGGGCCCCGTTGCAGCAGCGGGAATGCTCGGCGTTGACGGTCAACTGCTGCTTGTCATCGGCATAGGCGTAGTGGTATCGCTTGTCAGCCTTGTCCCAGCCTATTTCTTTGCCGGACGCATCAGCCATAAGATAAAATCGCTCGATGAGGCCGACAACGGCAACGAGGTGGTCTTTGACACTGGTGACACTCCATCGGGGATCGCATCGTTTGGCCCCATCATCCTGCCCATATTGCTGATGGCGATGGGCAGTGCGGTGGCCTATGTGCCAATGCCCGATGCGGTTGCGACCGTCATCACCTTCCTGGGCAAACCGGTCATTGCGCTCATCGTCGGTTTCCTGTGCAGCCTGCCGCTACTGCGCCGTGCCTGTGGCGAGAAGCTCAGCGACATCACCAACAACTCGCTCAAGACAGCGGGCCCCATCATCTTTATCACCGCTGCCGGTAGTGTGCTTGGCACCGTGATTGCCGAGAGCGGCTTTGTTGACATCATCAAGTCGTGTGCCGGCGGAGTAACCATGTTGGGCGTATTTTTCCCGTTCATCATTGCGGCTGTGCTCAAGTCGGCCCAGGGCTCGTCAACCGTGGCTATCACCACCACGGCGAGCATCATGGGCGCCTTCAGCGACACGGGGTCGATGATGCAGGTGCTTGGTTTCAATACCCCAATGGCGGCGGCTCTTGTGGTCATGGCCATCGGTGCCGGAGCCATGACAGTCTCTCATGCCAACGACAGCTACTTCTGGGTAGTCACCGGTTTTGGTGGCATCAAGGCACAGGACGGCTACCGCACCCACACCCTGATGACCCTGCTGATGGGCGTCACAGCCATCATCACGGTGGCGTTGCTATCGTTAATATTGCTGTAAACCATGAACATCGAAGAAGTTAGGGAATATGCCCTGTCATTGCCCGGCGTGACCGAGGACATGCCCTTTGGCGAGGACAACGTCACCTTCCGCGTCGAAGGCAAAATCTTCCTGTGCCTTTATGTCGGAGGCGCCAAAGAGCCGCACTTTGCCTTCAAACTCTCACCCGACCGCAACGAGGAACTGCGTGCCACCCACGATGCCGTCACACCGGCGTGGCACTGGAACAAGCGCCACTGGAGCGATGTCTACTACAGTCACGTTGACGATGCCGACTTGCGGTCATGGATAACCGAGTCGCATGACCTCGTCGTGAGCCAACTGCCACGCATCCTACGTTCCCGCTACCGTTAGGTTATTTCTTTGACTGTTCCCTCTTGATGGGATAATAGGTAATGGTGCGTTGGAAGGTGGGACCTCGTTTCTTATCGGCCTTCACCGTCCAGTTTCCATAACTGTCAAATTTATCGGGGGTGTAGTTATAGGATATCGGGGATTCTTCACCGGTTTCGCCCTCGACACCTTTAATAGCCAATATGCTGCCTATGCTATCCACAGAGTATTTATAGTTCCAGCTGAACCCCTCAGAAGTGCCGCTTTCTTCGATTAGCCTATCGCCATTCCACGTGTAGTCAACAGTGCCTTCCCAGACCTCCTCGTTAACAATCCGCCCCTCTTTGTCGCGATGGTAACACACTTTATTGGTGAAAGTTCCATCATCATAGGGTGTTCCCTTGAACGGATCTTTCCCGTTCACTTTTGTCAATTCCCCGTCTCTTGAAAACTCGTATGTAAAACCGTTTCGTTTCACTTTTCTTACGGGTCCGCGCAGTTCAAAGAAAGTGAGGTCGTAGGTTTGACGCTGGCACATTGCGAGCGAGTCGGCCCGCCACTGAGCCTCACGAATTGCCACACTGTCAACAACCCGGGTGGTGTCGGCATTGGTTGCGCTATCTTGTGACGTTTCGTTGTTCTCGGTCTGCGATGAGTTGCAGGAGGCTACACTAAAAGCAGCCCAAACGCATATTGCGATATTAAAAACATGTTTCATTCTTTGTAACGTTTGATTGTTTTGCATCCCCAGTTACGGATGATGCAATGGGTGAATAATATGAGTATTTAATCTGAAACAACTTTAATTGTACTATTGTTGCCGGGTGTTGTGCTGAGTTCGATGCGGGTTGGTATTTGCCGTAACCCTTCAACATGAGAGATGATACCAACTCGGCGTCCGTTTAGGTCATGGAGCCGCTCTAGAGCATACATAACCGTCTGGAGATAATCCTCACTCAGTGTGCCGAATCCTTCATCGATAAATAAAGTATCAATGCTCAGACTGTTCTTGCTTAGGCTACTTAGACCTAATGCCAGTGATAAAGAGAACAGGAAACTTTCGCCACCCGAAATGTTTGATACCGGTCGTCTTTTACCCCCTTGGTACTTATCAATGGCAAGAATGGTCAGAGAACCGGGCGAACAGGTCATCTCATATCGATCGGTAAATTGTATGAGATATTCGTTAGCATTAATCAGAAGTTCTTGAAGCACAAAACTTTGTGCGATATTTCTAAATGTATCGCCCGAGCTAACTCCAAACATTTTGTAAAGCCGTTCCCATTTCTGGGTAATGGTTTCTTGCTTTTCCTTTTCCTTAATTTCACTGGCAAGTTTTTCGTGGTTTTTTTTATCGGTCTCCAACTCGTTTTCTTTGGCTCCTTTTTCCTCAGATGCTCTTATAATATCATTTTTAACCTCTTCAATCTTGACTTTCAACTCAGCAAGGTCCAAGCTGTCGGGAATTTCAGGTTTCTCAAGTTCATGAAGCGACTTTTGAGCATTTGCTATAGTTGTTTTGAAACTATTAATTTGGTTGTTGATTGTACTAATAGCCTGTCTTGCCATTGAAATGTCACTTGCCGGAGTATTGCAAAGTTCCTTGATACGGTCCAAGGTCATGGTTCCATCACCCTGAAGATATTGGTTAATTGATTCTAAACAACGTTGAGCACTTTCATGTGCCTCATCACGAGAGTTGATGATACCTCGAATTCTGGTTCTTGATTCCAAAATAGCATCTTTTTGTTCTTGCAATGGGGTTATTTCCCCGAGAAGATCTTCAGCCTTATTCAAATCAGCTTTGATGCGAGAAGCTTGTTGCTCTATTTCGTTTTTCATCTCATCAGCTTTGGCTACAATGTCTTTTGCATCTTTGAGTTCATTGTAGACAGGATTTTTACTGAAATTTGTTTTTGCTTCCGTTACGGCACACTTGGCAGTTTCAAGGTTTTTTTCAAAGGTGCTGATGTCAATGCCGTTGATTAGGCCCTTATGCTTGGAAAGGGCACCTTCGGCATCTTCTTTAGCTTGTCTCAATTTTTTGAGACTCTCTTCAATAGGTTTGAGTACAGAAATAAAGCTCTCGTCGCTGAGTACTGAGTCAATTTTGGCACCGCAAACAGGACACGAATCTCCAACTTTCAGTTTCCGGCGAGCTTCTTTTGCCCAGTTAGCGCATGAATCCTTAGCCTCATTATATTCGTTTTCCTTACTGGTGAATTCCGTTCTGGCATTCTCTGCCTTTTCTTGAAAAGCTGATGTTTTTGATTCCAAATCGCTTTTTTTCCTTTTCTGTTCATCCAGTTGGGTTTTGGCATCGGCTTCTTTCTTTTTGGCCGATATTATGTTGCCAAACAGTGTTTTGGCATTTTCAAGGTTAGCCTTTTTTGTTTGGCAGCTTGCGAGATCTTTAGCTAATTCTGTTGGTTTCAATGATTCTCGCTCACAGTTCTTCTTAGAAATCTGTTGGTTGAGATTGTCTATAATGCTATCGATTTCTTTAATAGGGTTTATAGCATTATCAAATTGAGAACCTTCATAGATAGTATTACTGAGTTCATCAGAAAGTTTTGCGGCCTGCTCCCTTTCCGTCTTAACATAGGCCTCATATTTTTGATATTTAGAGCGTATTTCGGTTGTGGAATCATAGTCCTTGACAAGTGTGTCTTTATTTTGATATTCGTCAGAATCAAACTTGTCTTGGAGTACTTTCAAATCTGTTGTGGCCGACTTTATATCATTGGTTGCTTTGTCAAAATCATCTTTCCACTTATCTATTGCCAATAAGGTATCCTGCTGGTTATTAAGTTTTTTTATTGCTTGTTCTTTTTGATCTATAGAAGTTCGACACCCTTGTTTTTGCTCTTCATCCAACAAACTTATTCCATTAATCTTTGCTTCGAGTTTATCCAGTTTTCCCTTTTCATTTTTGTAGTGGTTAGCTATGCTTTTCCCAACCTGCTTGTAAATGTCGGTTCCAGTAAGATTCTCAAGGATAGAAGATTTTTCAGATGCCTTGCTTTTCAGGAACTTTGAGAACTCTCCTTGTGAAAGCATCACCGTACGGATGAAATTAGAATAACTAACCCCAAGTATTCGTTGAATCTCGCCTCTTGTATCAGTGGTCTTTTGTGTTATTAAACTACCGTCCGCTTTCCAAAGTTTCCACTCCACATTTTTAATGTTTCCGTCAATTCGATGATTTGCACGACCAACGCTCCATGTTGCCATGTATTCATTATCGCTATCGTCACTAAAATAAAGTTTTACTGAACATTCTGTACAACCAAGGCGCATCAACACTCGCGGGTCGTTTATGCTTGCTTCATCATTATTTGAGTAAGTATTCCCGTCAATAAATTTCTCGGCTGCTACCGAATCAAGGCGAGGAGTTTTGTTGAACAGCGCAAGACAGATGGCATCAAGTATAGTGGTTTTCCCCGACCCTGTGGGACCGGTAATGAGGAAAATAGACGAACTCTTTAATGGCTCTTCTTCAAAGTTAATTGTAGCATCGGTGATGGATGCGATGTTGTTAATTATCAGTTTCTGTAATTTCATCGTCTTTTGTGTTTTCTGCTATGTTAAATAAATCAATTAATTCTTGGTCCATATCGGTACCAAAAGTTTGCTTGTAATAATTAAGGGCAACTTCAAGAGGTGTAGCTTGCTCATGGTGGGAGCGTATCACAATAGACCTGTGGTCACTTGGGGTTGTATCACTGGTTTCGTGGACTTGAAGGAATGTACAGTAACGGCATTCCTTGCCTTCTACCGCGAGACGTGCCTTTGCGTCACTATTGGCAGGCAAGAAATCTTTAACCTTGACTTTGAGGCGGATATATGAATTATCGTCTTTATCAAGGTTCTGCAATATTTCAAGTCCTTCTTCAAATGTTACTGCCTCGTCTGGAATGGTTTTTACCTCACGAAGGGGCGTGAGGGGAATTATGGTAGTATTGCTCTCTATTTTTTCGCCATGCCTGCTGATGTCAATCATCGTCACACTGTGCTCATAATCTTCGTCAAAACTGACAGGAATGATTGACCCTGAATATCGTGCATGGCTCTCGCTATTGTCAATCCATTGTGGGCGGTGGATATGCCCGAGGGCAAGGTAGTCATATCCTGTGCCGAATTCCGACAGCGAACGAGTATCCATGCCACCAAT
This sequence comes from Candidatus Sodaliphilus aphodohippi, assembly GCA_018065665.1. GTDB lineage: Bacteria > Bacteroidota > Bacteroidia > Bacteroidales > Muribaculaceae > Sodaliphilus > Sodaliphilus aphodohippi. The sequence continues at coordinate 8,674 of JAGHSV010000149.1, forward strand.
TATGTTAGTGTTGTGGCCTTTGATATCGCTTCCCGCCACCGCCATGTGGGCAGTCATGATTACGGGCAGGTTGTTAGTATTGTGCTTCTCAACTTCTTGCAGCAATGGATTGAAAACGTCCTCGGTCTTGGCATAGGTGTGGGGAACAGCTACGATAAAACATTTGTCCTTAATTTCAATGATGTGCTGGTCAGATATATTGCCGTCTTCATCACGCTTGATATTGCCAATCACATCAACCGAGAAATGTTCCCATAGGCGCTGTGTTTCTTCGAGTCGCCTTCCACCGTCATGATTGCCTGCGGTAACGACAATGCGCATTGACGGATGTGCATCATGCAGGTCTAACATAATATCGTTGTAAAACCTGTGTACCGATGCCGACGGGTTTGTTGTGTGAAATACGTCTCCAGTTAGGAGCATTACATCTGGTTTTTGTTCCTTTACAATAGCAATTATTTGGTCAAGGACATGCTTGTGTTCGTCTGTCCGATCATAATTGTAAAGCATGTGACCAAGATGCCAGTCGCTGGTATGTAGAATCTTCATATAATATAAAGTGTTAATTGCTTTCTTTTCTGCAAATATATAATGTTTTTTTATTTCGGCAGCAAAATTACCGCTAAATTTTCATTTATCGGGAATAATTTATACGTATAAAAAAATGCGTTGTTTTGGGAAACTGACAGTAACTTTGTACTATAATTCTAAAATATCAATTTTATATGGGTAATCAGTTTAAGACAATGAGTTCGGACGACTTTGGTGAGCGTGTATATAAAAAGATTAATGGTTGGTACTCCAATGAGGAGCAGCGTCTTAAGGATGTCAAGCGTATAGTTGAGCAGCGTGAGGTTATTATCGGTCTGCTTGAGAAGGTTCAAAAGGTGGATGTCCAGCCGTTGCTTACATTCCTTGACGAGAGCGGTTTTTATTATCGCCCTTCGGGACACAAACGGCATCATAGTTCCCCGGGCGGATTGGCCGAGCACTCGCAGGGCGTTTACAGGATTGTCAAGGACTGGAACGACTTAGAGCCGGGGCAGCGCAAAAAAATTCCCCAAAAAAATAGTTGGTTTGCTACGCAGGTGCGTGGGAATTAAATGTGATATATTTAATGATGTTATGGCCGAGGATGACATGGTACTGGCATCTATTTGCCATGATCTTTGCAAAGCCAAGCTGTTTTATTTCAAGGGGTCTAAAATCAAGAAACACCACCTGAATGACAACCGCCATTCGGCACTATCGGTGAAATACTTATGTGAGTTGGGAATCAACACTCCTGATTGTCAGGAAATACTGTTGGCTGTACGTACACACATGAGTTTGTTCTCCGGGAAAAACAACTTGGATTCAACGACTCGTTCGCGAGGACTTGCATCAATGCTTGCGGTTACTGTTTGGGCCGCCGATAAGACTGATGCTCGTCGCCATCCCTATAAACCACGCCACATTCGCCAATTGAGCTGAATTTCTAATGGTTGAGGTTAGTGGCCGTTGAAGCACTTGCGCAGGTTGGCCGCTTCATCGGTTCGTCCGGCTTTCTCATAGGTTGAGATGAGTTGTCGGATGATATCGGCCGATTCGTCGTTGGCAATATATAACTGGACACACATATAGAATGCCTCTTCGCCCACCTCGATTGCTTTGTCATAATCATGCAGGTTGTTGTAGGCCTGCATCAGGTTTCTTGCAATCTGCAGGTGTGCCGGGTGAACATAAACGACGGTATCGCCAACACCTTTCATCGACTCGAGCATTCTGGCATGGAAGAACAGCCAGGAGTACATCTCGACCGCATCGGTGTTGCGCTTGACGGAGTCGTTGGGATAACATTTCGCAGCAAGGTCGAGCACCATGTCGGTGAGTTGAAATTCGCGTTCAAGGGTTGTGTTGGGTGATGTTGTAAACACTTTTTGGTTCTGCATGATGAGGTCGTGCAGTTGGCGCATTTTATTTGCCCTGATGAGGGAGATGCATCGGTCTCTCAGCGTGTTGGCTTCATTTGCCGCTTTGCCCGCCACCGCCACCAGGCTGTCATGATCAAACTCAAGACCGCTCATCATGACACCCGATTCAATGCGCTCTTTCATCATTGCCGTGTCAAACGCCAAGTAGTCTTCGATAAATTTGATGTACTGCACCTGCTCAGAGGCAGTTGCTCCACTGTCATTTTTTTGCTTGTTACCGCATGCCGCCAGCGCGACAATGAGCGTAATTGCAACTAAAAGGAGATTTTTCATGGTTTTTTTATTGTTTTGATTGTTAATATTTCAGTCTCATATCACCGTCAAAGTCTATTGACTGGCGGTTCTCGCCGATGACGCTGATGGTTGTTTTGCCGTTGCTGAAAATGTCAAGCATGAACAGGTAACGGTCTTCCTTGCTGTCGGTAACGAACTGTATGCGCTCGAGGTCGCGACCGGCAGGCTGCTCGATATACTCCCTGATGATGCCCGTGAAGTTAAGCCCGCTGGGACCACCGTAATTGTAGGCACTGCCCCAAACTTCGCCAAAGTACGGCAGGTATGACACCACAGTGTCTCCCTTGACCTCGAGCGAGAAGTTGGTAACACGGCGCGGAGGCAGCATCGAACCACGCGGTCTCATGTAGGTGACATCGATAACATAGTGACGGTTATCGAGGTTTTCGACAACTTGCTGGGTGATTCCCGCCTCATAGGCGGCTTTCTCCTCGGCCGACTTGAACATTGTACCGCATGCCGTCAGCATCAAGGTCAGTATAATGGCTGAAAAAATCTGTTTCATCTGATATTGGTTGTTTGTTTGGCAAAAGTACTCATAAATTTTAGATTACAGGCATATAATGCAACAAATAATTTCTCAAAGAAAAACCGGTTTGCGGCATCAATAAGGTTTACGGTATTTGTCGTCGGGGTCATCCTCGAGGATGCTAAGGTAACTGGCATAGCGAGACTCGCTTATCAGATGCTGCTCGACGGCCTCGCGGACTGCACAGCCCGGTTCATGGGTGTGGGTGCAGTTGCCAAACCGGCACTGTTCTGACACCTTAAAAATCTCGGGGAAGTAATGGGCTGTCTCATAACGGTCAAAGTCAATGGTACCGAACCCCTTGACTCCCGGAGTGTCAATGATGCAACCACCGTCGGGCAGGTCCAGCATCTCGCTGAAGGTGGTGGTGTGCATACCTGTGTGGTGTGACTGCGACACGTCGCCAACCCGTAGTTCGGCACCAGGAACCATCTTATTGATAATCGACGACTTGCCGACGCCCGAGTTGCCCGACAGCAGCGATGTCTTGCCGGTTAATGCCTCGCGCAGCATGTCCATGCCCTCACCGCTGACTGTCGAGACCGGTATGACGGTGTAGCCGATGGTGCGGTAGAGGTTGGCAACGGCATCAAGCAAGTCGCGGTCCTCGCCCTCGAGCAGGTCGGTCTTGTTGATGGCAATCACCACCGGAATGCGGTAGGCCATGGCCGTTGCCAGAAAACGGTCAATGAACGTGGTGTTGGTGACGGGATTGGCCAGTGTGACCACCAGCACAGCCTGATCCATGTTGCTGGCAATAATCTGGAACTCCTTCGACAGGTTGCTGGCACGGCGAATGATGTAGTTGCGTCGCTGTTCAATGCTGACAATCAGCGCAGTGCCGTCGTCACGCGGCTCGGCATTGACAATATCGCCAACGGCTACGGGGTTTGTGCATCTGAAACCTTTCAGCCTCAGATTGCCTTTGATTTTGCAATTGTGCAGGGCACCGTTTTCATCGCGAACAACGTACCAACTGCCAGTGTTTTTTATAACCAGTCCTTTCATTATTCTGCAAAGTTACAACCCAAAACCGAAAAATCACAGATATTAAGAGAAAATATTCATTTTTCTTGCACACAATTCATGTTTTTTTTGTAATTTTGTAAAAAACTTGGAATAATATGGCTTCAGAGTTGCATAGCACGTTGGAACGCATCATCAGCAAGAGCAATGTCTTGGTGGAAAAATACCGCATGCTGAGCAACGAGAAAGCCGAGGCCGACAAGAAACTTGCCGAGCAGCAAGCCGAGATAGAAAGGCTCACAAAAGAGATACAACGCCTCAAACGCGACAACGAGTACCTCCTGATGGCCCACTCGGTGGCTCCCTCGCCCGAGCAGCAGTCCAAGGCCCGAAGTCTGATTTCCAAGATGGTGCGGGACATTGACAAATGCATTGCACAGTTAAATGCATAATTGACAATAATGGCAGAGAAAAAGAAACGCGAAATATGGATTAACCTGGCCGACGTCGACGCCATCCCCCTCGTGGTAAACCCCGAGGACGAGAAATCGTATAAGGATGCCGAGAAGTATGTCAACACGCTGTGGGACAAATACACCCATCTCTTCGGAGAGAATGCCACATCTCACGAGGTGCTGGCGCGTGTGGCGTTCAGGTTCGCCAAACTTTACCTTGATGAGTTCGGGCAGAACAAAGAGGTGAACGCATATCTCGCCGACTTTGAAAAGGAACTGGACAAAAT
>JAGHSV010000071.1 GCA_018065665.1 Candidatus Sodaliphilus aphodohippi
TGTTCACCATTGCCAACCGTGTCCGCCCGTTGTTCATGGGAGACTTCTATGCATTGACCGACAACACCTTTGAAGGTCCCGACCAGTTTGCCGGTTATCAGTTGAACGACACTAAAACGGGCGAGGGATTCTTCATGTTGTTCCGCCGCAAGGCCTGCACCGAGGACTCGTTCTACCTGAAACTGCAGGGCATCGACCCCGACGCGACTTATGTTGTCGAGCAGTTCGAGGGCGAGACCAAAGAGATGAAAGGCAGCGACTTTGCCCGCCAGATCCTGACATTTGACGCTCCCCGCACCTATAAGCTCGTCTTTTACAAGAAGAAATAGGGGGGGAAGGAGGGAAGGTGGGAGCGCTTCGCTTCCCGGAACGTTGCACTCCTCGGAGCGCCTGGCGGCTTTTCAGAACGCTTCGCTGTTCAGGTGATTCAAGAGCCTCACCCCGACCCCTCTCCAGTAGAGAGAGGCTTACTATGAGGATGTTACAGCAATTTAGGTGACTCACATTGACTCAGACTCACATGACTCAGGTGACTCGGGTGACTCAGGTGGTTGGTTTCTGTTGGTATTATCGTTTTCATCATGCTGGCAAAGATAGTGGTTTGGGTTCGGGTGGGCAATTGTAACCGGTGGAGCTTGGAAGCAACTCCGTCATCACTCTGCTGTCTGCAAAAATCCCCGCAGGCCCTCTGACGAGTACCTACGGGGTTATACAGATAGCGCCTTCCAGACGCAGTGTCATCGTAACGCTCTAACTGATAGCCCTCTCTACTGGAGAGGGGTTGGGGTGAGGCTGCAGGGTTGGGAGAGGCTTTTATTTCACCACTACTTTCTTTCCCTCATGGATGTAGATGCCCGGGGCGTCCTCGGGATGTGCCACCGGCTGGCCCATCAGGTTGTAGTAGCTGTTGTCGGCGGGCTTGGTGACCTTCACGTCGTTGACTGCTGCCGGTTCCCAGTAATTCGGGCTCTTGTAGATGATTTCGCCATTTGCGTTCAGCACATGGGACAGGGTTATGGAGTAATCAATAGGCGCCACCAACTCATTCCAATACCTATAAATTAATGATCCATAGTAATCACCTCCGATGCTACCTACTGATTCTAATATGTCATAGACCGGCTCCTTTTCGCTTTGTTGCTCGCTGAATAGACATCTATACGTGCCATCGATTTTTATCATAGTCGGTTCTTTCTGATTCGCTTGGGCTTCAAGCCGATGTTTTTCAAAATCATAAAGTACATATTGTTTTTCGTCTAAATATGGAAGTTTAGCCAATGGCGGCAATTCGCATCGCCTAATGTCATAGTAAAGGTAGTTATATGTGAAATACACTTTCATGTTTTCTTCATATAGGTATTCAACAGGTTCAGTATCGCTCCATCTGAAACCGAGAGCTTTTGCTGCCAGTTCCTTGTCTTCGGGTATTGCATAGCATTTCTTGTAAGTCACACCATTGAAGGTTGTGTCACCCCGTAACTCATACCTGAAATTAAAGGTAATGGTTTCCTCTGTAAAGGAGTTAAAATATCTCACAGTATTCACCCATACCTTGCCTTCCTCGAGCAGCGGTTGGTACTTGGGCAAACGGAATTGTGCATGGGCTGTTGCCATGCCAAACATGATTGCCAATAATAACATTAGCTTTTTCATATTAAATCTTTTTTTTGCAAAGTTAGTTATTTCTTATTAAAAAGTTGCTGATGTTACACTGAAAACTGCGTTTTTCTCCACCGAGAAGCCTGGCATCAGTTTTACATCACCCTTGGCTTCAATCTCGTATTCAGCGCCGCTCTTGACAACAACATCGCC
>JAGHSV010000145.1 GCA_018065665.1 Candidatus Sodaliphilus aphodohippi
ACCGCATCGCCTCGTTTATTGACGGCGACCGCATCTACACCGACGACCTGCGCCTGTTGGCGTGGGGCACCGATGCAGGTTTCTACCGGCATCTGCCGCAGGTGGTGGTGCGTTCAAAGGACGAGCAGGAGGTTTCGCGTCTGCTCGAGGCGGCACACGACATGAAACTGCCGGTCACCTTCCGCGCTGCCGGCACCAGTCTCTCGGGACAGACCGTGACAGACGGAATCCTGATTGTTGCCGGCAAGAACTGGGAGGATTACACAGTTCTTGACGATGCCAACGTCATCAAACTGCAGCCCGGCATTGTCGGGGCGCGCGTTGACCAGATTCTCGCCCCGTATGGCAAGTCGTTCACCCCTGACCCTGCGTCCAAGAACTCGGCGATGGTCGGCGGCATTGTCATGAACAACGCGTCGGGCATGAGCTGCGGCACACATGCCAACAGCGACCGTATGCTGCTCTCGGCACGCATCGTGCTTGCCGACGGCACTGTGCTCGACACTGGCGACGAGGCGAGCCGACAGGAGTTCAGGCAAACCCATCCCGACTTTGTGAAGGGAATCGAATCCCTGCGTGACACCATCCTTGCCGATGCCGAACTTGCCGACCGTATCAGGTATAAATATTCAATCAAGAACGTGACAGGACTGAACATCTATCCGTTTGTCATGTTCACCGACCCCTTTGACATCATTGCCCACCTGCTGGTAGGCAGCGAGGGCACTCTGGCGTTTGTCAGCGAGGTCACCATGAAGACCGGTCCGCTGCATCCGTTCCGTGCCAGCGCCATGCTCTATTTTGACGACATGCGTCGCGCCTGCGAGGCTGTCGTGGCAATGAAAACGGGTCCCGTACATTGTGCCGAGATTCTTGACCGCAAGTCGCTCGAGTCGGTCAACGACACTACCGGCGAGAACCTTACCGCGGTGCTGATCCAGACTTTTGCCGATTCTCAGCAGGAACTTGATGACAACATCAATGCAATCAATAAATTGCTCGAACCATACCCCTTGTTTGTGCCGGCACGTTTCACGAGCGACCCAAAGGAGTATGGCAAGTATTGGGCAATACGGTCGGGCATTTTCCCCAGTGTTGGCGGTACCCGCCCGCTGGGCACGACGGTACTCATCGAGGACGTCGCTTTCCACATCAAGGATTTGCCCGACGCCACAATCGATCTCGTCGAGTTGCTCAAGAAACACGGATATGAGGACAGCTGTATCTATGGTCATGCCCTCGAGGGTAATTATCACTTCATCCTCTCGCAGTCGTTCGAGACCGATGACGACGTGCAGCGATATCGCAGCCTGATGGAGGACACCGTCAAACTCGTCATCGACAAGTATGACGGCAGCCTCAAGGCCGAGCACGGCACGGGCCGCAACATGGCACCGTTTGTTCTGAAGGAGTGGGGAGAGAAGGCGTATGCCATCATGAAGGAGGTCAAGAAGCTCTTTGACCCCGACGGCATACTCAATCCCGGTGTGATTTTCAATGACGACCCCGAGTGCTTTATCAAGAGCGTGAAACCCATGCCGCTGACCGACGACAACGTGGACAAATGCATCGAGTGCGGTTTCTGTGAGGTCAACTGTGTCACCTACGGATTCTCACTCTCATCGCGACAGCGCATCATCGTCCAGCGCGAGATGGCACGGCTGCGTGCAACGGGACTCGAACCCGAGAGGCTTAAACGTCTCGAGAAACAATACAAATATTATGGCGAGGAAACCTGTGCTGCCGACGGGCTGTGCAGCACTTCCTGCCCGATGAAGATAAACGTGGGCAACTTGACCCATAACCTGCGCAACGCACAGCATGCCCCCGGCTCGCTGGCTCATAGCGTGGGCAATTTCGCCGGCAACCACATGCCGCTGATGAAGGGCGGCATCAAGGGACTGCTATATATGGCAAACGCTGCACACAGCCTGATTGGCGATAACGGCGTGACAGTGGTGGGCAAGGCACTGCACAAGGCGGGAGTGCCACTGTGGACTCCTTCCATGCCCAAGGCCCACAGCATGAAGTCGGTGCCCCAATCCGCTGCCGACAAGCGTGTGGTATATTTCCCCAGCTGCCTTAACCAGACGATGGGACGTGCAACCAAGGGAACCTCGACCGACTTGGTCGATAAGGTTGTTGCGTTTCTCGCCAAGGCCGGATGGCAGGTCATCTTCCCCGATGGCATGAACAGCATGTGCTGCGGCATGATTTGGGAGAGCAAGGGCATGCCCGACATTGCCGACCGCAAGACTGCCCAGCTCGAGGCGGCGTTGCTGAAAGCAAGCGAAGGCGGCAAACTGCCCGTTGTTTGTGACCAGAGTCCGTGCCTGCACCGCATGCGGGAGCACATGAAACAGGTCAAACCGCTCGAACTGATGGAGTTCATCCACGACTATGTTGCCGATGGCCTTGACTTCAAACCCACCGACGAGACTGTCGCAATTCACCTGACATGCTCGACGCGGTTGATGGGCATTGACACCAAGTTGCTGTCGCTCGCTCGTCGCTGCTCGACCAACGTGGTGCTGCCCGAGGGGGTGGGGTGCTGCGGATTTGCCGGTGACAAGGGATTCACCCATCCCGAACTCAACGCCTACGCGCTGAGGCACCTGCGCGCCCAGGTCGAGAAGTCGGGTGCTACACGCGGTTTCTCCAACAGCCGCACCTGCGAGATTGGATTGACTACGCACAGCGGCATACCTTACCAGTCGCTGGTGTACCTAATTGATGAAGTAACAACTAAAAAACAATAATAATGGCAAACGAAAACAAACGATTACTGGCAGTTGACATCCTGCGTGGCATCACCATCGCGGGCATGCTGTTGGTCAACAACCCCGGTTCGTGGGGACATCTTTACAAACCGCTTGCACATGCCGAGTGGATTGGACTGTCGCCAACCGACCTCGTGTTCCCCTTCTTTATGTTTGTGATGGGAGTCTCAATGTTCTTCTCATTGCGTAAATATAATTTTAAGCCCAGCGGCAGCCTGATGCTGAAGATTTGCCGCCGCACCCTGGTGCTCTTCCTCATCGGGTGGCTGGTGCAGTGGTTCGGGTTGTTCCTGCGCAGTTTCTACAACCCCGACATTTCGTTCTTCCACGATATGTTTGCCAACCTGCGAATCCTTGGAGTGTTCCAGCGTCTGGCTCTTGTCTATTTCTTTGGCTCGCTTGTGGTTGTCTTCTTCAAACAGAAACTGATACCCTGGATTATCCCTATAATCCTGATTGTTTATGCCATCATCCTGGGCGTTGGCAGCGGATATGACTTCACGCTTGACAACATCCTGTCGCGCGTCGACCTCTCGATTCTGGGCGAGGACCACATGTATCATGAGGAGGCCTACGGCATCCGTCTTGCGCTTGACCCCGAGGGACTTCTCAGCACTTTGCCCTGTATCGCTCATGTTCTCATCGGTTTCATGATTGGCAAGTGCCTCGTTGACGTTCACGACAACCGTGACCGCATTGTCGAGATTGCCGTCTGGGGCAGTGTGATGCTGCTGGTTGGCTGGCTGCTGCAGTATGGCGTGCCCTGCTGCAAGAAGGCTTGGACATCAAGTTATGTGCTGATCACTTGCGGCATGGCTTCGTGTGTGCTCGCCATGCTGGTTTACTGCATTGACCTGAAAGGGCACAAACGCTGGTGCCGTTTCTTCCAGTCGTTTGGCATCAACCCGCTGTTCTGCTACCTTGCCGGTACGCTGCTGGCGATTATCTTTGGTACCATCTCGTTGGGAACCAACATCGATGGCGACAAAATCAGTATCCACTCGCTCATCTACGACTTCTGGAAGACCCTGACAACAACACCCGAGGCGGCTTCGTGCCTCTATGCCATAACCTTTGTGCTCATCGTTTGGTGCCTTGGTTATGCACTCTATCGTAAGAAAATATATATAAAAATTTAAAAAATAAGGAATTACTATGATTTTAATCGCTGACTGCGGATCCACCAAGATTGATTGGTGTCTGCTTAACGGAAAAGAGAAAGTTGCTCAGATTTTTACCACTGGCATGAATGCGCTTATGCTCACTCAGGAGGAGATGACTCAGCGCATCCACGACGAACTCATGCCCCATATCGTTAGTTATAAGGTTGATGAAATCTACTACTATGGTGCCGGCATCATCAGTGACGAAATCAAGAACAATGTTGTTAATGCCCTCAAGGCCAATATCACAACCGCTACCAAGGTCGAGGTGGCAAGTGACCTGTTGGCTGCTGCACGTGCGCTGTGCGGCCACGAACCCGGCATTGCCTGCATCATGGGTACCGGTTCCAACTCTTGCTACTACGACGGCGAGAACGTGGTCGACAATGTTTCGCCTCTGGGATTTATCCTGGGTGACGAGGGCAGTGGTGCCGTGCTGGGCAAACTTCTCGTGGGCGACGTGCTCAAGAAACAACTGCCCGAGGATATCTGTCAGAAGTTCCTCGAGGAGTACGATACCGACCGTACCAAGATTATCACGGCAGTTTATCGCCAGCCTGCCGCAAACCGCTATCTGGCAAAATTTGCGCCGTTCTTGCAGAAGTATGCCGACGTGCCCGAGATTCACGACCTCGTGCTGCGCTCGTTCACGGCGTTCTTCAAGCGCAATGTAGCCAACTATCCCAACTACCAGAACCTGCCATGCAACTTTGTGGGCTCGATTGCACACTATCAGAAGGCTGTGCTCGTTGAGGCCGCACAGGCGCTGGGCATCACCATTGGCCACATCATCCAAACCCCGATGGAGGGACTTATCAAGTTTCACGCTAACTAATTTTTGATTTATAAGAAATGGCTTTTGTAAAAATAAGCGAACAGGCATCGCTCTACGACAATCTCGAGACCAAGTCGGTACACGACCTTCTCACCGAGATTAACCAGGAGGACCACAAGGTTGCCGATGCCGTACAGAAGGCGATACCTCAAATCGAGAAACTGGTGACCGGTATCGTCGAACGAATGAAACGCGGTGGACGAATCTTCTATATGGGTGCCGGAACAAGCGGGCGCCTGGGCGTGCTTGACGCCAGCGAGATTCCGCCGACGTTTGGAATGGAACCCGGTTGGATTATCGGTCTCATTGCCGGTGGCGACTATGCACTGCGCAACGCCGTCGAGAATGCCGAGGACGACACCGAGCAGGGATGGAAAGACCTCCTGCAGTATAACATCAACGACAAGGACACCGTCATCGGTATCGCCGCGTCGGGAACCACTCCCTATGTGATTGGGGCGCTACGTGACGCTCGCGCGCATGGATGCCTCACCGCTTCAATATCGAGCAATCCCGAGGCTCCCGTTGCCGATGTTGCCGAGATTGCCATCGAGATGGTTGTCGGACCTGAGTATGTCACCGGCAGCTCGCGCATGAAGTCGGGCACGGGGCAGAAACTGATCTGCAACATGATTTCGACAAGCGTGATGATTCAGATGGGGCGCGTCAAGGGCAACAAGATGGTGAACATGCAACTCACCAATGCCAAACTTGTTGACCGCGGCACCCGAATGGTCGTCGAGGAACTGGGACTGGAATATGAAGACGCCAAGCGGCTGCTGCTCCTTCACGGTTCGGTCAAGAAGGCCGTTGATGCCTATAACAGCGACAAAGCATGAACATCATGAATAGACTTATAATAATGTTGTTGGTAGCCTTGAGCCTTGCCCCGGCGGCAATGGCTCAGGGGTACACCAACACCGATACCTATTATGCGCGTCGTGCTACGCTGTTCGACCTTCTGCCGATTGGTAAGAAAGATATCGTCTTCTTGGGCAATAGCCTGACCGATGGCTGCGAGTTCAACGAGTTGCTCGGTAATTACCGCATCAAGAACCGCGGCATCGTGGGCGACATCGTGCAGGGGCTCATCGAGCGCGTTGACCCTATTATTAAGGGGCAACCTGCCAAGGTCTTTATCCTGAGCGGTGTCAACGACGTCTCGCATGGCGTCAGTGGCGACAGCATCGGACGGGCAATGGAACGGCTGATTGTCATGATAAAGAAGGGCAGTCCGCGTACCAAGATTTACCTGCAGAGCATGCTGCCGTTCAACAACGACGTGAAGATGTGGAAGAACCTCAAAGATCGCGAACAGGTGGTCATCGACGGCAACCGTGCACTCGAGCAGGTGGCAAAACGTCAGGGCGTGACATGGATTAACCTTTACCCGCTGTTTGTCGACGGCGAGGGTAAACTGCGACGCGAACTCACTAACGACGGACTGCACCTGATGGGGCAGGGTTACCTCATCTGGCGAGACGCTGTTAAACCCTATGTGAAGTAGAAACGGCAATTTTTTTGTTTTTTTGTTGAAAACTTTTGAAAAAAGGTTTGAAAAAAAGATAAAAAATTTTGCTGTATCAAAAAAACTTTGTAATATTGCACTTGAAAAGTTGCTTAAAATAGCATTTTTCTATTCAAGTAATTGATAATTAGGTGTATAGGTTTTTGGACTTATTATGTCGATTATCATGGATTCTTGATTATATGTGCCAAGAGAGGCACAAAATATTGATTTTTGAAATTTTTTTACTAATATTTTTTTATTAACAACTTAACTTTTAAAAATTATGAAGATTAAAGCTTTACTTCTTACTGCTCTCGTAGCAGGCATGAGCCTGAATGCATTTGCAACAGACTACACAGATTGTGGTGACAAGATGGCTGCTTTGGAAGCCAATTACGAGGTCAACTCAACTGACGTAACAGTAGTTACTTTGGTATTCACTCGCGTGACCCCCACTACTAACTTCACCAACATCCAGTGGGATGTTACCTTCCCCGAAGGAATCCGCCCCGCTGCTGATGAAGATGGCGAATATGGTTATGTTCTTGATGGCCAACTTTCACAGTTTGGTGGCAAGAAAAAAGTTGACGTTATCGGTTTCAAACACAACTTCCTCGATGCTAGCAAGTATCCCACTTACACAGTTGTAGGTTCAAACAACGGTGACGTTAAGCAGTATGGTGAGACTAAGAACCCCTGCCAGATTTACAACATCAACGTTAAGGCTGATGAAGGTATTGCTGCTGGTACTTATGACCTGAAGGCTGCTAACATTAAGTACACTGACGAGGCTAACGATTCTTATGAGACAGCAGCTGAGCAGGTTATCTGCACTTTCACTGTTGCAGGTAGCGCAGTTAAGGACCTCAACTCAACTAAGGCTGTATCAAGCGTTAAGTATGTTAACGTAGCAGGTGCCGAGAGCAATGTTCCCTTCGACGGTGTTAACATCATGGTTACCACTTATGCCGATGGTACAACTCAGACTGCTAAGGTTATCAAGTATTTTGATACTTTAACAATACCACAAAGGTGGGCTGCCCAACAAGGCGGTCCACTTTTTTTTGAAAACGCCTCTCCCCGTCCCACCCCCTTCGGTTCCCCCGTTAATCGGGGGACAGAAATCCTAAAGGGAAGGGAGAGCCTTGCCCCCACCACCTTCGGTTTCCCCGTTAATCGGTGGACAGAAATCCAGTAGGGAGGGGCTTACTGAGAGGGCGTTACATGAACGAGAAAATTACAAAAAACATCATTTGTATTATCTTTTTATAGTAACTACTAGCACATTTAGATTTTTTTTTGTAATATTGCACCATAAAACCAATAATAGTTCAACGCTTATGAAACTTAAGTATTTATTAATGACTCCGGCGGTGCTTGCATGCTTCACTGCATCAGCCGCCGATGATGAGATTGCCTATACCAACTGTGGCGACCGACTGACATCGGAGAACGTTGTTATCCAGCGTGATCAACCCGGTTACACTGAGATTCCTCTGATGCTTACTCGCCAAACGTCGCCTGACTTCACCAACATCCAGTTTGACCTTGTATTCCCCGAGGGCATACGTCCCTACTATGACGAGGCTGACGGTGTTTATGGTTATGAAGGTGATGACATGTATACCCGCCGTAAGTTTTATGTTGATTTCTCCCACAACATGAACCACACAGAGTTTTATCCCGTTTACACACTGTTTGGACTCAACATTGGCAAGAATAAAATTACTGCCAATCCAGCCAATGTCTATGTCGTGTATGTGAAAGCCGATGCCGACATGGCACCCGGTGACTATGTGCTGAAGGCCAAGAAACTCAAATATACCTGCTATGACAATAACTCCTATGCAACGGCCGACCTGCAGGAGGTCTGCACCATTACTGTTGAGGCACCGCTCGCAACTGCCGTTAAGGACGTGAGTGCCGCCAATGGCGTTGCCGGTGTCAAGTATATTAACCTCGCAGGTGTTGTCTCGAGTGAACCGTTTAACGGCGTTAACATCAAGGTTGAGACACTCACCGATGGTTCAACCCGTACCACAAAGTTTGTTAAGTGATGAAGTTTCGTCAGGCTATATCCTTGCTGCTGTTTGCCTGTATGGCAGTTATGAATGCGGCCGCTGTCACCCATGAGGACTGCGGTGATCGCTTGACTGCCGTTCACGACAACTATGTGCTGGTGGCTGGTGACAGCGTCATCACCCAGGTGGACTTGCTGCTGACGCGTCAGACATCGCCCGACTTCACCTGCATCCAGTTTGACCTTGTTTTTCCCGAGGGCATCCGTCCTGCAATTGATGCCGGCGGTGAATATGGTTTTGCCGGTGAGTTGCCGTCGACCAAGCGTGTCTCATGTCCCATCAATTTTCTCGACAACCTGGGCAAGACGTCGCTCTATCCTGTTTTTACGGTGGTTGGTGTCAATGCCGGAGCAGCGTCAATGATTCCGATTGACGTGAACCCCTGTCAACTATACTGCCTCAACGTCAAGGCCGATGCCACGGCGCAACCGGGTACATACCAGCTCAAGGCCAAGTACCTGAAGTATGTTGCTAAGGGCAACGATGCCTATGAATCTGAGGCCGAGCAGGTGATTTGCACTTTCACTGTCAAGAAACAGTAGGGTGGGGAACACACCGTTTGACAATATCAAGGGCGGGATGTACATCACATGATGCATCCCGCCCTCATTTTGGTTTTGTTCTTTGATTTACTTGGTAGTGAGCGAACCGACAATCTTGTCCACCTGCTCGTCAAATGCCTGTTGCATGTTCAGACCATAGGTGATAGAGATTTCATATTTGGTCTTGCCGACATACTTGACATAGAGTGCCCTGAGGCCATACTCGTCGCTCCACTTGGCCAGCATCTCGTCTTCTTTGATTTCCTTGCTGATGAGTTTCTCGCCCTGGCTCTCGTCAATAGTCAGGAATGCGTTGTCCATCTCAAGGGCTTCCTGGATGCTTATTGCCATGTCAGACTTGTCGCTTGCCACCATGTCGACCATACAACCGTGACCGATGTACACCTTGCCTCCGCGCTCGGCTTCCATGGCTTTGTCCTGATTCTGGGCACGGAATCCTGCCGGCAGGTCAACGCTGAAACCGAATTTGGCATTATTATATGTCACACCGCCGTCAAAGGCATTGCCGGCTGCATAGGCTGTCGTGAGCGACAACACTGCTGCAATGATTATTAATAGTCTTCGCATTGTTGTAGTGCTTAGATTTTAATTGACTCGGGGTCGATGTTGTTGCGTTCCACGTCCTTGAAGAAGCGGTAGGTGCTCACCTTCAGTTCTGATACGGCGGTCTCGTCAACGATAAACATTGCATTGGGGTGCAGCTGCAGGGCGCTGAGGGGGCACATCTGCGACACACCGCCTTCGATTGCGTCCTTCAGGGCGCGTGTCTTGCCGTAACCGTTGGCGACAATCATGACGCTCTTGGCATCGAGAATGGTGCCTACGCCCACTGTCAGCGCGGTCTTGGGGACCTTGGTCATGTCGTTGTCAAAGAAACGGCAGTTTGCCAGGATTGTCTCCTCGGTCAGTGCCTGCTCGTGGGTGCGTGAGTACAGCGATGCTGTCGGCTCGTTGAACGCGATGTGACCGTCGGGGCCTACGCCGCCCATGAACAGGTCAACGCCGCCGGCTGCCTTGATGCGTGCCTCATAGTTGGCGCACTCGGCCTCGATGTCCTCGGCATTACCGTTCAGGATGTTCACGTTTTCGGGATTGATATCAATATGTTTGAAGAAAGTGTTCCACATGAATGAGTGGTAGCTCTCGGGGTGTTCCTCGGGAAGATTGCAGTATTCGTCCATGTTGAAGGTGATGACGTTCTTGAACGACACCTTTCCGGCCTTGTTATACTCAATGAGTTTTTTGTAAAGACCAATGGGGGAACTACCTGTGGGGCAACCCAGTACAAATGGTTTCTCGGGTGTGGGGTTTGCGGCATTGATGCGTGATACTACATAGCGGGCAGCCCACTCCGATATTTTCTCGTAATTCGGTTCAATAATTACTCTCATAATGTTTTTTTGTATTGTTAGTTATTAATTTTTATTATCCCGTTGTAAAATGCAAAGTTACTAAAAATAATCCGATTATTCTAATTGTAGGTGTTAAAATTTGCCCCTTTTGTGCTATCTGCCCTGTTTGATTTTTTCAACTGACGATTTTGTTGTAATTTTGTGTATTAATAACTATTTTACCCTCTTGACAATGGAAACAAAGCGACCCCTGATTCTTATTTGCAACGACGACGGTTTTGACTCTAAAGGTATAGGCGTGCTTGCCGATATCGCCTCGGCTATGGGCGATGTGGTCATAGCGGCACCCATGCAGCACCAGAGCGGCAAGTCCAGTGCCATCACCATCATTACACCGCTGCGCGCTTTCAGGGTCAGCAGCCAACCTGGCCGCACCGTCTTTAAGGTTGCGGGTACTCCTGTTGATTGTGTCAAACTGTCGATGAACTGCCTGCTTGGTGGACGGCGTCCCGACATTATCTTGTCGGGAATCAACCATGGCGCAAACATGGGCATGAGCACGACCTACAGCGGCACAATGGGAGTCGTGTATGAGGGTGCCATCCACCACATCCCCAGTGTGGCGTTCTCGCTCGAGGACTTCATGCCCGATGCCGACTTCACGGCGTGCGTGCCCTATATCAAGAGCATCATTGCCAATGTGATGCAGCGGGGGCTGCCCGACGGAGTGTGTCTCAACGTCAACTTCCCCAAGGGCGAAATCAGGGGCATCAAGGCCACAACAACGGCGATGGGGCAGTGGACTGCCGAGTATGACCATCGGGTCGATCCGTTTGGTATGGACTACTACTGGCTGCAGGGCGACTATGTCAGCGACAATCCCGATGACGACACCACCGACCACTATTGGTTGCAGCGTGGCTATGCCACAGCAACGCCCTGCCGTGTCGATACAACCGACCGTAACGCGCTGAACGCTGTCTCCGAACTCCTGAAATGACGAAGACGGAGACACCGCGTCTTTTGGTCAAGTAAAGAAAACCCTGATAGACGTCAGCCGCCCATCAGCAGATTTTTGAACGCCGTGAACCCCGAACTCATGGGGGTCACGCGGCGTGTGCCGTTCATGAAGCGCATCAACTGGGCCGGCAGTTCAATTTCGTGACCTATGGCCAGTTCAACAGCCGGACTGAATTTGGAGGGATGGGCAGTTGCCAGCGCAATGCCGGTCTCGCCGGTCTGCAAGTCCTCGCACAGGGCGCGGTAGGCGATGGCACTGTGAGGATCCAGCAGGTATCGGTCGCGTTCATATACCTCGCGCATGGTCTCGACAATCTGCATGTCATCATAGGTGTATCCGTGAATGACCTTACCCATGTCACTCGCGTTGCCCAGTCTCTCGGCAATGCGTGCAAAGTTGGTGGGGTTGCCGGCATCAAGTGCCGGGGCAATGCTCTGTACTGACGGTTGTGGACTGAATGTGCCGGTTCTCAGATAGTTGTAGAATGTGTTGTTCTGGTTTTCAACCGAGATGAACCGCTTTACGGGCAAACCCATTTCGCGAGCCAGCAGGCCCGAGGCAAGATTACCCAGATTGGCGCACGGTACCGAGACCACCACGCCGTCGGACGCTTTGCCCTGCTTGAGCAGTTGGGCGTAGGCATAGAAGTAGTAAAACGTCTGCGGGATGATGCGTGCGATATTAATAGAGGTGGCGCTGGTGAGCAGCATGCGCTTGTTCAGGTCTTCGTCCATGAATGCCTGCTTGACAAGACGTTTGCAGTCGTCAAAGGTGCCGTTCACCTCAATGGCATGCACATTCTTGCCCAGCGAGGCAAATTGTGCCTCCTGGAAGAAACTGACAGTGTCCTGGGGGTACAGAATCCACACCTCTACGCCTGGCACATTGTAGAAACCGTTGGCAACGGCACACCCGGTGTCGCCCGAGGTGGGCACCAACACGTTGATGGTGTTCCAGTCGCTGTGCTGGTGGGTGAAGTAACTGAGCAACCCTGCCATGAAGCGCACACCAATGTCTTTGTAGGCCATGGTGGGGCCGTGGAACAGTTCCATCACGTTGCGGCCATCACCCATGTCTATGATGGGGATGTCAAAGTTGAGCGTAGAGTTGACGATATCGTGCAGCACGCTCCCCTCGACGTCGCCCTGAAATGCAAAGTTGGCTATCGCAAACCCTATCTCGGGCAGCGACAGTGATGCCATGTTGCGGATGAATGCCTGGGGCAGGTGGGGCACTGTGCACGGTATATAGAGGCCGCCATCGGGAGCGGTGCTCCTCAGTACGGCCTCTTCAAGACTGACTTGGGGCGAATTGTGCCCCGTGCTGTAATATCGCATTTTTTCTTAGCGGATAACCACGACTTTGCCTTGTGGGTCGTAGGTGTCCCTGAGTGTGATCTTGAGTTTGAAGTTGTCGGCAAGTTGCAGTGCGGCGGGGTGCACATAGTTTACACCCTGTGCCATGCGCTCGGCGTTGGTCCAGATATCAAATGAGTTAATCTTGAGCACCGTTGCCAGGATGGCGGCGGTGTAGTCGTCGCCGCAGCGGCCAAGTGTGGTCTTGTGGCCGGTGGTGATGTCGCCTGCAATGTAACCTTGTACGATGATGCGTTGCTCGGGGTTGTTTTCAAATTCCTTGCGTACCAGTTCCTCGGTGCTCTCCCAGTCAATGATGCGCTCATAACCGCTGTCGCGGGTCTTGATGAAGTTGGGGGCAAAGTGGGGGCTTGAATCCTCGACCATCGACGACACGATGGCGCTGGCCATGATTTCGCCGTGGGCAAGCACAACCTCGCGCAACTTGGCACGGATGCTGATGTCAAGTTCTTTGTTCACCATCAGCATGGCGCAGTAGGGGGTGATGTTCAGGTCAATGAACTTGGTGATAATCTGGCGGCACTGGTCCTTGTTCTGGTCGAGGACAACAGAGTCAATCACGTCAAGGTGACGCTGGCGCAGTTGCTGGATCAGTTTCTCGTATTTGCGGTCATGGTTCTCGGACAGCCTGAATATTTCAATCAGCTGCGATGTCACGCCACCAAGGGCCGATACCACGATAATTGTTTGCTCGGTTTGACTCTCAATAATTTTTTTTGCATTCAGCAGGCCCTCGATGGTGCCCATTGATGCTCCACGGAATTCAATGATTTTCATAATATCTGTAAAGTGTTTAGATTTTTCATTGCAAAAATAGGAAAAAAAGCGGGTTCACGCAAGAAAAAATAGTTAACTTTGCATAAAATCATTTTACGCGCCTATGAAAACAGTTTATCGCACTAAAGTGGACCTCTGGCTCATCATTCTGATGGTGGCTTTAGTCGTGTTTATGGTGGTCATGATGTTTGCCCTGCCATTTGAGTGGAGCGAGGTTGTGGGGCTGCTGCTTCTGCTGTTCATGTTTGTGCAGGTGTTTGTGACATCCTACACGATTGAAGGCGACACGTTGACGGTCAGTTTTGGCAAAGTGTACATCAACCGTTATGACATAGGCAACCTGATGTTCATTCGCCAGTCGCGCACGTTGATATCGGCCCCGGCAGCGTCTATCGATCGTCTTGAACTCTATTTCTCGGGCACGAGGCGTCCCGTGATTGTTTCGCCCAAGCAGCAGAGGGAGTTTGTCGTCCATCTCCTGAAAATAAATCCCGATGCCCGATATGAAGAACGAAAGTGACATATTCAACATTGCCGACAGCACGCTGGAACCGATTGCCGGTTCGCTGCTGGTTGCCAAACCCACGGTCGATGGCGACGGCTGCTTTGAGCGGTCGGTAATCCTGATGGTCACTCATGACGACACCGGCTCGATGGGGCTGATTCTCAATCATCCCACCGACTTGAAACTGAGTGACGTGTTGCCTCATGACCTGATTGTAGTTGACGCACCGCTTTATCTTGGCGGTCCGGTCCAGAACGACATGCTGTTTTTTGTTCATGACCTTGGCCCCGACTTGATTCCCGATGCCCAGGCTGTTGGCAACGGGCTATATGTTGGTGGCGACTTTGACGCCCTTCGGCGTTATGTCAACGGCGGCGGTGCTGTCGATGGGCACATACGCTTCCTCTCGGGTTACAGCGGCTGGGCGGCAGGGCAGTTGCAGGCCGAGGTTGACATCCACTCGTGGGCCGTCCTTGACGATGCCGATGCCGGGATGCTGCTCTCGGGCAATGTCGGCGATATGTGGCAGCTGGCTGTCAACCGTTTTGGCGACCGGTACCGCATGTGGCGCAACTGGCCGCTCGACCCGACGGCAAACTGAACAGTTTGAAATCATTTTTTTTAAAACATTGTCTTTTTTAAAAAAAACATTATCTTTGCAAAGGGATAATCACTAAACCTATATCGATATGAAAAAATATTTATTCACATTAGCTTTTGCTGCCGCATTGGCACTGACTGTCCAGGCTGCCGACTACACCGACTGTGGCGACGTCATGACTGCCGAACAGACAAATTATGAAATCTCAAGCGAAACGGTAACCACAGTGGGCATCTATCTCACCCGTCTGTCATCTCCCGACTTCACCAACTTCCAGTTTGACATAATCTTCCCCGATGGCATACGTCCCGGCCTCGACGAGTATCAGGATTATGGGTATGATGGTGATTTCTTTACCTGGGGCCGTATGAATGTCACTATCAAATGCAGGCATAACCTTGATGTTGAAAGCAAGTACCCTGTTTACACTGTATTGGGCGTTAATCAGTTTACATCGCAAAAATTCCCCGAAACCCAAAATCCGTGTTGTGTGTTCCATGTCAATGTTAAAGCCGACAAGGATTTGGCACCCGGCACATACGACTTCAAGACAGCACGCCTCAAATATACTGACGGGGAAAGCAATTCCTATGCTACTGCCGGTGAACAGGTTATCTGTACCCTCACTGTCGGCAGCCAGTCGGATGTCAAGGACCTGGGTGCTGCCAAGTCGGTGGCCTCGGTGAAGTACATCAATGTTGCAGGTGTCGAGAGTGCCGAACCATACGAGGGCATGAACATCATGGTCACTACATACAACGACGGTACGACACAGACCCGAAAGATTATCAAGTAAGCATTTAGAATTCAGCAATAAGCAACAGGTGGGCTGCCCCGACAAGGCGGTCCACCTTAGTTTATCTGTCATTTGAATAAGGTCAACCTAAGAAGTACTGCAGCACGGCGACATCGTGATAGGTGTTGCCGCGTTTCACCCATGACTTGAGCACACCCGATTGTACAAACCCATAATCCTTGAACAGCTGCAGGCACACCGTGTTGTCGGTGGTCACATAGATGTAGATTTGGCGCATCCCAATGTGGTTGGCGGCATAGTCGCACAGCATGTCCACTGCCATACGCCCAAAACCCTTGCCGCGGTGCTCGGCAGCGATGAACAGCCCAAGTTCGGCACGGTTGTTGAGCGGGTTGAAGTTGAAGAAGTCGATGATGCCAACCGGGGTGCCGTCACTGGCGGTCACAACCATCAGACGCAGCGCGCGGTTGGTGTAAATGTCGTTGGTGTTATTCTCGAGGTAGCCCCATAGCATCTTGCGTGAGTAGGGGGCAACGGTGTCGCTCACAGCCCACAGCATGGGGTCATTTTCCCACTTGTACAGGATGTCGAGGTCGGAGGGTTCAAGCGCCCGCAACGCCAGTGTGCCGTTGTTCAGTGTAACGCTCATTGCTGGTTCATTTTTGGGGAGATGATTTTGCCGTTGCGGCGGGCATAGATGTGGAACTCGCGGCCCTTGTCGCTATTAGCCACAATTGTCGAGACCAGTTCGTCATAAGAGAAGCAACCGTCGTCAATCAGGATGCGGGCGTTGTGAGCCAGAGCCATGTCGGTCGAGTACTTGTCGATTGAGCAGTTTTGGGCTATCTCATCGGGGTGGTCGCTCAGGATTACCCACGGTTTGGTGCTTTCTTTGACGTTCTTGCGTCCGAACAGACGTTTGCCCAGGCGGTTGAACATCGCCAGCGAAGCCCGGACCAGAACGCCGGCCTTGATGATGGGGTAGGCGATGGCGCTGTAACGCGGGAAGTGCTTGCGGTAGAAGAGCAACATCGCCTCATAGAAGATGCGTACATATCGCATCGAGTCCTTGCGGGTGCTCTCGCCCTTGTAGTGGATGATGTTGTAGGGCAGGTAGTAGTTGTTGTAACCCGCTTTGGTAAACCGGTATGACAGGTCAATGTCCTCGCCATATATGAAGAAGTCCTCGTCAAGACCGCCCATCTGTTGCAGCACGCTGGTGCGGCACATCATGTAGGCACCGCTCAGGATGTCAACCTTGTGGGGCTCGACATCGCTCAGGTAACGCAGGTGATACTTGGCAAACAGCGGTGAACGGGGAAACAGCTTGGACAGCCCGAATATCTTGCAGAACGCAACCCACGGCGTGGGGAACGAACGTTTGGACTCGGGCAGGAAAACACCGTTGCCGTCAACCATGCGCACACCGGTGGCGCCGCAGTCCTCATGGCTGCGCATCCACTCCAGGTTGCGGACTATGGTGTCGCGGGTGATGACGGTGTCGGGGTTCAGTATGAGCGTGAATTCGCCCTTGGCAAACATGATGCCCTGATTGTTGGCACGGGCAAAACCGACGTTCTCTTTGTTCTCGATGAACACGGCCCTGTCGCCATATTTCTCGCGTGAATAGGCGATGCTGTCGTCACCCGACGCGTTGTCGATGACTATGACCTCGCCATTCAACCCTTCCAGCGCTTGGAAAACCGACCGAAGCGTCTGTTCAAGAAAGTATTTGACGCGATAATTGACTATGATTACACTAACGTCTACCATATTCTATATTATATAACGAGAAAATACGCGTCTTATTTTCCCGAAAAGCAATTTTTTTTGCAATTTCGTGACCCTTTTAACCCCGATAGGTGCTCGGGCGTATGAAAACGGGTTGCCGGCACTGTCGGCAACCCGCTGTATATTTGTCGGTGTGAGGGTGTTATTTCACATAAATCTTCATTGCCTCGTTGCCGACGGTGATGATGTAGGTGCCCTGCGGCAGGTCCAGCACGATGGACTCGGTGCCCGGAGTCTGGGTGGTGATGAGCGAACCTCCAATGCTGTACACACGCAGTTCCTTGCCCTTGACATAGTCCATGTTGATGTTGCCGTTCTGGTCGGTATATACGCCCACGCCGTCATCGGTGGTGATGCTGTATGCTCCGGTGGGGATATCTTTCTCGGTGTACATGTGCTCGATGTCGGACCATACAAATGTCACGTTGATCGCTGTCGCGTCGGTCGGGGTGAAGGACAGGGTGGTGCCTGTCAGCAATCCGGTGGCGTCGGTGCCGTCAATGGTCACGGTCTCCACTTCTCAACCCTGGGCGGGTGTGATGTCGACTGTTGACGCCTGTCCGGCTATTGCCTTGAATGCGAATGTCGCCTGGTCGCCCAGTGTGCAGGTGACGTTCACCAGCGTGACGGCTATTGTCTTGCGCTCGTTGTCCTGATAGCCGCACACCTGACAGGTGTAGTAGGCCTCGCCGTCAACGGGTTTGTTGCTGCTCCACTGGTGCGGTGCATTGTCGCTTCGCGCCCAGCTGCAAGTGCTCCCGTCGTGGCATGAGGCAGCATGCCAGTGGCTGATGCTGTCATGGCTCCACTCGGTAGCGAACGTGTGGGTGTGGAACGGGGCGAACCCGGGATAGCCTTGGCCGTTGGCAACCCATGTCATGAGGGTGGAATCGGTGGACGCATACGCGTTGAGGTAATCCAGCAGAGTGCCGTCGGTCATTTGGGATGCATTCAGTGACGTGCCATAGTCGGTATTGAAATCGCCTTCCTCGTAGTAGCAGCGGTCGCACTTACCAATACTAATAATGGGCCTTAACCACCTGCCGGACAAAGAACCTGAGTTATAGCAGTTGACAAGGGTCGGACCAGGTGATGAATTTGCAATGCCGCAGGCCTCGTTGCCCGATATCTCACCTGAGTTATAGCAGTTTTTAATTATACCATAATTCTTCGAAACTATGCCACCGCTGGAAGATTCAGATGATGTGATTGTACCGCTGTTCCAGCAGTTGATAATGGTTCCGTAGTTCTTGGTGCAGATGCCGGCGCACCCCATAGTGCAATTGTTCTCAGTTGCCTGTGCCATGTTGTGGCAGTGGTCAATGATACCGTAGTTCCAGGCGCAGATGCCGGCAACCTCATCGTGCGTGCTTGCCGAGCCATAGACCGAACCGGCCACGATGACATTCCTGATGACTCCCTTGCCGCCCAGGCAGTCAAAAAGGGCATCTCTGCTGGCAGAGTTATTCATGTTCAGGGTGATGGTGTGGCCGTCGCCTTCAAATGTGCCTTCAAATGCCTTGCCGTTTGAACCAATCGGGCACAGTGTCCCGTCATCGGCGATGTCGCCTGTCAGGACAAAGAATTTGTCTTGATAGTTGCTGTTGCCGTCGTCAGGAATGAGGACCTTGAGGTCTGCCAGGTCGGCAATGCGATAGGGGTCGTTAACAGTACCGGTACCTTGCCAGGTACCATTTGTGGCAAACGCCAATGCGGGTAGTGCCGCAATAAGGAACAGTAAAAATTTCTTTTTCATATTATGTAGTATTTGTATTAAGATCAGCATTGTGCATCATTGTTATCAGGAACATTTGTTCATGTTGATACAATAACACTAAACTGCAAAATTAATAAATATTACAGTGATATGCAAACTGTGTGGCGGTAAATATGTTTTTACACAATGTAGGCGATGCTTGTTTGCCCATTTTTTTGTAACTTTGTGGCACGATAAGCAATTAAAAGTAGATAAAAGGGACGGTTCTTTTTATCTATTTTCTGCAAAATATTAATCAACCTTGATTTCATTAAATATGCTTGACAATCTCAAGAAATATAACGTGGTGCTGGCGAGCAACTCTCCTCGCCGCCGCGAACTCCTGGCAGGGCTTGGAGTGGATTTCACCGTACATACCATCAAGGGACTTGACGAGTCCTACAGTGACGACCTGCCGCGTCACCAGGTGGCAGCCTATCTGTCGCAGAAAAAAGCACATGCCTACACACTATCGCCCGACGAACTCATCATCACCGCCGACACCATTGTGCTGGCCGATGGCGAGGTGATGGGCAAACCGGCCGACCGCGACGAGGCGTACCGGATGTTGTCAAAACTTGCAGGGGCGACCCACGAGGTCATCACCGGTGTCACCGTGGCAACGCGTGACCGCCAAGAGACATTCAGCAACGTCACCCGCGTGACATTTGCACCCCTCACCGACGACGAGATTTATCACTACATCGACAATTACCGACCCTTTGACAAGGCCGGCGCCTATGGCATTCAGGAGTGGATCGGATATATGGGAGTCACCGGCATCGACGGCTGCTTCTACAACGTCATGGGCCTCCCCGTCAACCACCTCTACACCGTCCTCAAGACCTTCTAAGAAGAATAGCAATCCTAGAATCTATAGAAAACTATAGAATCTATAGCAATCTATACTCCATACAGTGCAATCATCGGTTTTTCACCACTGCTGTGTGGCGGGTGTCGTTGTGGACGGGGGTGAGCAGGGTCCCTGTTGCCTGTGTGGCAGGTACGATGGCAAACTGTCCTCGCATGCCGCGTTCGCCCAGTCGTGCTGCCACCACGCCCATTGTGGCGCGCAGGTTGACCTCGACACACGGGTCAAGACCGACGGTGCCGTCAGCCTTGCGGTAGGTCAGCATGTCAATACCCAGGTAACCGTTGTAGTGTGGCGCGATTTCCTCGGCAATGATTTGCACCAGCGCCTCGGTGACCCGGTCGATGCACGGGCATCGCTCTATAATATATGTGTGCATGTTCTCGGGGCTGTCAACCATGCCGGTGCCATATTGGTTGTGGCTGTCGCACCCGAACACCGAGTATCCTGCCACCACGACGCCGCGCTCGGCACTGCAATGGAACTCAACGGCAAAGTCAAACGTGCCGTCCAAGGCTACCTCGCACAACACCGACCCCTGGCGGCCTATTGCTCCGTCAACCCACCGCGCCAACTCGGGCGTGACGCTACCGTCAAGGTCGCGTTATATGCCACGGCCGCTGCCGCTCCAGGGCGTCTTGATGTAGCATCCATGATGCTGGCGGGCAAACTCGATGACCTGTGCGGTCGAACTGCATTCGCATGGAACGGGCGAGAACTCGCGTCCCAGCAGCTGGGACAACCGGCGATGCACCACAATCGAGGTTCGGCGGTGTGACAACTGGCGTATAAGTTTCAACTGCTGTGCATCGGGCAACAGGGTGGGGGACATTCCTGACAACATCAGTTCTTTGCACAGGGCAGGGCTCCAGCCCCACGGAACAATTTTGACATCATCCAGTTTGCGCAGCTGTTCGTGACCGATGATCTCAATATCCAACCCCATCCTGTCAATCCATTGCTGGGCCGCGCAGTCCTCGGCGAGCACCAGACTGCCTGCCGGTGCGATGAACGCCGGTAGCAATTCAAGGTCGCGCCTGAAGCGCAGGGTCCATGACGGAGCGTTGTAGCTGTCGCCGCCATGTGCCAGTGCCATGTCGCTCTCGGGGTCAAAAATGTGGAGTTCTCTCATCTCGGTCGGGGTTGGTTGTTGTTGCAAAGTTACTACAAAAATCGGCTACTTGCGTTTTTATACGCCTTTTTTGTCGTTTTTCCCAAAATATTCACTAACTTTGCACTTGAAATTAAAATTGACACAGATATGAAAGCATGTTTATATAACGAAGAAGCCCAACCTGTCAACCCCGTTGACGAGCAGCAACTGGCAACTGCCGACACCAAGCCCGAACCCGTTGATGTTCCCAAGCAGGGACTTTACATCGTCAACTACAAGACACTCGTTGGCCCGACACTGATTGCATTGGCAATTCTTGTCATTTGGGCTGTCGCAACCTATCTTTTATAATATTTTGATTTGCAGTAGTCTAAAAACTAC
>JAGHSV010000244.1 GCA_018065665.1 Candidatus Sodaliphilus aphodohippi
GCCTTCACGTAGTACATTGCGGGGAACGCATTCTTAATTGTCCAGTCTTTCTTTTCGAAGATATCGATTACCTTGAAGCCTATTTTTTGTTTCATGTAGAGTTCCTCAATCAGTTCGGGAGTGAACTTGAATGCTTCTTCACCTGCTTTCTCAAGATATGGTTTGTAACCGGTTTCGGCATCTTCAATGTAGAAATTTTTGAGGGGAGTGTACACATCCTCGCCATCCAGTTTGCGGTAAACTGTATAGAATGCGGGCTCCTGTTTGATGATGTCGTCATCGTCCATGTCTTCTGTCTTGAATGCGCGGTCCCAGTCAACTTCTGCACGGAAGTAACCTTCTACTGAACCTTCACCATAGTAAATGTTTGCCTCTGAGTTGTAAACGAGCTCGTACATGTAATTACCTGTGTAATTGTCTGCTTGGTCGATGTTTCCATATGAGTTGTCACCAGTTGTTACAACTTCAACTGTGAAGAACAAGTCGTTATTATTAAATGGGTTCTCGTGTTTATACATCTCACCAGGGTTAGCACGCTTGCTCAATTCTGCGTCAACGAGTACGTTGAGGTAACCATCGTCGATGTAGATAGGACCAAGATCTTTGTTGAAATTGCCATTTTCATCTTTGCCTACCAGTCTATAGTTTTCGCCTCCTGAATGACCTACGCGCATAAGTTTGTCTGTACCGTTCATCCAGATGTGGTAGTGAGCTACATTGTCATTATCGATGGGCTTGAAGCTTACGCGACAAGTATAAACCTCTTTCTTGTCAGCATCTGTTACAACGTCGGGAGTACCTGAGCGGTAAAGTTTTTTGGCCTTAACCTCAGTTGCCATGCTCTTTGAAGCAACAGTGTTTGAGTGGAGAACAGTTTTGCCATCAGCACTGGTGTAAACCATTTGGTATTTTACATCGTAAATCTCACTAGGAGCGAAATCGCGAGTCTCAGTATAGTTGGCTGTTGCTTTTAAGATTGGCTCAAGATCGGCGGGATCTTTAATGCTCTCTGATTTACCGTTAATTGTGTAGTTGTAAGTTGTGGTTGTTTCATCTACCCTTTCAGTAATATTATTGGGTACAAGGAAATATACATTAAAGTCTCTACTACTATTATTACCACCCGTTGCAGTTATAGTGAAAGGTTTGGTTTTATCAGTAATTTCGACAGATTTAAAATTATTCAATGAAGTTAATGTGTTATTATTAGTTGCATTAACTGTTGTGCCATTATATACAATTGAACCGCCAGAATTATTAGATGAACTAGTATACATTTTGGCATATACTGTTCTTGGAAGTTGCATTCCACTAAACGTAATATTAACTGTACCTGTTTTTGTGGTTTTTTTTGCAACTGATAAATTAGTTTTTAAACCATATAGGTCATATCCATTAATACTGCTTGTTATCTTTTCTAATTCACTTTTATCAAGACTTCCATTTACAGTAAATGTTATTGGAATATCCTCGTGAATTTCTTCCTTTGTGATATCGGTAATGATCACAGTGTTGGCTGCAACATCAGTTTTGCCATTTTCCATGCGAACAAGTTCCAGCTTATCACCAGCCTTAATGTCATTCAACTTGGGAGAGAACTCATTAGCACTGGGCTTTACAGTATTGGTGATTGTGTTAGTACCTGCACCAAATATGCCGTTGGAAGGATTGTATTTGCTGTTGAACTTGTTAGTGATTTCAAGTTCAAAGAAACTTTCTGAACCAGGAATGTGGAGGATAATGTGGTTTGTGGCAGCTGTACCAACGTTGTCGCCAGTGCGTACGCCTTGTGCATTGTAAGTGATAGCCTCGGTTACTACGTAGTACTCAACGCTGTAGCCTTCCTTGCCGGGATTGGGCAGAGTGTTGTCAGTCCAAGTCTTGACGTCAACGAGATCTTCTCCTTCCTTTACCAGTGTGAAGCCGACCTCACCTTCAATCTTGCGATAAATCTTTGACTCTTCCTTAACACCGTCGGTACCAGACTTCCAAGTAATAAAGTCGGTGTGCTTTGCCTTTGCGAGGTCAAATGAAGTTGTCCAGTTGAGTTTTGCAGAGTAGTCGCAATCTGCACCAGCTACAGTATTTTTATCGCGCTCGCCAGTGAGCTTGTTAATGTAGAAGAATACCTGAGGAATGTTACTTGTGCTGAAACTACCATTCTTTTGATTGGTAGTTGCATTAGCTCCTGAGGGAACATAGAGCATAGCTGATACTGTGTATGTTTTACCAATGGCATCTTTAGAATAAAGGGTTGTGAAGTGGTTCTTTTCGAGTGAGTTAGAGCAAGAGTGAGGAACGGGATAGAAATTACCATTCTTCAGTGAATCGTATGCTACTTCTAGATGGTCCCAGCCATCACCATCGGTAGATGTTGTTGCTGAAAACTCGTTATACCAGCGGAAAGGCATTGGATAATTGTAAGTTGTATTATTCCTAGTATATGATTCTTTTAGGTAGTATTTGTTTGTTGTAACTTCCTGCCATGAAGCTCCGCTACCATCATATATTTCGCTTGTGCGGATAGCAAAGAAGAAACGGTTAGTAGTTGCATCATAGTGATACAGCATACCGCTACCAATCTGTGAAGATTGAGAAACCTTATCGATGCTCTTAACACCATACTTTATTTGATTGTATAAACTAGGAGTAGCGCTCCAGTTTGAACCTTTCCAGTAATCATTTACTTGGACAAAGAGAACGTTGCCAGGAGTTGTTGCTGTAGGTTGGGTTGCTTTATCAGTTGTACCATCAGTTGATGTATAGCCCCAGTTGTTGTCACCATAGTTGGTGATACCAAGGTACTCAGTTAAGTACTTCTTTGTAAGTTCGTCACTGATGGGGTGATCGTGTGTAGTGCCTTGGGTTGCGGCCCACATTCCTGTTGCAGCGATTGTAGTCATCGCACATGCAATAATTTGTCTCAAAGCT
>JAGHSV010000241.1 GCA_018065665.1 Candidatus Sodaliphilus aphodohippi
GAATAAATTATTGTAACTTTGTAGCAGTTCAGGGGTGCGGCGTTGTGCCGTCCTGTCCTTGTGAGCAAATACAACTATTTAACTAACAAATACTTTTTTTACATTATGAAGAAGCATAATTTTTATGCAGGACCATCAATCCTGAGTCAGTACACACTCGACAAATGTGTTGACGCAATCCGTGATTTTGCAGGTACAGGCCTTTCACTGCTTGAGATTTCTCACCGTAGCAAGGAATTTACCGCTGTTATTGAAGAAGCCGAGAACATGTTCAAGGAACTCCTTGACATCCCCGCTGGCTATCGCGTACTCTTCCTCGGTGGTGGCGCAAGCACTCAGTTCTGCATGGTTCCTTACAACATGCTCAACAAGAAGGCTGCCTATCTTGACACTGGTACATGGGCAAACAAGGCCATCAAAGAGGCCAAGTTGTTTGGTGAGGTAGAGGTTGTAGGTTCATCTAAGGCCGACAACTACACCTACATCCCCAAGGGCTATGAAATCCCCAGCGATGCCGAGTATTTCCACATCACTACTAACAACACCATCTACGGTACCGAGATCCGTGAGGACTATGACGTGAACGTTCCCATGATTGCCGACATGTCAAGTGACATCTTCTCTCGTCCCGTTGACGTTAGCAAGTATGCCCTCATCTTTGGTGGTGCTCAAAAGAACATTGCTCCTGCAGGTGTTACCTTCGTTATTGTTAAGGAAGACATGCTTGGCAAGGTTGACCGCGTGATCCCCACAATGCTCAACTACCAGACCCACATCGACAAGGGTTCTATGTTCAACACTCCTCCCGTATTCCCCATCTTTGCAGCTCTCCAGACCCTCAAGTGGTACAAGGAGCTCGGTGGCGTGAAGGTTCTCCAGAAGATGGACGAGGAGAAGGCCGCATATCTCTATGACGCAATCGACAGCAGCAAGATGTTTGTCGGCACCGTTAAACCAGAGGACCGTTCAATCATGAACGTTTGCTTCGTCATGAAACCCGAGTACAAAGAACTCGAGAAGGACTTCATCGACTTCGCCGGCACTAAGGGCTGTGTAGGTCTGAAAGGTCACCGCAGCGTTGGTGGTTTCCGTGCATCGCTCTACAATGCACTGCCCCTCGAGAGCGTTAAGGTGCTCGTTGACGCAATGAAGGAATTTGAAAACAAGCATTAATCAACATCTAAACATCATATTTTAAGGATTATGAAGATTTTAGTTGCAACCGAGAAACCCTTTGCTCCCGTAGCAGTTCAGGGTATTAAGGAAGTCGTTGAGGCTGCCGGCCACGAGCTGGTACTCGTCGAAAAAGGCACAAAGGCCGACATGCTGGCAGCTGTTGTTGATGCTGCCGGACTTATCGTTCGCAGCGACAAGGTTGACAAGGAAGTTTTTGACGCAGCTAAGCAGCTCAAGGTGGTTGTTCGCGCTGGTGCTGGCTATGACAACATCGACCTCGCCGAGGCTACAGCACACGGCGTTTGCGTCATGAACACTCCGGGCCAGAACGCCAATGCAGTTGCCGAACTCGTTATGGGTATGGTAGTCACTCTCATCCGCAACAACTATAACGGTACAAGCGGTACAGAGTTGCTCGGCAAGACTCTTGGTATCCACGCTTTCGGCGCAGTTGGCCGCAACGTGGCTCGCATCGCCAAGGGCTTCGGCATGAAGGTCAGCTCTCTTGACCCATGGGTTAAGGACGAGGCAATGGAGGCCGAGGGCGTTACCCCCGTTCACGACATCAAGGAACTTTACAAGAACCAGTATGTCAGCCTGCACATCCCCGCTACCGACCAGACACGTCGCTCGGTTAACCGCGAACTCATCGAACTCATGCCCAAGAACGGTGTGCTCATCAACGCCGCTCGCAAGGAAGTCATCGACGAGGATAGCCTCGCCGAGGTTCTCGAGGCTCGCCCCGACATCCGCTATGTTGCCGACGTTAAGCCCGACAATGCCGACGTTCTCAAGGAGAAATTCGGCGACCGCGTCTTCTTCACCCCCAAGAAGATGGGTGCTCAGACTTCAGAGGCAAACATCAACGCAGGTCTCGCAGCAGCCAACCAGGTTGTTGCTCACCTCAAGGACGGTTTCAACCGCTTCCAGGTAAACAAGTAATCCACACCTTCGGGATACAATAACGATGGCGGACACCCCACGGTGCCCGCCATCTCTTTTCCCCACCATATCTCCCATCTAATAGTTGCAGTGTGCAGATTTTTTGTAACTTTGCTGAAAAACGAGTATATGGCAGGAAAAGTGAAGAAATGGCGTGTTGCCTTGTGGTCGGTTGCCGCACTTGTTGTGGCCGGGGTTTGTGTTATGCTTGTGTGTTACCAGTTAGTGTCGGGAAACGCCCGCGGGCGTTTGTATGACAATGCTGCAGACATACCGCACCGCACCTATGGGTTGCTGCTGGGCACAACGCCGCAGAGCCGGTATGGCGGCACCAACAAGTTCTTTGAGGCGCGTATTGATGCCACTTTGGCACTTGTGCAGAATGGCAAGGTTGATACGGTTATCATCAGCGGCTCGGACCATAGCCTGGATGGCGTCAACGAGGTCACCGCGCTGCGTGACACCCTCATTGCCCGTGGTGTCCCATCATCCCTGTTGCTCCTTGATGGTCAGGGCTATCGCACCATCAATTCGGTAGTACGATGCAATACCGTCTTCAACGCACGCAGTGTCACTATCATTTCGCAGCAGTTCCACAACGAGCGCGCCCTCTATCAGGCCGACCATTGCAGCGGGGTTGATTATGCCGACACCGTCATCGCATTCAATGCCCGTTCACCGCAAACCGCAACATCAACTGTCACCTACGTACGCGAGTACCTTGCCCGTGTCCAGCTCATGCTTGACCTCTTCAAATACTGAACTTCTTTGTTCAATGGATCGAGCATTTACAATAAGAAATACCAGATACTATTAATAATTATTGCTGTCCGGTAAAAGACTGATAAATACCACCTTAGGTTTATAGAGCTTCATAACATATATGCTATTCCAAGCTAATTTGCAGCAAAGCAAATAGCTTGGAATAGTTATTTGTTGTGGCCTCAAATCACGACAACTCGCTTAACACCGCGCAACATGCCTATGGCGCGTTTCAGGTCGGGGATGATTGACGCATCGTCAACCGATACTTGTATGGTGGCGCTTTTCTCCGTTTTGCAGTTGGCGGTCATGCGTTTGTCATAGTTGTATTGAGTCTGCAAGTTTATCCAAGACTGTGAGTCTATGTCCAGTGCTTGTTGCAACTTGTCGGCAATGGCAATGGTAATCGAACGCTTGCCGTTTATGAGCTCACTCAAATGTGAAGCGCGCATTCCAATGCTTGCGGCAAATTCCTTTTGTGTGATACCACGTTCCCTGAGTTCCTCTTTCAGAATCTCGCCAGGGTGGGTCGCAATAAATGCCGTATTGTTATTTCTTGTTGCCATAATGTTTCTCGTCTAATTCAATTATAATTATTACTAATCCTTGTTCTGTCTCTCTAAAAATGATGCGTTCCACACGTCCGTTCATAACTCTAACTGAAGAGAGTTCATTACCTTTCAATTTTTCATAATGCAAAAAACTCCATTGAGATAGTTTGGGAGCCGATACGGTTGCGGACATTGTGTTATATACCCTTGTCAATGCTTGCATAAACCGTTGGTCCTTAGAGAGTTTTTGTATTTGTTGCTTTGGCCAGTCAGAATTAATTCTTCCAGGTCTTTGTCTTCAAAAACAATCTGCATTTGCGAGAATACGATTAAGTCATGAATATTGCTGCAAATATAGTAATAATTCCCTAAAATAGGGAATATTTATATGGAATATTTTCGTTTTTGTCAAAGTTTAACATTTCGGTTGAATATGTTGGGAGTTATTGTTGCAGCATGAAATCTTTTACCGGACAGCAATGATTAATAATGCAACAACTGCGGGACCATCATTGTGACGGCCCCGCAGTCTGTGTTGTTTAATCTAATCGATTAGTCCAGTTTGTGGATGAGGATGCCCGAGCGCAGTTTGGGCTCGAACCAAGTGGCCTTGGGAGGCATGATGTTGCCGCTGTCGGCGATGTCGATGATCTGCTGCATGGTGACGGGGTAGAGGGCAAGCGCCATCTTCATCTCACCGCTGTCAACGCGCTGTTTGAGCTCGCCCAGTCCGCGAATGCCGCCAACAAAGTCGATGCGCTTGTCGGTGCGCAGGTCCTGGATGTTGAGGATGTCGCGCAGGATGTAGTCGCTCGATACCTTGACGTCGAGAACGCCGATGGGGTCGTTGTCGTCGTAGGTGCCTTCCTTAGCGGTCAGCGAGTACCACTTGCCGCCCAGGTACAGCGAGAAGTTGTGCAGTGCATTGGGCTTGTAAATCTCGGTGCCCTTGTCTTCAACGGTGAAGTGCTCGGCTACCTTGGCCAGAAACTCTTCCTCGGTCAGACCGTTCAGGTCCTTGACAACGCGGTTGTAGTCCATAACCTTGAGGTGTGACTGCGGGAAGCAAACTGCCAGCAGGTAGTTGTATTCCTCGTTGCCGGTGTGGTTGGGGTCTGCCTTGGCTTTCTCCTCGCCAACGTGTGCAGCGGCGGCTGTACGATGGTGACCGTCGGCAATGTAGAGGTTGGGGATGCCGGCAAATGCCTCGGTGATGGCTGCGATGGTTGCATCGTCACCAATGCACCACATGGTGTGGCCGATGCCGTCTTCCGATACAAAGTCATACTCGGGCTCGGTCTTGGCTGTCTTGGCAATGATGTCCTCGAGAACGGTATTGGTGGGGAATGCCAGGAACACCGGCTCGATGTTTGCGTTGTTGATTTCGATATGGTGCATGCGGTCGGCCTCTTTCTCGCGACGGGTCAACTCGTGCTTCTTGATGCGTCCGTTCAGGTAGTCGTCAACGCTGGCTGCCACTACAAAGCCGTACTGGGTGCGGCCGTCCATGGTCTGAGCGTAGATGTAGTAGTTCTCCTTCTTATCCTGTACAAGCCAACCCTTCTCCTGGAACTTCTTGAAGTTCACGACAGCGCGGTCATACACCTTGGGGTCTGCCTCGTCGGTGCCGGGCTCAAAGTCGATTTCGGGTTTGATGATGTGGTAGAGCGACATCTCGTTGTCGCCGGCCTCGGCGCGTGCCTCATCGCTGTCAAGCACGTCGTAGGGCTTGGATGCTACCTTTTGTACATACTCACGGGGCGGACGAACGCCGCAGAAAGGCTTAACTTTTGCCATAATTTCTTTTCTTGTTAATTAGTTAATATTAATGATTTTTTCTGATAATAGTCTGTGCGCGGTCGGGGCCTACCGACACGATGGTGATGGGCACGCCCAGTTTCTCCTCGAGGAATGCCATGTAGTCATTGAACTCGGCGGG
This sequence comes from Candidatus Sodaliphilus aphodohippi, assembly GCA_018065665.1. Classification (GTDB taxonomy): domain Bacteria; phylum Bacteroidota; class Bacteroidia; order Bacteroidales; family Muribaculaceae; genus Sodaliphilus; species Sodaliphilus aphodohippi. Next base: position 5,371 of record JAGHSV010000241.1, read on the forward strand.
GAACTGTTCCTCGCTGGTGAGGTGGCTCATCGGGGTGTTCCAGCCCTTGATGGTTGTGTAAACGGGTTTGATGCCCTCGTCAATCGAGTAGGGGAAGTCGCGTGTTACCTTGCCGTCAATCTCATAGGCGTCACAGGCCTTGATGGTGTCAAAACCGTCAAGCACGTCGCTCTTCATCATGATGAGCTGTGTCACGCCGTTGAGCATGATGGTGTATCGCAGTGCAACAAGGTCAATCCAGCCGCAGCGGCGTTCGCGTCCTGTTACGGCGCCGTACTCATGACCGATGCGTCTGATTTCGGCACCTGTCTCGTCAAAGAGCTCGGTGGGGAACGGACCGGCACCGACGCGGGTGCAGTAGGCCTTGAAGATGCCGTAAACCTCGCCAATCTTGCCCGGTGCAACGCCCAGACCCGTGCATGCACCTGCACACACCGTGTTGGACGATGTCACAAACGGGTAACTGCCAAAGTCAATGTCGAGCATAGTGCCCTGGGCGCCCTCGCACAGTACGCTCTTGCCGGCTGCCAGCTGCTTGTTGATAAAGAACTCGCTGTCGATGATGTCATACTGGCGCAGGTAGTCGATGGCGTCAAACCAGCGTTGCTCGGCCTCGGCAATATCGGCCTCGGCACCCATGCTGGCCAGCATATCAATGTGGCGCGCGCGGGCTGCCTCATATTTTTGTCTGAAATTATTCTCGATGTCGCCTACGCGCAGGCCGTAGCGGCTTATCTTGTCGGTATAAGTCGGACCGATGCCTTTGCCCGTGGTGCCAATTTTGCCGCTGCCCTTGTGCTTCTCGTTGGCAGCGTCCAGCAGACGGTGGGTTGGCATGATGAGGTGCGCCTTGCGCGAAATCTTGAGTATTTTCTTGATGTCAACGCCGCTTTTTTCCAGGTCATTGGCCTCTTCCATGAACAGCACGGGGTCGAGCACGACACCGTTGCCGATGACATTAATCTGGTTATGCTGGAAGATGCCTGACGGTATTGAGCGTAAAACATAGTGTTGTCCTTGGAATTCAAGAGTGTGGCCGGCATTGGGACCTCCCTGAAAGCGCGCGACAACGTTGTATCGCGGAGTTAACACGTCCACGACCTTGCCTTTGCCTTCGTCGCCCCATTGTAGGCCTAAAAGTACATCAACTTTCATAGGGTAAATAAATAGGTGTTTTTATCGTTTTTTGTTTAGTTGTTTTCGTTTTCTCTTGCGTGCACAGGTGCTGCATGTGCCGTAAACATATAGCGAGAAGTACCGTGACGTGAACGCCGTGTACTTGCGCGTGTTCATGAACATGATGAAGTTGTTGTCCCGCACTTCTTTCAGTTTGCCGCACACTGTGCAGATGAGGTGGGTGTGGGGCGGTGTGTTGGCCAGTTCATATTGTGTTGGCATACCGTCAATGCTGTGACGTCTGATCAGCTGTGCTTCAAGCAGCAGGTCGATTGTGTTGTACAGCGTTGCGCGGCTCACTATGAACTTGCTGTTTTCCATCTCGAGCATAAGCGACTCGATGGTGAAATGCCCCTTGATGTCGATGATGCGGTCAAGGATAGCAAACCTCTCGGGGGTCTTGCGCATTTGCTTGACCTCGAGAAAGTCGTTAAGCTTTTGGGTTAAGTCAGTATTTGAATTAGGACCGTTCATCGACTGTTGTTGTCAACTTTTAGTGCAAAGTTACAAAATAATCTTGATATTGTCAAATTGTAATTGCGGCAGGTTACCTCAGAACTTTGCGGTGCCGGCCGACGATGACGCCCCGGCTGTCGCGTGTTGCTGGTCTCCCGTCAATTGTGAACTCCTGGTCATTGGCGACCTTGCCGAGGGTGGCCTTGATGTCTTCCTCATCGGTGATGGGGTTGTTTTGAAGGCCAAGGTATTCGAGTTGCGCCTGTTGCAGCAGGGCCACAAAGTCAGGATTTGATATGAGTCTCGCCAGTACGGCCTCGGCAACCAGTCTGCCAGCATCCACGTCGCTCTGCCAGTTGATGCCGGCAATGATGTTGTTGTCGCCCAGTTGGTACCCCTCGAGCAGAATCGAGTCCTGCTGTTCGGGGGCCACTGCAACCATCGTAAGGGCGGCGAGCCATCCTTTGGCGGCGTTTACCGACGGATATGAGCCGGTGGCGGCAATCTCGTTCTTGTCCTCAAAGGTATAGGGGTCCTCGTTGAACACCTCAAACGGGTGCTTGCGCATGTAGTGTTGCTGTGCGGTCACGCAGGCATTCTCGGCGGCATTGAGCGCCGTTTCAAGCATCTGGTAGGTGGATGGCATCACGCCAGGATTGATATTCTGGTGGATTAAGTATTCCATGTCGCTGATTATTACCGCATTGTTGTTGCAGGCATTGATGCGGGCAATCGTGCCGCGTTCGGTCTCGCGTTGGGCCTTGCCCCACAAGTGGCGGTCAAGGTCGTATGCTCTCTCGGGGCTTTGTCCGTCTTGAGGGACGGGCAGAAACCGCAGCACGTCGGGCATGTTGGCCGGGGCAAAGTAGTCATCGCCATCAACGCGGCGTGGCCCCTCGGCAGGTGTCGCGGTCGAGTCGGGCGCGGTGTTGGCGGCAATCTCGTTGCGTGAGAGTTCAAACCTGTTGAAAAAATCGGGGGCGGCAAGCATTCGTGCCAGGCAGGCGGCACTCATGTGGCGCGCGTCGTCAACGTCGCTCTGCCAGTGCATGCCACCGTAAACTCGGCTCTGGCAGTATTGGTATGCGCGAGAGAGCAGCGTGTCTTGCTTGGCAGGGTTGAGGGCAGCCATCGTGAGCCCTACGCACCACGCTGTTGCCGTGTGGGCCGACGGGTAGGAGTATGACGACCTCATCTCGCGCAGCGTCTCAGACGAGTATGGATTCTCGTTAAAGCGAACACATGGGCGGATGCGAGCATATAAATTCTTGGTTTGATTGCAAAGGTAGCCGCCAGTGGTGGCGATGTCATTGATGAAACGCCACAATTTCGGTGAATTTGTCTGGTTGATTACAAACCCCATTTGGTCTGAGAAGGTCGCGGCGAGTGTGGCGGTGCCATAACCGGCATCGGTCTTAATCTGTTCGCCTCGTGGCTTAGTGTTCCTGACCGTCTTGCCATTGAAGTATGCTTTTATGTCTGACTCGAAGCGCGTGTCATATAAATCGGGCGGTCCGGGCATATATCGTAGCGAGTTGGGAATCTCGCTTGACGTGCAAATCTGTGCTTGGACCTTGGCGGTCATGAGCGCAAGTAATATGGTGATTACTAACGTTAAATTTTTCATATTGACCTTGTTTTGTTGCTCAAACTACAAATTTATTTAATCATTATGATAAATCCATGATGTCCTACTCGTCGGTGGTGGTGTCGTCTTGCAGGCCAATGTATTCAAGTTGGGCTTGCTGCAACAGGGCCACAAAGTCGGGATTTGATATGAGTCTCGCCAGTACGGCCTCGGCAACCAGCCTGCCTGCATCCACGTCGCTCTGCCAGTTGATGCCGGCAATGATGTTGTTGTCGCCCAGTTTGTAACCCTCGAGCATAATCGAATCTCGCTGTTCGGGGGCAACTGCAACCATTGTCAGGGCTGCAAGCCATCCTTTGGCGGCGTTTACCGACGGATATGAACCTGTGGCGGCAATCTCGTCCTTGTTCACAAAGGTATAGGGGTCCTCGTTGAACACCTCAAACGGGTGCTTGCGCATGTAGTGTTGCTGTGCGGTTACACAGCCATTCTCGGCGGCATTGAGGGCCGTTTCAAGCATCTGGTAGGTGGAGGGCATCACATCAGGATTGATATTCTGATGTATTAAAGATTCCATGTCGCTGATTATTACCGCATTGTCATTGCTGGTATTGAAGCGGGCAATCGTGCCCCGTTCAGTTTCGCGTTGGGCCTTGCCCCACATATGGCGGTCAAGGTCGTATGCCCTCTCGGGACTTGGCCCGTCTTGCGGGACAGGCAGTAACCGCAGCATGTCGGGCATGTTGGCCGGGGCAAAGTAGTCGTCGCCATCAACGCGGCGCGGCGCCTCGCCTGGCGTCTCGGTCGAGTCGGGTGTGGTGTTGGCGGTTATCTCGTTGCGAGAGAGTTCAAACCTGTTGAAAAAACCGGGGGCGGCAAGCATCCTTGCCAGGCAGGCGGCACTCATGCGGCGCGCGTCGTCAACGTCGCTCTGCCAGTGCATGCCACCGTAAACTCGGCTCTGGCAGTATTGGTATGCACGAGAGAGCAGCGTGTCTTGCTTGGCAGGGTTGAGGGCAGCCATCGTGAGACCTACGCACCACGCTGATGCTGCGTGAGGCGACGGGTATGAGTATGACAGCTTCATCTCGCGCATCGTCTCAGACGAGTATGGGTCCTCGTTAAAGCGAACACAGGGGCGGGTGCGCACATAGTAATATTTGGGGATATTGCAAAGGTAGCCGCCAGTGGTGGCGATGTCATCGATGAAACTCCACAACTTCGGTGAATTTGTCTGGTTGATTTCAAACCCCATCTGGTCTGAGAAAGTCGCGGCAAGTGTGGTGACGCCATAACCGGCATCGGTCTGGATCTGTTCACCTCGTGGCGTTGTGTTCCTGAACGTCTTGCCGTTGAAGTATGCCTTGACGTCTATCCCGAAGCGCATGTCATACAACTCTGGCGGTCCGGGCATGTATCGTAGCGAGTTGGGAATCTCGCTTGACGTGCAAATCTGTGCCTGGACCTTGACGGCCATGAGCGCAAGCAATATGGTGATTGTCAATGTCAGCTTTTTCATGTTGAATAGCGTTTGTCATTCAAACTACAAATTTATAAAATCATTATGATAAATCCAAGAAAAAGCCGAAATATGTTGAAAAATATTTTGAGGGTGAATCCACTCTGCTATGCCTCTTGCTTACCCTTCACCCCAAAACAAGTTCCCCGCCACTGGATGACAGGGCGGGGAACTTCTGAATTTTGTTTTATATCCTATTTACTTGACAAATTTCTTGCCGTTCTGGATAAAGATGCCGTGAGATGCCTCGTTGAGGTTGACGCGCTGTCCCATTGTGTTGTAAACGGGAGCGTTGGCATCAGCCTTGTTTACCTTGACATTGTCGATGCCGGTTGTGGTTGCGTCCTGGATGATGTGGATGGTGTACTTGTTTGAACCAACAAAACTAAACACTACATCGCACGAGCGGGACTCGCCGCTGAGATTCTCCTCGGCAGTGACGTTTACGCATGTAGCATAGTTGTAGAGGCCATCGTCAATGTCATCCACGATGTCCAGAGTCAGCCACTCGGGCAGTGCCGAACCATCGGCCTGGGTGATTGTCCAGTTGATGTCGGCCGATGCCTTGAGGGCACTGTAGTCAACGTTGCTATAGGGCTGGCTGGCAAAGAGGTTGATGTAGTCATAACCGGTTTCGGTCAGGTCCATGGTTGATTCCTTTGCACCCTCGGTGTTCACGATGGTCTCGAATGATGCATAGAGACCAAAGAGGAAACTGCGGGTCTTGTTGCCCGATGACCAGTTGAGTCCGGCGTTGTAGAATTTGCCGTTATCCATACGTGCAACGCAGTGGCTCTCGCCGAGGTCGTTGGGGATGGGACGGTAGTACATACAGAGCTCGGTCGTGGGGTCGCTAACGCTGAAGATAACCATCAAGGGGAAGTCAAGAGTGATGGGGCCGAGGAGTTTACCGTCCTTGCCAACCAACTTGTCGAACTTGATGCCACAGGCAACACCGGTGCCAATGGTATGAACATCCTCTCCGGCAATGGTCTGTGAGGCAAATTTTTCGCCAATCTTTGTAACCATACCGGTTGCCGAAGTTTCGATTTTGTAGAGCTCAACCATCACGTTGCCACTGATGGTGTTCGAGACGCGGCGGCAAGGAACGAATACGCCTGTCAGTGCCATGGGCGAGGCGGGAGCAAAGAATGTCTCTCCAAATCCGTTGACGGTGGCACCGCTTGCTTTGCCCTGCCAGTATTCAACAGTCTTGGCGGTGTTGAGGCTATAATATGAAGTGCTGTAACTCAGACCGGTACCATAAAGAGGCGAGTAGTTGCTCAAAGGGAATTCGGTGCCGCTCGAGCCGAGCATCGGACCTCCGCCAACACGGATGTACTTGGGGTCGGTGGTCGTTGCCGAACCTTCGTCGTTGGTAGCGGTTAACTTGACCGGGTTAATGGTTTCGGGGCGGATGGCCGGGAAGTTAACTGTTATTGAAGACTCGGTTGATGTGCTGGTGGGGTTGAAGATATCACCATAGTTGGGGTAACTCCACTGGATTGATGTCGCATTGTTACTGTAATCTTCAAATGTAAGGTCGGTATAACCCGGTACATGCATGTATCCGTTGGATAGGTAGGTGAGACTTGTTGTACCTGCTGCATAACCCGAGTGGAACGTGCCTGCTGGCTTGAGCATATAGGCTTCGGGGGCCTGAGCACTTACTGTCAATGCTGCAAATACGGCAGCCAAAAGA
>JAGHSV010000201.1 GCA_018065665.1 Candidatus Sodaliphilus aphodohippi
ATTTGTCACTGAGTAGGGACACTTTCTATTAAAAGAAACTAAAAAAAACACAATAACTTACTTAAAATTCATTATGTTCAAAAAAATCACTTTTGCAGTAATTGCGGTTATTCTTGGAATAACTGCTTATGCACTATCGTTTACTGTCAATGGCGTCAACTACAATGTTGATGCCTCGGCTCTTACCGCTGAGGTTGCCCCCGGCGAGTACAACGGCAAGACTTTGACCAATGACAATTTCACTACGGTAAAGATTGGCAGCTACACCTTTACGGTTGTTGCCATTGGTAAGGACGCTTTCAAGAATCAGACACCGAAATTCACTTATGGTATCATGAATACCGGCAATGTCTCTTACTTTGACGAGGGTTCGTTCCAAAACGCAAAAATTGGCACCACCAACAACAGTTACCAGATGAACACCGTAGTCATTGGTTCCGCAACAATAGATTGGCATCCCAAGGCATTCATCGGCAACCACATCAGGGCGTTCAATATCCAGAACGACAGCCGCTACATGACTCTCAACGAGACCATGGCAATAGCCCCGACAAATACCCATAGAGGTATCATCATCAGCAAAGATGGCACCGTACTGTATATTTTCCCGGGTGAACAGTGCAGCAGCACGGCCTATACCTATACACCGACAACAAGTTACACTCTTCCTGCATCAGTCACCACCATCGCCGACTATGCTTTCAGCGGCAATGACAGACTGACAAGCGTGGGACTCAACACTAATCTCCAGACCATTGGCGAGGAAGCATTCTCACACACTGTCTTGACAAGCTTAACTGTTCCCGCCAATGTCACCACACTTGGTCCCGGTTTCATCGCCGGCAACAAGAAAATCACCGCCATCGGCGTTGCCGCCGGTAACACAGCCTACAAGGCCGTTGACGGTTGTGTCTATACCATTGACGATGCTACACTCGTGGCTGTGCCTGCAAGCCAGACCACGCTGACCATCCCCGAGGGAGTAGCAACCATTGCAGCCAAGGCCGACCTTGACGGTAGTCTCACCGAGGTAACCATCCCATCAACTGTTACGGCAATCGGTGACGAAGCCTTCATTGGCAACCCCAATATCTCCTCTGTTTACTGTAACGCCGTCAACCCGCCCAGCCGTGGCATGTTTGACGACGCGGTATATGCCAACGCAACTCTCGTCCTGCCAGCCGGAGCCGACAAGGCTGCCTACGAGGCAGACCCCGACTGGGGCAAGTTCCAGAACATCATGCAACTGGGTGGTGGTGTACCCACCGACCCGTTCAAGGTAGGTAACCTATGGTATCAAACCATCGATGACAACACAGTTACCATTATCCCCAACCAGGAAAGTGACACATACAGCAGTGTCCAGAGCAGTTGGTTCAATCAGACAATAGTTTTCAGCGGATACACCTTCACCGTTACAGCCATCGCTGACAGCGCATTTGCAGGTGCTACCATCACAAGCATTGACATACCTGAGACTGTCACAACCATCGGCAACTACGCCTTTGACGGCAGCAACCTCTCGTCTCTGACCATCCCCGCCGGCATTACCACTCTTGGTGAGGGCATCATTGCACGCACCACCGGCCTGACATCGGTTAGCGTGGCCGAGGGCAACGAGAACTACACTGCTATCGGCGGATGTATCTACAATGCAGCCGGTACCGTATTGCTGGCAGCACCCAGCGGCATCACAACCGTTGAACTCGCCGACAACGTAACCGAGACGGCTGCTACCGCATTCCTTGGTGCAAAGAGCATCACCAAGGTCATTGCAAATCCCGCAACCGCACCAGCAGGAGGTATCTTCGAGGACGAGGTTTATCAGAACGCGACTCTGTGGTACGCTCCCGAGAGCGAAGCCTCTTACACCGGACATGAGAACTGGAGCAAGTTTGTCAATGTAAAGCGCTTCGGCGAATTTGACGAGACACCGTTCAAGGATCAAGACGGTTTCTTCTGGTACAGGCAAATCAACAACACTGAGGCCATCATCGTGAGAAACCCCAACGGTTCAACATATACACAGTTCGACCCCACCACCACCTACAAGAGCTCTGTGACCAACCCCGATGGCAATGTCCTGACAGTAGTCGGCATAGGAGACCATGCCCTTGACGGCGTCAACTATAAGTTGACAAATGCTAACGGCGCACCAACAAGTGCATCTGGAGCAGTATTTGCCTATATCCCCGAAGTGCCCTTCCGCCAGTATTATGACTATGCCTTCACCGGATTGAGTGTACCCATCCTCGCCGATCATTCAAACTTTGAAGCAGTTTCGCCCAAAGCATTCTACGGAAATAAGATTATGGTGATTAACCTCTACAGCAACCCCAACGGTTACACCTCAGTGTCAATTGACGGGCACATCGGCAATCTTGTCTATAATGGAGAGACTCTTGTTGCCGTTCCGGGCAACATGCACGGCGCTCCCGGCTATAGGGAAACCGAGCCCCTTGTGACAACATTCACCATCGACTCCAGCATCAAGACTATCGGACAATATGCAATGGGTGGCAATACCAACATTAAAACTGTCAATGTCAATGCCGAGGCCATCAAGGAAGGTGCCTTTGAGGGTAGCGCCTTGACTAAATTCACCGCTAACGAAAACCTTGTTAGTGTCGATAGTCTCGCGTTTGCCAACTGTACACAGTTGAATACAGTCAATCTGCCCTCTACTGTGACAACAATCAGTGACAGCGCATTCGTTGGTAGCAAGAACATCACCACCATCAAGATTGACGCGATGACTCCTCCCACAGGCGGCGTATTCGAGCCCGAGGTTTATGAGAACGCAACTCTCGTTATCCCCGAGGACGCTGAACCCGCTTACCGCGCAGCTGCCGGCTGGAGAAACTTCTTCGATACAATCACTGGTGACGTTGACAACGACGGCGTAGTTGATGTGGCTGACATCAATCTGCTTATTAACATCATGTTGCATCAAAGCGAGGCTACTGCCAACAGCGATGTTAACAATGACGGCGAAATTGACGTGGCTGACATCAACATGGTTGTACTTATCAAGCTCTCAGAGTAATAACGACCTCACCCCAATCCTACTCCTTCGGTTCCCCCGTTAATCGGGGAACAGAAATCCCGTAGGGAGGGGCTATAAATGAAGGCTT
>JAGHSV010000207.1 GCA_018065665.1 Candidatus Sodaliphilus aphodohippi
AATTTGGTGGTTTCGGCAAATGGCAGTAACTTTGCAACGCTTTTGAGAAGCAAGGGTGCTTAGCTCAGCTGGTTCAGAGCATCTGCCTTACAAGCAGAGGGTCGGCGGTTCGAATCCGTCAGCACCCACACGACGGAATCCAATCGGGTTCCGTTTTTTTTGTAGCCTAAAGGGACACTCCCAACTCACCCCGGCACTTATAGAAATTTGATCACAAAAGAATTGCGGTTCACGAAAAATAATAAAGAACCAGGCATGACAAGAAACATGCCTGGTTTTCTTGATATTGATGTGGATGTGGGTTATTCCTCGACTACTCGTTCAATCCATTTGACCATGCCAAACATGATGCTCATCGAGATTACACAAATCAGCAGGAACACGCCCCAGCATATCCACAGGGGCCACATGTTATACATCAGGGTGCCAATCCAGATGAACAGGTTGCCGACTGCCGTTGCAGCTAACCATAGGCCCTGGCAGAGGCCCTGCAGGTTCTTGGGGGCTACCTTGGACACGAACGATGACCCCAACGGGGCAATGAACAACTCGGCTACCGTGAGGAAGAAGTAGGTGACGATGAGAACCGTCGGACCTGCCTTCATGCCTTCCTTGACGGCTACGGGCATGCCCTTGAACACCTCGGCCGAGGGATAACCGGCACAATAGGAATATATGGCAAGGAACAGGAACGCAAGGCCGGTGAGCCCCATACCGTAGGCAATCTTGCGAGGGGTCGAGATGGCTTTGCCACGCTTGCTGAGCCCCTCAAATATCATCATGACTATCGGGGTCAGCACGATAACGAAGAACGGGTTGACCGACTGCCAAATCTCGGGGGCAATCGAGTCGGTCTTCACGAAGTCACGGGCAAAGACGCTCAGCGACTGGCCGCTCTGGTTGAACGACAACCAGAAGAAAATCGACACGCCGATAACGGCAAACAGGGCATACAGGCGCTGCTTGATTTCTTTGGCCATCATACGTTTCTCCTCGGGGGTATAGTCAACAACGGCCTGAGCCTCGCGCTTGTCGGGGTTGGGGAAGTCACGACGGTATGCAACAAAGATACACAGCGAGATCATCATGGCAACCACCGATGCTACAAACGAATAGTGAACACCCGTGTTGAAGACGTTGAGGTAGTTCTGGCAGAAGGCCGCCATGTCGCCGATGGGGGCACCGCCAGTCACCTGTGCTGCCAGCGTGTTGAGGTTGGCGGTGGCGTCGGCGGTCATGGTGCTGGCACCTGCAAGGAACTGATGGCACAGGGCGGGCAACTCGGCATTATATGCCAGGTTGTTGACTCCGAGCCACCACTCACGCAGGTAGGGCGCGATGAACGGGGCAATAAGTCCACCAATGTTGATGAATACGTAGAAAATCTGGAAACCGCTGTCTCGTTTGCTCTGAGCCACCAAGAGAGCCTCGGGGCCTTTCTTGGCCGCCTCGGCCTCAAAGTCGTCATACATCTTGCCGACAATGGCCGACAGGTTGCCCTTGAACAAACCATTACCAACCGAGATGAACAGCAGCGCCACACACGTCAGCGTCAGCAGGCTGGTCATCGAGCCGGACGACGAGGTCAGCGGAATCGACAGCAGCACATAGCCCAACGCCATGATAATGAGGCCAACGGTGATGGTGCCTTTGTAGTTGCGGGTACGGTCGGCAACATAACCGCCAAACAGGCTTAGCACATAAATCAGTGCATAGAATATCGAGTAGATCGTGCCAGCCGTCTCGTCGCTGAGCCCGAACTTGGAGCACAGGAACAGCAGCAGCACCGCGTTCATGATATAGTACCCGAATCGCTCGCCCATGTTGCTGAGCGCCGCGGGTATCAGACCTTTGGGGTGACTTTTAAACATAGTGGGGAATTTTATCAAAAAGGTGGGGGATTGAGGAATTGCTAATGCAATGTTCCGTCAATCCCCCGCCTTGGTTTATGATTTCATTGTTACTTGGTTACGCGTTCAAGCCACTTGACCATGGCCAGCATGACGCCCATCGAGATGAGGCAAACCACGATGAACACGCCCCAGCACTGCCACAACGGAATCTTGTTGTACATCAGCGTACCGATTGGCAGAAGCATGTTGCCAAGCGCGGTGGTGCCGAGCCACAGACCCTGGCACAGACCAAGCATTGACTTGGGAGCAACCTTAGATACAAACGACAGACCCAGCGGAGAGATGAACAACTCGGCCACTGTCAGCAGGAAGTAGGTGCAGATCATCACCCACCAACCGGCCTTCATGCCGGCAACCTGTGCAGCCTCCATTGCCTTGAACTCCTCGCCCGAGGGATAACCGGCGCAGAACGAGTAGATGGCCAGGAACGTGTAGGCCAGTCCGGCAATGAACATACCGTAAGCAATCTTGCGGGGGGTTGAAATTTCCTTGCCGCGTTTGCTCAGGGCACCAAAGATGAGCATGATAATCGGGGTCAGCACGATAACGAAGAACGGGTTAACAGCCTGCCACAACTCGGCGGGAAGTTGGTCGCTCTTGACAAAGTCGCGTGCAAAGAACGACAGCGAAACGCCGTTCTGGTGGAACGAGAACCAGAAGAAGATAACAACGCCAAGCACTGCAAACAGGGCATAGAGACGCTGCTTTATTTCCTTGGCCATTGACTGCTTCTCCTCGGCGCTGATTTCAACAGCGGCAGCAGCCTCCTTCTTGCCCGGAGTGGGGAACAAACCTCTCTTCCACAAGAAGATGCTCAGTGAGATTGCCATGGCGATAACCGATGCGATAAACGCGAAGTGAACGCCCTGGTTGAACACCTCCAGATAGGCCTGGCAGGCTTCGGGCGAGGTTGCACTCATACCGGCCTGGCTTGCATACTGCTGCAGGTTGGCCATCTGGTCGGCGGGGATAGTGCCGTTAATCAACTGATGGCAAAGGCTGGGGAGCTCGGCAACATAGGTGTAGCCCGAACGGCCCAACCACCAGCTACGCAGGAACGGAGCGATGAACGGAGCCAGCAGACCACCGATGTTGATGAACACATAGAAAATCTGGAAACCGCTGTCACGCTTGCCCTGGACGGCAGCGAGTGCCTCGGGACCCTTCTTGGCAGCCTCGGCCTCAAGGTCGTCATACATCTGGCCCACGATTGCCTGCAGGTTGCCCTTGAACAGACCGTTACCAAAGGCAATCAATATCAGCGCTGCACAGGTGAGCACCAGCAGTCCGGTCATTGTGCCGGCAGTCGCGGTAATGGGGATTGACAGCGCAACATAACCCAGTGCCATGATAATGATACCGGTGATGATGGTGCCTTTGTAGTTCTGAGTGCGGTCGGCAATGATACCGCCAACAAGGCTCAGCACGTAGATGCCAGCCAGGAAGATAGAATAAATCAGAGCGGCTTTCTCATCGCTCAGACCAAACTTTGAACACAGGAACAGCGACAGCACGGCCGCCATGATGTAATACCCGAATCGCTCGCCCATGTTACTGAGCGCGGCGGGTATTAATCCTTTGGGATGACTTTTAAACATACTTTCTTAAGGTTTATAGTTGGTAATTAATTATTTTAATTCTGAACCGAGTAGGCGAGGGCGTATGCCCTGATTTGCTTTACCATCGCCACAAGGCCGTTGCTGCGGGTGGGCGACAGATGCTCGTGCAGCCCGATGCGGTCAATGAAGTAGAGGTCGGCGTCGAGGATGTCCTGCGGGCTCTGGCCACCCAGCACACGCACCAGCAGCGACACGATGCCCTTGACAATGATGGCGTCGCTGTCGGCCTCGAGGTTGATGCCGCCGTCGCTATAGGTGGCGTGCAGCCACACGCGGCTCTGGCAGCCGTCAATCAGGTTGTCGGGGGTCTTGTACTCCTCGGCCAGGGCGGGCAGCTCGTTGCCCAGGTCTATGATATAGGCATAACGGTCCATCCAGTCGGTGAAACCCTCAAACTCCTCGATTATCTCGTTTTGAATGTCATTAATACTTTTCATCGAAACGCGTTCAAACAAGTTTAATTGCCAAATTTACGAATAATTCTTCAACTGAACAAAAAAATCACAAAAAACACCGGAATTAACGCTGTCCGGTAAAAAAAGAGGCAAAGGGACATAAGGTTTGGCGGAGCGCTTCGCTATACAGAACGGCTACGCCTTTTCGGATTTAGCAGATTTTTTGACTAAAATTTACAAAAGGAACATAAGGCTGACGCAGTGACTCAAAAAGACCGAAGGTATGTCGTGAACTTCTCGGCTCCTTGTCGTGACAGGTGGCTTGCGTCGTGGAAGTCTGTTCCTTTGAAACGTGGGTCGTTCATGTAGTCGAGGTATTGGGCACCCCAGTTGTTGACGCAGTGCCGTGCGACCTCGTGCATCACGTCATAGCGGTGCCGGTCATATTTCTTGACATATCCTTCCCACAGGGGTGTGGTTACAAGCACTAACCTGATGCCACGCTTCTGGCACAGCCGGGCTATTTTTTCAAAGTATTTGCGGTTATAGTCGGTCGCAGCCGCATTTTTGTTGCGGTTGTAAGTAGTGTTGGCGTCACGTTGCATATACACCTCGTCAAAGTGCGCGGGGGTGGTGAATGCATTGCCAAATCCGGTGCTGTCGCAGTCAAGGCTGGCTTTGCCGGTAAACAGATGGGTAAGGGCCGGCCACAGTTTCATGTTGAAGGCCGCGATGTTGCATATCTCAAAGTTGTATTTGGGAGAACGGTTGTGCTTTGGGTATCCCATATAGAGGCGGTAGTAGATGCAGCGGTACCACTCTTCGCCCTCTTCAAGCGGCGGGTCAAACACGTTGATCTCGTCAACGGGCATAACCACTGTCTTGAGGTTGTGGCAGCGGCTGGCATATCGCTCGAGCAACCAGTGGTCATACTCGGGGGTCTGGCTCACGTTGGCAAGGCTGAACGCGCTGTCTCCCAGCAGTTCGGGGATGATGGCATAGTAGGTGTGCGATTCTCCAAGAATGAGCGTGTTGACCTTGGGGGCATTGGCCTCGATCCATTGCGATTTGAACCGATAACTGTTGGGTAAATGGCGCACCGCAACCTCAGCCAGCCCAACGATGACGGCTATCAGTGTGAGGAAGATGGTGACAGTTGTCAGGTATCGTTTCATTGCCTTTTAGAATTGGAAGTAAATAAAGTCTTGCTGAGCATTTTGGGCAAAAAGGATGGCAAGCGTAAGACCCACATAGAGCGTCCATCGTGCCCACTGGTATCGCATCAATCCATGTCCGGCCAGTTCGAGTACATGGGTGTTGTTGCGTTTAGTCCATTCAACCACAAGCAGCACTGCGCACAATGCAAACACCTTGAGCCCGGCGAGGTCGCTGGCGGCGAAGGTGGCGGGGTTGAACATCTGTTTGTAAAATGCTATGGCCTCGCCCATGTCGGGTGCCCTGAACAGAACCCAGAACAGTGATGCGATTGCAAAGGTGGTTGCAATCATGAGCAGTTCTTTGGGCGAAGGCAACATCCGCTGCCATCCCACATTGTGCCCGTACTTGGTTTTGGCACCCGTGAGAGCATACACTCCGCACACCAGACCGTGTGCGACACCCCAGCACACAAAACTCCAGTCGGGGCCGTGCCACAGCCCGCTCGCGAAGAACACAACAAGAATGTTGAACAGGCATCTGCCCCTGGAACAGCGGCTGCCGCCCAGCGGAATGTAGATATAATCCTTGAACCAAACCTGCAGGCTGATGTGCCAGCGACGCCAAAACTCGGGTATGCTGCGAGAAAAGTAAGGGTAGTTGAAGTTGCTGCGCAGTTTGAAGCCGAATAATTTGGCACAACCGATGGCAATATCGCAGTAGCCCGAGAAGTCACAGTAAATCTGGAACGTGAAAAGTATCATCACCAGCACCAGGTTTACCCCCGATGTGGTGCCTATCTGCTCCCATGTGCTGTTAACCAGTGGGGCGCAGTTGTCGGCAATGACCACTTTCTTGAACATGCCCCACAGCATTTGACGGCTGCCGTCAACAGCGCGCGAATAGTTGAACGTGCGCCGCTGCCTGAATTGCGGCAGCATGTCGCTGGCCTTCTCGATGGGGCCTGCAACAAGTTGGGGAAAGAAACTGATGAACGCGAAGAACTCAACCGGATTGCGTGATGCTTCGACCCTCTTCTTGTAAACGTCCACGCAGTACCCTATTGCCTGGAAAGTGTAGAACGAGATGCCCACCGGCAGAATGATGTTGGCGGTTGGCCAGTCAACCTGCATGCCGCATTGGCGCAGCAGCACGTCCAGGTTGTCCACAAAGAAGTTGTAGTACTTGAACACTCCCAGGATGGCGAGGTTTATCAGCACGTTGGCGGCGGTAATGTACTTAGTCAGACGGGGCCGGCTTTCATATTTGCTGATCAGCAGTCCGCCACAGTAGCAGCAAGCGCTGGTGAATGCCATCAGCAGCAGGAATCTCCAGTCCCACCACCCGTAAAACACATAACTTGTCGCCACGATAAAGAGGTTCTGCCACTTGGTCTGCCTGAACACGAACCAATATAGCAAGAACACTATGGGCAGGAATAGCAAGAATTGTATTGATACAAATGACATGCGGGTAGTGTTGCTGGTTTTTGTATTTTACTGCAAAGTTTTAGTTGTTACCGGCGGCGGTTGTTCTGGTAGTCCTGATACTTGTTGCCGCTATAGACGTTGCCAGTGAACCCGTTAGAGTTGAATTCATCTTCCTCCTCCTCGTCGCCACTGTTTGGTCTCTTCTTGCGGTTGGCCTCTTGTTTTGCCTTGAGTTTGTTCTTGGTGGCTTCGGGTCGGTTCTTGGTGATGTTCTCGGGTTTCTGCTTATCGACAGGCGTAGCATAGATGTCCCACGACTGGTCGATGTCCCAGTTGGCACGCAGTTTTACCGCCTTGGGGTAGTAATAGACCTCCTCGGGCTGCAGGTGGCTGGCATAGTTGCCGGTGTCCCACTTGCCGTTGCCGTTGATGTCACGCACGAGCCGCAGGTAATAACTGTTGGGCAACACGTTAAGGAACTGTGCAGTGCCGTTGATGACGGTGGACTGACGCAGCGCCTCGCCTTTGTTGTCAAGCAGCTCGACAAACGCGGGGCAGTCGACAGCCACATTGACATAGAGGTTGGAGTAGGCATCCAGTTCCCGTACTTTGAACTCGGCAGTGAACGGGTCGTTCTGCAAGTCGTGTATAGATGTGATTGCCAGCGAGTCAACCTTGAGTTGGTAGTCTTGTCCCGGTTCAAGCGTCATAGGCAGGTTGTACTGCTTGACGTTGCACTCGTCGGGCGGTGCCAGTTGTGGGATCGGTTCGACGGGTACCCAGATTGAGTCTTTCATTATCGCCAGGTGTACGCCTGCCGGGTCAATATGCCTGAGCGGGGTTTCAAAGTGCAGGGCGATAGAGTCATATACCTCAATGTCACCTTTCTTGACACACTCGACCTTGAGCCTCGGGATGTCGGGGTTGTCGGCCTTGTTGAGCAGTTCTTCCTCCTCCTCGTTCAGTTCCTTGCCCTGACTTTGTTTCTCGCGCAACTTTGCAATCTTCTTCTCCAGTTTCTCGCGTTCCTTGCGTTCTTCCTGTTCCTCCTTCAGCTGTGAGTTGCTCTTGCGCATGGCAAACTTCACGGTGTCGGTGGTCCATGTGCGGTGGTCGGTGGTGTCGGTGCGCAAGTAGTCCATGGCAACGACAATGGTGTCGGCCTTGATAAGCGCCGAGTCGGTGAGCCAATAATAGATTGAGTCCGCCCCGGGTGTACGCTCGACGATGCCCCAGTCCTCGGCATGGGCGGCAGGCCTGATGATGTTCAGTCGCGGCATGGAGTCGCTGGGAGCCGAGAACAGGACGTGCAGGCGGTCGGGGGCAGTCCTTGCCGTTGTTTTCAGGTACAGTGACTTGAACCCCTCGTTGAACATCGACAGCAGCAGGTCGTTGGGTTTGAACAAGGTGTGCTGGGCTGTGACAACAGTGTCAAGCCGGTGGTCAAAGGTGAACACCGTGTCCTGGGACGTATAAACGCTTGCCGACGGCACGATTACCTCGTCAAGGAACGCGATGTCCTCGGTACGCGCCATGCGGTAGTCACCGTCAATGTCGTTGAGTGCAAAGAGGTGATATCGACCGGGTTTCAGACTGCGCAGCGTGAACTGTCCGCGGTCGTTGGTGCGTGCGATGCGCTCAAAGGGGGTGCGGGTGAATGCCGTGTCGCTCAGGTTGCTGTGAAGACCAACCAGCAGGTGCTGCATTGGTTCCAAATCCTTGGCGCGCAGCACTATTCCGGAAATTTGCAGTGAATCAATGTCTTTGCCGGTCGAGAACGAGAATGCAAAGTCCTCGAGCGGATTGCCCTCGTTGGTATCCTCGATGGCATTGGTGAAATCGATGCAATAGGTGGTGTTGGGCAGCAGTGTGTCGCGGAACTCGACGGTCACCTTCTTGCCGAGCGTGCGGATGACGGGAGGCGACTTCTGGGCCGGCGATACCACCACTTTTTTCTGCTGGTCCTTGATGTTGACAATCTCGTCAAAAGTGAGTTCAATCTTGTTGCCTTTGACCTCCAGCGCCCCCATCGTCGGTGATGACTTCACGAAGCGGGGAGGGGTGTAGTCGACGGGGCCGCCCTCGGGCGCGCCGATGTTGGCACACGAGTGAAGAGCGGCCGCAATCACGGTCACGAGCAACAAATATGGAAGCCATTTCAACTTCATGACTGCAAAATTACTGCAAAATGGCGGCAAGACAAAAAATTAGACCGCTTTTTTTGAAAAATAGATGAAATAGACAAAAGGGACGGTCTTATGTTCTCTTGTTTATTGAGCCTAAAAAATGGTTTGAAGTGGAACTGCAGTCAAGGGAACAATCTTTCTAATTAATAGAAACACTGGGCGATGCCATAATGCATTGATGCGCAAGACGGTATATGTGTATTTCCTGTTTCCTGTCTTCCTGTTTCTTCGGTAACGAGACTGAAAAAACAAAGGCGCTTCCCCAATATATTTTTCCATCCCCTCTTCTTTGTGAGGTCAAGAAGAAAAATGGCGCTTGCCGGGGCTCTCATCGTGGAGACGTTGCAAAGGTGCTACAAGAAATAGTAACTGCCAATGAAAATGAGAAAAAAATTCAGTAACGATATATTATTTTGTCAGGTGACTATAATTATGTAAATTTGCAGCGGATTTAATAATTACATCAATGAGTCAACACCAAGAAACCCATACAGACGACAACTATCTCAACGACTTCCACAGGCAGTGGAACGAAGCCTGCTTGAAAGGGATAGAGGA
>JAGHSV010000203.1 GCA_018065665.1 Candidatus Sodaliphilus aphodohippi
GTGACAACCGGCTCAACAACAGTTATGTTCTTCATCGGTTCGAGAAGCGCTTTCATTGCCTTGGCAGCCATTGGCGCCCAGGTGCCGTTCTCCACGATGCCGACTTTGCGTCCCTGGAATGCCTTCATTCGCAGTTTCCACAGGAAGGTGTGCATCGGTGGAAAGACATCCCCGTCATAGGTTGAGGCGCATACAATGAGCCTGTCCATGCGAAAGGCATCCTCGATGACTTCGGCCATATCCTCGCGGCTGAGGTCGGCAACTACGACACGACCGGCACCTCGTTGCTGCAGCATCTGGCCCAGGCGTTCGGCCACACGAGCGGTATTGCCGTGGATTGATGCGTATGCCACCAGCACGCCTTTGGTCTCGATGCCATAACTGCTCCAGATGGTGTACAGACGCATTGCCTCGGCCAGTTTCTCGTCTTCAAGTATGGGACCGTGCAGCGGGCAGATAGTCTGGATATCGAGAGCTGCTGCCTTTTTCAGCACCGTGGTGGCCGGTATGCCATACTTGCCGCAGATATTGAAGTAGTAGCGCCTTGCCTCGCATGCCCAGTCGTCGGCATCGGCATCAATAACGCCGAACTTGCCGAATGCATCGGCCGAGAATAGCGTTTTCTCTTCGGGGCAGTAGGTCATGATGACCTCGGGCCAGTGTATCATGGGGGCTGCGATAAAGTGCAGTGTGCGCTGCCCCAGAGTCAGCGTGTCGCCCTCTTTGACGGTCATGGTATTGTCCAAGCTCATTCCCTCGTTGAATTGTGCCATGTACAACAACGCCTTGTCCGACGCTACGATAGTCGCATTGGGATAGGTCTGTCGGAACGCGGCAACAGAACCTGAATGGTCCGGTTCCATGTGCTGCACAATCAGGTAGTCGGGAATGCGTCCCTCGAGAGCATTGGCAAGATTCTGCAGCCACTCGTCGGTCTTGCGGGGATCAACGCTGTCCATCACCGCCACCTTCTCGTCGGCAATAAGATAACTGTTGTAGCACATCCCCTCGGGAGTTACATATTGGCTTTCAAAAAGATTCATCTCGGCGTCATCACAACCGATATACTTTATGTTTGCTTTCATTATATTCTGTGTATATTGTAAGAACTTGGTTTGACGTTACGGTTCAATCCAGTCGCCGTATTGCTTGATGAGTGCGACGAGGCGGGTGATGGCTTCTTCCTCGGGGATATTTTTCTCGATGCATTCCTTGCCCTTGTAGAGGCTGATGCGGTGACGGGCCGCACCAACGTAGCCGTAGTCTGCGTCTGCCATCTCGCCCGGGCCGTTAACTACGCAACCCATCACCCCTATTTTCAGGTGAGTGAGATGGGCAGTTGCCTGCTGTACGCGTTTGACAGTGGTCTGCAGGTCAAACATGGTGCGGCCGCACGATGGACATGAGATGAACTCGGTTTTGCTGATGCGAAGACGGGTTGCCTGCAATGCAGCGAAGGCAGTCTTTACAACCTTTTCCTGACTGGCGAACTGCGGTGCCTCGAGCCATACGCCATCGAGCATTCCGCTCATCAGCACTGTGCCCAGGTCGGCGCCTGCCTTCACCTGCAGCCACTCGCTATCGGTGTCGTCATAGGTGACGCGCATCACTGTGGGGCAGTCTATGCCGGCATCGGCCAAGGTGTGCAGCATGGCAAGCACACTGCCCGGCACGTTGATGTTGGCAGGTTTGATGACCAGCACGGTATTCGTACTGCCTTTGTATTGCATGAGGGTATCGACAGGGGCGTCGGCAGCGACCTCAACAAAGTTAATGGCGTCGGGGAGGCTGTCGGCATAGTAGTCGGGCTTTATATTGCCTGTGATGTCCTCGGGACGGCACGAAGCAATCACGATGGGTGCCTTGCCTCCACCAATGCGGTCGCCAACCAGCGCGGTGAGCCGTCGTGAAGGCGAGAGTTGATTATACCCTTTGCTCAGGGTACCGTCGATGTGGGGATGACCTTCTCGCGAAGTGATGTACTGCACCAGTTTGTTGGCAACAGGCACCTCGAGTTCGGGATCCTCGCTCAGCGAGACGCGTATGGTGTCGCCAAGTCCCTCGGACATCAGCGTGCCTATGCCGACGGCGCTCTTGATGCGTCCGTCCTCGCCAAATCCTGCCTCGGTTACGCCAAGGTGTAACGGGAAGTGCATGTCCTCGCTATCCATTGCAGCCACCAGCCGGCGTACGGCCTCAACCATAACAACCACATTGCTGGCTTTCATTGAGATAACGACTTCCATAAAGTTCTGCTCGACAAACACGCGCAGGAACTCCATCACGCTCTCAACCATCCCGGCGGCGGTGTTGCCATAGCGGCTCATGATGCGGTCGCTCAGCGAGCCGTGATTGACCCCGAGTCGCACTGCGGTGCCGTGCTCACGGCAGATCTCGATGAACGGGAGCAGTGCCTCGCGTATGCGTTCCAACTCGGCTGCATACTCCTCGTCGGTATATTCCAACTGCTTGAACGAGCGTGCCGGGTCAACAAAGTTGCCGGGGTTGATGCGCACCTTGTCGGTGAGTGCGGCAGCGGCAAACGCGGCGCGAGGGTTGAAGTGGATGTCGGCCACCAGTGGCACATTGCATCCCTGACGGCGCAGCAGATTGCGTATCATGCCGATGCTCTCGGCCTGCCGCACCCCCTGGGCTGTGAGACGCACATAGTGTGCACCTGCCTGGGCGATGCGCGTGCACTGCTCGGCGCTACGCTCAACGTCGTCGGTGCTGGTGTTTGTCATTGACTGCACCCTGACAGGATAGTCGCTGCCAAGCGGCGTACCGCCTACGTTGACACTGACGGTCTCTCGTCGGCTGTAATTGAATATATCAGTTTGTCTTGTAGTCATATTTTATTTCGGCCAGTTCCTTGTTGGCTTTTTCTATTTTCTGTCCCAGAGTTGATTTATATTCTGCCACCCGCTTTGCCACCTCGGGGTCTCCGAGTGCGATAATCTGTGCGGCGAGGATAGCGGCGTTCATGGCGCCGTTGACTCCCATGGTTGCCACAGGGATGCCAGGAGGCATCTGCACGATGCTGAGCAATGCGTCAAGCCCGTCCAGCATTCCCTTGATGGGGACACCGATAACAGGCAGAGAAGTCGAAGCGGCGATAACGCCTGGCAGTGCAGCAGCCATGCCGGCGGCCGCGATAATAACCTTGACGCCACGCCCTTGTGCGTTGCGGGCAAACTCCTCAACAGCGTCGGGTGTACGGTGAGCCGAGAGGGCGTTGACTTCAAACGGGATGCAGTGCTCATCGAGCCACTTGCATGCTTTCTCCATGACGGGCAGGTCACTGGTGCTGCCCATGAT
>JAGHSV010000007.1 GCA_018065665.1 Candidatus Sodaliphilus aphodohippi
GGCGAGTTCAAATTTATCAATCTTGTTGTTGTTGAAAATGTCGTTGAGTGCAAATGCGAAGCAAGACTCGAGAGCTGCCGATGACGACAGACCGGCGCCCAGGGGCACGTTGCCTGCAAAAACTGTATCAAAGCCCTTAACGTCGAAACCACGCTTCTGAATCTCGCGGCAAACGCCGAAGATGTAGCGTGCCCACTGCTGCTTGGGAGCGTCCTCCTCGCGGAGACCGAACTCGGCATAGTCCTCGAGGTCGGCACTGTAGGCGCGCACCTTGTCGGTACCGTTCACGGCGATCTGTGCCATGATGCATTTGTCAATTGCTACCGGGAACACGAAACCACCGTTATAATCGGTGTGCTCACCAATCAGGTTGATACGGCCTGCCGATGCATAGCAAGCGCCTTCGTTGCCAAAACGGCTAACAAACAAACTCTTAATTTTTTCTTTCATAATCGTTGTATATTAAATAAAATGTATTGAAAATTTTTCAACCACGAATTTACTAAAAAAATTTGAAAAAAGAGAACACATTAATAAAAAATATGATTTTTTGACACGAATAAGTTTTAGGGGTGCCGATTTTCTAACATTGGACAAGTAGATGCGGCGGCTTTGCTTGCGGTTTTCAAGCTGAAAAGCCAGACTCGAACTGATGCGTTTTGTGTTAAGATACTGTTAATTTTTATACAGTATCGGTTAAATGATGCTAAAATAGATTATGTTTTTGCGCCAACTTATTGCTGTTCATGGCAAAATGCCTAATTTTGCAGTGTGTTTTTCATGGTATTAGATTTTAAGGTTAATTGAAATTGGTTGTCGGGAGACAATCAATTTTTTTTATTGAATGCCATAGTGCGTGGCAAGGTAGCGGCCTCCAGCCGCGCCGTATCGGGGAGTCGGTGCCCCGTCCCTTCGCTATCGCTCAGGAACGGGTTATCTGCAACAAGCTGCCAAGGCATTTGTTGCGTACAGGGCATTGCCCCTCTGATTTACCATCGACAGGGAACATCAGTAATATAAAAAACACTTGTCCTGAAACGGGTTTACATTGCAGTAAACACGACAGGACAAGTGTTTTTGTTAAGGTCGCCTCGACCTATCAATCACTTCTTGCCAAGGTAGAAGAAGGACTTGATGGGTTCGTGGCCGTCGTCAAGGATGCGAATGTAGTCCTTGCCGTCCTTTTTGATGATATCGACACTCAAGCATCCAACGGTGTTGGTGAACGGGAACTCGCTGCCGGTCATGTAGTCGTTGTCTTGGGCCGAGAAGCAGTTGACGGCAAATGCCTCGCTGGGATCATCAACCGACGTGAAGAGATAGCGGTAAGGTTCAACCTGGGTCAGGATATAGGTTGAGGTGCCATCGGTCCAACGGCCGAGTTTGAATTTGGGCTTTGCCGCATCGGGCTTGCCAACGGGCGCATCACCAAACATGGTTGTGCAGTATGCCAGGACGGCACTGCCTTGCGGCGCAAAACGCGAGCTGATGGGCTCGACCTGGCAGTTGCGGAAGACACAGTTATAAAAACCGACATATTCGTCAAAGTTGAACATCTCGCCCTCGAGGCAGTCAAAGACACAGCCAGTGAAAGCCACGTCATTGCTGACTTGCACGTTCAACTGGTTATACTCCTTGTTGTTGCGGAACGTGCAGTCATTAAAACGCACCTGCTGGCACCCGGTAATGTGCATAGTATAGTAGGTGCAGTCGTGCACACACGAGCGATTGACCGACACGTGGTTACAGTTCTCAAAGACAAACCCCTCGGTACCACAGCCAAAGAAGTCGCAATCGTTAATGAGGATATTGGTGCATCCGTCAAACTCAATGACACCCTTGTCGCAATAGCCGCCCTCGGTGTGGCCCATCACGATGTTCTCAAGCTTGATGTTGTTGCAGTGAATAAACTCCAAGACGTTAACATAGCGCGGAGTGGCAAGCAGCGTAGCCATCCCTTTCTTGGCGCGAATTGTCAGATTTTCGCAACCACGCACCTGCAAACCGTTGCCATCGGTATTGCCCCCGTAGGTCACAGTGGAAGTAACAGTCCCAGCCGTCTCGGGATTGTAATAAGTCGGCCCCTCGTTCAGGTGACCAAGTGCAATCATCTTATCAATTGCCTCAGTTATGTTCAATGGTGCAGTCGTTGCAATCACGATAGTTCGGTCAGGTCCAAGCGCACGAACGAACTCGTCAGCAGTTTTAACACTAATAGTTTGATTGGCTGCACTC
>JAGHSV010000107.1 GCA_018065665.1 Candidatus Sodaliphilus aphodohippi
TACTGCTATTTACCCTCGGTTGCAAAAAACTGAATGATGACAAATAACAATATTCTATTAACATTTAAAAATTATTAATTATGTACGCAAAAGATTGGTTAAACAATGCCCATGAGATCATGAACAAGATCGAGGCAAGTCAGATGGAAAATGTTCGTAAGGCTGCTACGCTAATGGCCGATTCTATTCAGGCCGGTCGTTGGGTTCACACCTGGGGCTGCGGACACGCAACAATTCCCTGCGAGGAAATGTATCCCCGCATTGGCGGCATCGTTGGGTTCCATCCTTTGTGCGAACTTCCTTTGACTTTCTTCACTCAGATTATTGGTCAGATGGGTATCCACCAGTTCCTATATCTCGAGCGTCTTGAGGGATACGGACAGCAGGTTATGAAAAACTATGACTTCAGCGACCAGGACTGCCTCTGGATTTTCTCTCACACTGGCATCAACTCGGTTAACATCGATATGGCAAACGAGGCTCACAAGCGTGGCATGAAGGTTATCGTTTATGGCTCGGCCGGAGCAACGGGCGACAAGCACGGACGTCACTCAAGCGGCAAGAACCTCTTCCAGGTTGCCGATGTCGTTGTTGACTCTTGCGTGCCTCTGCAGGATGCTTCAGTTACAACCAAGGCGCAGTTCGACAAAATCGGCCCGCTTTCAACTCTCGGTTTCGTTTCTCTCGTGTGGATGACCGTCTGCACTGTTGTTGAGATTCTCGAGGAACGTGGCGTGAAAATCTATATCAACCCGTCACACAATGTTCCCGGAGACACAACTGCCGGCGAGCGTCTCGACGCTGCTATCGACGAGTACAAGCGTCGTCTCAAGGTGCTTTAATTTTTAATTGATGCAAGCTATTATGGCCGGCGGTTATCCCAACAAGGCCGCCGGCCTTTTTATTTAAACATTCTGATTAATGATGAAAAAAATAGCCTTTCTCATCCTTTTGGCTGTTGTGCTGGTTTCTGCTTCTTGCAGCCAACGCAACTATGTCTCGGTTGTCAATGGACGTAGCCTTCCCGCAGTGCCCCAACAGATGTTGCGCGACAGTCTCCCTGCGCTCGAAAAAAAATGTGCCTGGGCGCTCTCTACTGCCTACATGGCCGACAGTTGTCTTGGCACTTTCAACAACGTGAAAGGGTGGGAGGGATATCCCGTAAAACTTTACCAGTATTATACGCCTGTCGATGTTGAGGTTAAACAACCCAAAAAGGGACTTGTTTACATGCTCAACCCAACACCGCACAAACTCGCAATGTGGATTGCCACCACTTGCTGGGTCACCAAGGGCAGTATCAGCTCGGTTTATACCGACAAACTTGTCAACTGGATTGTTTATCAGTCCAACGCTCAGTTCCCCGTTGCCGGTGTCGTCTATGAAGACATGGAGGGTGACGGCACTTTCTACCCCTATATTTTCAAGGACGGCGTCACGGTTTATATTGCCAGCGACGAGTGGAAGGACCTGAAACATGACCATCCAACCGACAAGATGCTCAATTTTTATCTGCATGCGTCAAACAGCGACTTGCAACCCTATACCGGTCAGTATGCACGCATCAACAGCGCTACGCGTGAACAGTACCGTAACTATGGCGGAACCGAGGATGTCGGTTCGGCCCAGCCGCGCGAGAATCGCAAACTTGAGTGGCTCGATGTTGTGAAGCGCCTTTATAAAAAGGCGTGGAACAGCGACTACAACGAGATTATGATTATGTGGGCGCGTGAACGCCTCTGAGATATTCACCCAATCACTTCGATTTTTCTATGAAAAGGTTTCTCTTTATTTCGTTAGTGGTGTCTCTGTGCGCCCTCTGTGCCAATGCCGGGGCGTGGATACGCATTAACCAGTTGGGCTACCTGCCCAAGGCGACCAAAGTCGCCGTCCTGATGAGCAACGACAAGGTTGCCGTGACTTCTTTCCAGCTTGTCAATGCAACGACAGGTAAGACCGCCTATACTTCCAAGGCAGTTAAGGCAGCCGGGGCTTTACAGTATATGAAGTCAACCTATCGGCTCAATTTCTCCGATTTCTCAAAATCGGGTACATATTATATAAAGGTGAACGGCATCGCACAGTCGCCCCAATTCAGAATCGCCGGGGACGTTTATGACGGTACGGCCGACTTCGTGCTGAACTATATGCGTCAACAGCGATGCGGCTATAATCCATTCCAGCGCGACACCTGCCACCAGAAGGACGGTTACATCCGTTATCACCCCACAAAGGAGGGGCAGCACATCGACGTGCGTGGCGGCTGGCACGACGCTGCCGACCTGCTGCAGTACACCACAACATCGGCTAACGCTATCTACCAGATGATGTTTGCCTATCAGCAGAATCCCGCGGCTTTTACCGACCACTTCCTCGCTAATGGTCTGGAAGGCTCAAACGGCATACCCGACATCATTGACGAAATCTACTGGGGGCTCGAGTGGCTCGACCGGATGAATCCCGAGAAAGGCGAACTCTACAACCAGATTGCCGACGATCGTGACCACATCGGTACCAAGATGCCAAAGGACGACCCTGCCGACTATGGCTACGGACCGCGCAACGGCAGACCCGTATATTTTGTCAACGGCAAGCCTCAGCAGCGCGGACATTTCATGAACGCAACAATGGGCGGTGCAAGCACGGCCGGCAAGTTTGCCAGCGATTTCGCCTTCGGGTCGCGTCTTCTCGCTTCGTTCTATCCCGACTTCGCTGCCAAAATCGGAGCAAAGGCTGCCGATGCCTACCAAGTCGGTATTGACCTGCCCGGCAATGCCCAGACCGTCTCGGTGGTCTCTCCTTATATCTATGAAGAGGACAACTGGGTTGACGACATGGAACTCGGTGCTGCCGAACTGTATTTCTCCACTAAGGACTCCAAATACATCACCCAGGCAATGGAGTACGGACGACGCGAACCGGTTACACCGTGGATGGGGGCCGACAGTGCACGCCACTACCAGTGGTACCCCTTCATGAACATGGGCCACTACCAACTTGCCAAGATTGCCGCCGATGCCGGAAATGCGCGGTTGAGCAGGGAGTTTATCAGCAACATGCGTGCCGGCATCCAACGCACCTATGACCGTGCCATTGCCAACGAGAACCCCTTCATGTGGGGTGTGCCCGGCATCTGGTGCAGCAACAACCTGACAACTGCAATGCTCACACAGTGCATCCTCTATCGCACCCTCACCGGTGACCGCACTTTCGAGGAGATGGAGGGCTCCTTGCGTGACTGGCTCTTCGGCTGCAACCCGTGGGGCACCAGCATGGTGGTCGAACTGCCCAAGACGGGCGTCTATCCCCATGCTCCACACAGCAATTGGGTCTTCCAGAACTATGGCATGCCAACCGGCGGACTCATTGATGGCCCCGTCTATACATCAATCTTCAACAGCCTGAAAGGGGTGAACATCACCGACGACATGCCGCATGTCACCGCCAACGCCTACCTTGAGTTCCAGCCCGGTGACGTCGTCTATCACGACAACACCCACGACTACAGCACCAACGAACCCACCATGGACGGCACGGCTTCACTCACCTTCCCCCTCTCGTTCTACCAGACCGAAGGCGCCAAACAAAAATAAAAACAATTATTAAACCCGATATCTTGGGGCATAGGGCAATTTTGGCCTTATGCCCCAACTTTGTTGTATATATTAAGGTTTATTTGTAACTTTGCATTACAAATCTCTCAACTACATGAAGAAGATAATAACGATTGTCCCCAGCATAAAGCAGTTAACTTTGGTGTTTGTTGTGTTAATGATATGCTTCGGGGCATTGCAGGGCAGTGCTGTTGAGAATTCTCCCCATCAACTCAAGAATACCGAATGGCTAAAGTTGCCGACGGATTCACTATCGAAGTTGGGCGGCTATTTCTTGAGAAAAAAGAATATCCCTGATAGTGCATACCATTGCTACAGCATTATCATCGACCGTTATCACGACAACAAGTTAAATAAGGAGGAACTCAAATATGCTGCAAGGGCTATGCATGACATGGGGCTTCTTCACATGGATGTTTATTATGATTACATGAAGGCCAATACCTATCTGCTGATGGGGCAGGATTTGGCAATCAAGTGCAACGATTCAATTGCTATCCCGCTATTTTCTGTTTCGTTGGGAACCCTATATCAGAGCAATTCAATTCTGAATCCTGATGATATGGATTATATAGCCATAATCAACCAGTACAAGAATGCTTTTAATGAGGCGGTCAAAGTAAAAAACTGGACTACCTTGCAAGCCCTTGTTATCAATATCTTGAATGCCGCTTTTGCTGGAGACATACTCCCGATGATTTCCCGTGAAATGGATATGTATAGCAGAATGGAAATCCCTGATGCGGTTAAGGACCGTGATTATTGCAGGGCATTGTGCCATGGCATGGTTTTGTGGCGTCAAGGGCAACGCCAGAAGGCTATAGCGACTTTTAAATCGTTACCGATTTCATGTGATCTTCCTATGTATAATCAGATTCAATGCAAATATATAATGCATGAAATTTTATATCATGCGTTCATTAAGCTTAACGACGATGAGGCAACGCTGGCCGAAATTCAGGCTATGGAAACTATTGCCGTTCAGGAAAACTTGCCTGTTTGCATGACTGATGTATATCGATATTATTACTTGTTCTACCGTAGCCAGAATAATATGGCTCTTGCCGACAAATATGAACTCATGTGGCATCGCCAACGCGACCAGGTCATTCGGATGACTCATTTCAACGATATGAAGGATGCTGATTTTATGATGCAGATGGGTAAGAAAGATGAGCAGATGCGTAACATTGAACACAAACGCAAGGTGCAGCAGGCAATTCTGTGGGCTACAATAGCCACAATGATACTAATCTTGGGACTATTGTGGATGCTCTATCGCAAGTATCGTCAGGTGAATGAACAAAACCGGGTGCTATACCACAAGGTACAGGAATCGTTGGCGGCCGAGGAGGCCTTGCGGCAACTCCATGCCCAAAATGCCGTGAAACCCAAATATCAGCGCACTCCGCTTGACGAGAACACATGCACTGAACTCATTGAGCGCATCAAGCAGGTGATGGAATCGTCACATGAGGTGTTTAACGACACTTTTTCACTTGACCGTTTGACCGAGCTGGTTGATGCCAAGCACAGCAACTATGTGTCAAAGGTCATCAATGAACATTTCGGGTGCAACTTCCATGCTCTCATTAATGACCGCCGTATCAAGGAAGCCTGCAGACGCATGAACGATACCGCAAAATACGACAATCAGACTCTCAAAGCCATCGCACAAAGCGTAGGCTTTAATTCATATCCAAACTTTGTCAGCACATTCAGGAAATTCACCGGTATGACTCCTTCGGCCTATCTGAAACTCACACGCATTACTCTAAATAACTAATAAAAGCTAATCTTTTGCGAGTATATATATTGTAATTATTTGGTCGCCAATAATATAGCTACTAAACAAAATTCTATATTCTTAAAAAAAAAGTTCTAATTTGTAATATAGTACTCATTAGAGAGGTGAATGTTCGGTTCAAATTTTCGTTATGGTTAAATTTGCGCTATAATTTTATTAACCATTTTAAGAAACAGAAAGCATGAAAAAAAATCACTTGACAAAATTGTTAATCAGCGCAGCTATGCTGATGGTGGGACTTGCAGCCCAGGCGCAGGTTTACACTGAGTTCAACATGACGGGAAAGCAGTCCGCAGACGTGCAATACACCCCGCAGGGTGTGGACTTGAACAGAATGGACAAGCACCAGTATGGGCACATGAACGTCTATACTCCCAAGCAGCAATTCAAGAGCCCCAAGAAAGCTGAGTCTGGTGAGGTCACTCTGACCTTCAACCTGGTGTATGACCACAATATGTTCATGTCACCTTATGCTGGAGTAATGATCATAAATCAGAATTATAGTAATACTGCCTATTATGAGAACGGAGATGCCGTTACTGCAACAGTTCCTCCGGGCACATACGATTTTATTGTGTATTTTCAAAATATGATTAAAGCAGATATCTATTATGTTATCCGAGAGCAGGTCGTTGTGGCGGAGGACGCCACCTTCACCCTCAGTGCCGAAGAGGCTACCAACCACATCTCGTTTGTCAATTATGGCCCTGCCGGCAACGTGCTCAAGCATGCTTTATTGGGCGGCTATGACGAAGAGACCGGAGAACCCATCATTCTCGAGGAAGGTGATATCGACGTGACATCTATTACTTCTGCAGTATATTTAAGAGGAGTTGGCTCGTTGATCAGCAATTCTGGCTCGATTAATGGTCCTTGTTCCGAAGAGTTGCGGACGGCACCATTTTTTGAGTGTTATGTGAATGATGTCAGTGACCGCTATGTGTTCACTCAGTCAAGGATTTGCACTAAAGGCACCAACGTATGGTACTTGAGTTATTTCACTACTGACGATGTGCATGTCGGTGTTGTTGAGAACAATCCCGAAGATTACGTGCTGTGCCATGAGAGTTATCAGTACACGCCAAAGGGTCGAGCAGAAATTGGTTATGGTGCCGGTATGACCATTCATCAAATACACAATGGCTATTTTTCAGCATCGTCTGGCTTCATTCGTACCATGATAAAGCCCAAACAAGATGACACCTATTCGATTGATATTTATAACGGTATCCCTTTTGAGAATCCCGTTTATGAAAGTTTGAAATTATTGGCAAAGACAGAGTTTGTAGACAATTGGGGGCTTGTCCAGACCCCTTGGGGAGATGAAGACTATGACATTAAGGGCAAAACAATGGCATCACCTTATACCTTTGAGAACGGGCAGCAAGTGTACCAAAATCTCGGCCACTTTGGCGATTATGCCATCGGAGGCAAGGCTGCTGTTGTAGCCGGAGATGCATTCATGTTTCGTGCATTGCCCGCTCCGTCGACCTTTACCTATGCAGCCGAGCAGCGATTAGGCACCGTTGGCGACAACTGCCCCATCAATGCAGTTAATGTTTCGAGCTTCTATGATGAGTATATGGGTGACTACATGGATTTTAGCAACAATTTTATGGGTCGCTATGGTGAGTCGCGCATTTATGATAATGCCAATCTGACCCAGACCATTAAGTTCAACGGTGAGGAGATTGAGGACGTGTACTCACGGGACGGTAAAGGTGTTTGGGAAATCACTGTCACCAACAACAACATCGCAGTTGACGGTCTGCCGGGCGAGAACAAGACTGTAATATACTATGACGAGACCAAGGAAGAGTGTACTTGCCCCAGCATCGAGATGCTGCAATTCAAGAGTGATGCTGGCATTACCGACCGCTTTACTACTGCTGGCGAAGGCGTGATGGAATTTATGGGTGGCGACTTCAAGTTTACTTACTATCCCGAACTATGGGGTGGTACCTATGATAAATGTCAATCCATGGATGTTACGGTAGAGTATTCGCCCTATGGTGAAGAGAATTGGAAAGAACTGCCGATTGAGGAGGTGCCCGAACTGTACCAGGATGGCTGGGGCAACTTCTATCGCGCTTCGCTGGCCAATGTGAACGGAAAGGCTACTCAAGGCTGGTTCGACTTGCGCTTCAAACTGAAGAACGAGGCAGGCAACTGGCAGGAACAGGTGGTAAGTCCTGCATTCCGCATCGACGATCAGGTCATGTCGGCTGTTGAGGATGTGGACATTGCAACCGATGCAACAGTCGTTGCTCGCTATAGTGTTGATGGCCGTGCAATCAGCGCGCCGCAACCCGGTTTGAATATCGTAAAGATGTCTAACGGCACATCAAAGAAGATTTGGGTGAAGTAACCGCAATCTTTTTTTGACACTAGATATAATATAGGTTGGGGCATAGGGCAATTTTGGCCTTATGCCCCAACTTTGTTGTATATATTAAGGTTTATTTGTAACTTTGCATTACTAAATAATAATGAATATGAAAAAAATAATTCTGACTTTTGCCGTAGCTGTGATTTGTGGTTTGTCGTCTATGGCGGCAACCA
Source organism: Candidatus Sodaliphilus aphodohippi (assembly GCA_018065665.1). Classification (GTDB taxonomy): domain Bacteria; phylum Bacteroidota; class Bacteroidia; order Bacteroidales; family Muribaculaceae; genus Sodaliphilus; species Sodaliphilus aphodohippi. The sequence continues at coordinate 7,984 of JAGHSV010000107.1, forward strand.
TCCAGCAGATGCGTTTTCATTGCGAAAGCGATACTACCGATATCAACGCACTTCTCGAGAAAGGAGCTGCAAGCGGAATCACTACAGCCAACGACCTCGTCGTCTTCTATGCCAAGGAACTGCTGGGTAAACCATACGTCGCCCATACTCTCGAAGGCGAGACCGAGATGTTGACCATCAACATTCATCAGCTTGACTGCACCACTTTTGTCGAGACTCTCTATGCACTCACGCGTACCACGCTCTCGGGGCGCTTCTCGTGGCGGGATTATGCGTTCAACCTCGAGAACCTGCGCTATCGCGACGGTCTCATGACCGACTACTCCAGCCGTCTCCACTACATCAGCGACTGGATCAACAACAACCGCATGAGGGGCAACATGAGGGAAATCACCAGCGACATTCCAACAGCCGTAACCAAAGACAAATCAATCAACTTTATGAGTTCCCACAGCAGCAGTTACGCATCGCTCAAGAACGACAGCGCCATGATTGCCCGCATCCGCAAGGTTGAGGACGGCTACCGCAACTACCGTATGACATACATCAGGAAATCCACTCTGGGACGTGATGACGTCAGGGCAGCCATGCGCAGTGGCGACTTTGTTGGATTGGTGACGAACATCGATGGGCTTGACATCTCGCACATGGGCATTATATATAAGGATGAAAGGGGAGAGGTGTTCCTGCTCGATGCCTCAATGAGCGGAGGCAAGGTCCAACTCGAGGAAAAACCGCTCTCGGCATATCTGAAATCCTCAAAGTCTAACATAGGCGTGCGGCTTTTCCGCATCATGTAATCGCCGATTTTCACCGAAAAGATGACATCGCAAAAGTGTTAATAAATTTTTAACATTTTGCGATGTTTCACTTAATCAGCGGTTTGAGTGAAAATGATAAAAAATATTTCAAAAAAAATGCAAAATAAATTTGCCAGTTCAAAAAAAGGTAGTAATTTTGCATCGCTTTTCGGCCGAAAAAACAGGCCGTGATGCGAGCGAACATTGAAATGGTTAGCAACAACGTA
>JAGHSV010000005.1 GCA_018065665.1 Candidatus Sodaliphilus aphodohippi
TTTAGACTAGAAGAAAAGGCGGGGAGAGCGGCTTGCTGTTCAGAACGTTGCACTCCTCAGAACGCCTGACGGCTCTACAGAACGGCTTCGCTGTTCGGAACGTTGCACTCTCCGGAGCGCCTGACGGCTCTACAGAACGCTTCGCTGTTCGGAACGTTGCACTCCTCAGAGCGCCTGACGGCTCTACAGAACGCTTCGCTGTTCAGAACATTGCACCCCCCAGAGCGTCTGACGGCTCTACGGAACGGCTTCGCCTTTTCGGATTGAGCTAATTTTTAGACTAAAAGAACGCTGTCATTTGTAACGCCCTCATTGTCTGAGGGTGTGTCAAAAGCGCATTTGCAGTATAATAATGCTTTTGCCCTTTCAGGGCGCAATAATGTAACAATATATTACCCAGGGCGTTGCCCTGGGCTGACTGCAACATTGCGCCTACAGCGCGCCGTTGTTTGTTGTATTTTGACACAACCACTTCTGCGTGAAACTGAAAAGCCGTAAGGCGCTCTGAGGAGTGTAACGTTCCGTAAAGCGAAAGCGCTCTTCATGCCTTTTGTCCCTTCTGTGACTAAAGCCCAAAACCAGCTGTTTTGCTATCGGGAAGCAATAGCGTAAACTTGCACAGGACGAAAGTTTTTTGTAACTTTGCTCGCAGAAAACATAAACCTGAAATAATATGAAATTAACAGAACGTTTCCTTAATTACGTGAAGTTCGACACCCAGAGCGACGAACTCACCAATCTCACGCCATCGACCCCGGGCCAGATGGTTTTTGCACGTGCACTCGAGCAGGAACTGCGCCAGATGGGACTCAGCGACATCTCACTTGACGAGAACGGATATCTCTTTGCAACTCTGCCTGCCAACACCGACGCCAAGGTGCCAACAATCGGTTTCATCGCCCACATGGACACTGCCCCCGACATGAGCGGCCATGACGTGAAGCCCCGTATCGTGGACTACAAGGGCGGCAAAATCGTCCTTAACCAGGAGACCGGCGTGACACTCGACCCCGAGCAGTTCCCCGAGATGAACGACTACGTCGGCCAGCAACTCATCGTCACCGACGGCACCACACTGCTGGGCGCTGACGACAAAGCCGGCATCGCCGAGATTCTGGCTGCCGTCGAGTGGTTCCAGGAGCACCCCGAGGTCAAGCACGGCAACATCCGCATCGGCTTCAACCCCGACGAGGAAATCGGTCTGGGAGCCCACAAGTTTGACGTGGCAAAGTTCGGTGCCGACTGGGCATACACCATGGACGGCGGTGCCGTTGGCGAACTCGAATATGAGAACTTCAACGCCGCTTCGGCACGAATCACTTTCACCGGTCTGAACGTACATCCCGGTGCTGCCAAGCACAAGATGCTCAACTCGATGCGTGTCGCCAGCCAATTTGCCAACATGCTGCCGCGCTGGGAAACTCCCGAGCACACCGAGGGCTATGAGGGGTTCTACCACATGGTGGGAATGGAAGGCTGCGTCGAGAAGACCACACTCTCCTACATCATCCGTGACCACAACCGCGAGCGTTTTGAGAGCCGCAAACGCGAGATTGAGCACCTCTGCAACAAAATCAACCGCGAGTTCCCCGACTGTGCTGTGGCCGAGATCAAGGACCAATACTACAACATGCGCGAGCAAATCGAGCCCGTCATGCACATCATCGATGTCGCCAAGAAGGCTATGGAACGTGCCGGCGTGCCTGTCAAGGTGCAGCCCATCCGTGGCGGAACAGACGGTGCCCAGCTCTCGTTCAAGGGACTCCCCTGCCCCAACATCTTTGCCGGCGGCATGAACATGCACGGACGCTATGAGTACGTCCCCATCCCCTCGATGGAAAAGGCAATGATGACAATCGTCGAAATCTGCAAGATTGTGGCCGAGTAAACCGTCAGGTTTCACAACGGCAAGAAATACCGATTCGCCCGACTAATCCCGAAACCGTCGGGCGAATCAATTTATTTACCGGAAACGACTTACCGTTCAGGAGCGTGAAGGTATCACAATAACTACAAAAAGGAAAGCGACCGAATTTTTATTATGCTAAAGTTTATCAAGCGGTGCATTGACTGGGCTTTAACCAAATATGAGTGGCTAATGAGGCTGATACTCAAGGGGCGCCATGTGCAAGTCAACCGCGAGAAGTATATCAGAAAACTCGTTGACCGCTTCTACTGTGACAGCAGCGTCACCGAACAAAAACAGCTGGTGGAGAGGGCCCTGAACGGAACATTACCCGACATCCTTGACGACGAACAGCAACAAAAAGCCTACTGCTCCCTGCGTTGGCGCTACGGGACAATCGTGTTTCTGGTGTCGTTCTTTATGACCACCGTACCAGACAACATGTGGGTGGTTATAGCGTCGTGCGCAATCGACCTATATATTTTCCAGTGCATGCAGTTCAGGGCGATGCAAAAGATAATGATGCTCTACGGACAGCACATTGACCTTAATGATAACATAACGGGAGGTATTGACACTATCCTATCGGTTGACCGCTCGGGGGTAATGGTGGGGAAATACCCGTTATTGCAGAAGATGAAGTCGGGGCTTGGGTTCCTCGCCAAGCAATTGGTGAAAAAACAAGGCCCCAAGTTCGTTACCAAGATGGCACGTTCGGTATTCCTGGTGATACGTCGCCAGTGCATCAAGTGGTTCTCGATGGTCGTTGCCAAGGAGGATGTGGCTATGGCGTTTGAACTTCTCATACCCATCACCTGCGCCATCATTTCGGGCATCGTCTCGGTGGTGGTTCTTATCCCGATGTGCAACAAACTCCAAAAGAAAATCAAGAGCGGCACACTACACGCTGCGCTCCAGACCAATCAAGACACCAATGCCAACATTGAGGAAGAAAGCGTCAGGCGGTCCTGACGGGTTTCTTTGACTTGGCGGCTTTCTTGTTTTTTGTGCGAACCCTCAGGGGGTTGGGCTGGTGCAGGACAAACTCACAATAGTAGGAGATGATGAGCGTCGTTAACGGCAGCGCAATGATAAGCCCCACAAAACCCAGAATATATGCCCACAGCGACAGCGCAAGGAAGACGATGGCACCGTTGAGCCCCATCTGCTGACGCATAATCAGCGGAATAAGCACCAGGTCCTGTATCAACTGGCAGATGCAGTATGCAACAATGGTCCAGCCAAACAACCCCCAGAAACCGGCGCCAGTCGCCACCGATGCCACAAGACACAAGAAGGCGGCGATGGGAATGGACAACAGCTGGAGATAAGGCACCATGTTGAGCACCCCGATAAAGAGACCGAAGACTACCGCCATGGGCAGACCGATAATGTAGAACTCAATGGCAAAGATGATGCCGACAAACAGCGACACCAGCGCCTGACCGCGGAAGTAGCGGCTCATCGTGTGCTCAACGTCGTCAAGCACGCGCAGCGCCATGTGACGGTAGCGCTTGGGGATGGCAACCTTGAAACCACGTGAAATCTTATCGTAGTCAAGCAGGACAAAGAACATGTAAAGCAGGACAATAAGCCCCGAAACAAAACTCCACAACATGCTGACGGTGCTGCCAACAACACTCCACGTGCCACTGGCGACATCCTGTATGAGCTTGGTCCACTGATCCTTGCTCAGCATATTGCTGATGTCTTGGAAATCAATATTGTGATTGATAAATTGCTGGATAGCGGGAGGCAGATATGGTATCTTGAACGATGACTTGGCGTATGCAGCCAGCATCTTCCCCATGCCCGACACCTCGTCGGTTATATACGGTATGAGATACATGCACACGAGCGTGATTGCCGCTATCACGAGTATCAACGTTATCACCACGGCAAGCGCGCGGTTGGTGAACGGGGTGTGACGCTGTATCCAACGGACTACGGGATCAAGGATGTAGGCCAGAAGGAATCCGACCAGAAACGGCCATAACACAGGACTGAGATATGACACGACCATTACCGACAAACTGATGGCAACAATCGAGATGACCAACCGCACAACACGGTCAAAGTCATATTTTTTAACTTCTGGTTCCATATTGTCTGCTTTTAGTTATTTATTTAACCCCAAGTTGCTCTTTGAGCCAAGCATGGGCTTTGTCAAGTTGCCACTTATAGAGCCAGTGCCCGGTGTCACGGCCAACGTGCAACTGCTTGGGCGCAGTGATGACGTTGTAGGCACTGAAAGTCGATGTCGGGCAGCAGGCAGGGTCATTGAACCCCCAGGCATAGAAGCCGGGCACCCGCAGCATGCGGGCAAAGTTGACCGTATCGTAGTAGCGCGACACCTGTATGCGGGCCTTGATATTGGGCTCGTTCTTATCACGGAACATGTGGGGCCAGCCACCAGCACGACCGTTGTAGTAGCCCGCCAGTTCGCAGAAGGCGGGGAAGTAGGCAAACAGCGCCTTGACACGGCTGTCGAGCGCAGCGGTCATGATTGAGAGCATACCGCCCTGGCTACCGCCGTAGGTGGCAATGCGAGACGGGTCAACATCGTCGCGGCTGCACAGGTAGTCAATGGCACGCACGCAACCCAGTATTGAGCGCTTGTAGTAGTATGTGTCGCGGTTGTCAATGCCCTGCTGAGTATATCCGCTGAGTGCGCCGCCCTCAAGCTGACGATAGATTTCCTCGTCCTGGTCAACCGGAATGCCGTGAACACCGATTTCGAGCACCACATATCCATCGTATGCCAACTCATTGGGACCGTGGAAGGTGCGCACTGCAGCACCGGGCAAACGCAGGATGGCGGGTTTGCGGCCTTCGGTCTTGGGCACGGTGAGCACACCATACACATAGTTACCTTTGCGATAGGACTGAATGCGGACGTAATAAACGTCAACGCGGGCATTGCTCTCACTGTCGTTGTGGCGGATGATTACATCCATAGGCACCTGTGCGGCCTTGGCCATGGCATTATCCCAGAACTCCTTGAAGTCGTCGGGCATGGTGGTGGTCGGCTTGATGCCATAGGGGTCAAAGGCGATGTTGGTCATCGAGGAGTAGGCATACCCCTCATAGTTGACCTTGACGCGCACCGAGGTGAAACCGGGCACCTTCATGCCGGGCACCTTGAAGCGGGCAACACCGTTTTTGTCGGTCTTAACCTTGCCGGTATAGACCGCCTCCAGTTTGTCGGGGCCGTAACTATAAGATATCTCAACGCCAGCCATGCGAGCATTCTCTTTGATAGCGTATGCCGTGAACTCGGCCGTCTCACCAACCTTATAGGTCCAGTCGGCATGATTGGGTTCGGCAACAACGGTGATGTAGTTGTGGCTTGATGACTGTGCCGTCGCAACAATCGCTGTAGCCACGACAGCAAGAATAACGAACAAACGTTTCATATCTCTATCTTTTATTAGAAATCACTAAACAAGTTCGGACGGATTAGAAGTCCTATGCGCAATCGCGAATGATACTGGTTGTAGTCAAGCATACACTCGCCATATCCGTTATAGTAGTGCAACATCAGGAACTGGTTGTGACGCTTGAACAGACGAAAGCCGAGATTGACGATGGTGTTGCCGCTGAGGTTCCATCCCTTGCGCTTGATATAGGTCACGTCAAACACCCATCGGCGGTTGGTGCTGATGGCCTGAAAACCAGCTTGGAAGATACCACTGTACTTGAGAATGTCACGGTTATTCTCGCCATCTACTATCGGAATCCAATACTTGGCGTGGACCATCAGATGGGGATCGATGAACATGGCAGCGCTGAGCGAAACCTTGTTCCAGCTTCGTGACTGTATGCTGTCGCGGCCGTTAGACTCATGCTCAACCAGCAGCGTAGCCTTGCCCACTATTCGGCCCTTGGAAATAAGCAGTTTGGACAGACCAAGACCGGGATTGAAGTTCATGTCACGCATGGGCATCGAGTTCTCAAACACGTTCCACATCGTCTTCTGGGAATAGAACAGGAAAGCATAGGTGTGGAACGGCAACGTACTCTTGGTGATGCGCTGCGCGATGCTGACCTGGAACTTAACGTCGCTATTGGTCTTTGACGGTTTGCTTCCGATTGTAGTGCCCACGGTAAAGTAGTTATCCTTATACAGTCCAAAATAGGGACCATTGTCAAACGCATCGCGAATGCTGTCGGTATTTATCATCTGAACAGTATCCTCCACAACAATCTGCGACACACACGGCAAGGCAGCAAACACTACCGCCACCAGGAGACAAAACCTTAAATATTTTTTTGATGCTATCATTCCAAATTAACAATTAGACTGCAAAAATACTCAAAAACCTTAAAACCACAAAAATGATACTCAATTAAATGCTTTTATTGCGAGAACAGTGATGCAGCACAAGGCTGATTTTGTCCTGAAAAACATAATTGCCTGTAGTAAAATGCAAGCTGCGACAGCATCTGCGCGCCAACAAGTAGCGACTTGGTGACAATGTTTCCACTTTTCGATACTGCGATTTGTATTACTTATTAATTTTGTGTAACTTTGCATTGATATCAGGAAAAAGGATAGAAAACAATGTTAGCAAAGACCATAGCCGCTGCCGTGCAGGGCATTGACGCAATCAAGGTCGACATTGAGGTATCGGTCGACTGGGGTACGGGGTTCGTGATTGTCGGGTTGCCCGACACCGCTGTCAAGGAGAGCGCCGAGCGTGTGCGCTGTGCCATCAATCAGGCGGGATTGGACTTCCCGTCCAAGAATGTCGTCATCAACCTGTCGCCTGCCGACCTCAAGAAGGAGGGCTCGGCCTACGACCTGCCGCTTGCCATCGGCATCCTTGCCGCCGACGAGAAAATCAACAGCGAACGACTGGGACGCTACATGCTGATGGGCGAACTGTCGCTCGACGGCACGCTGCGCGATGTCAAGGGAGCCCTGCCAATGGCCATCGTGGCGCGTGAACTGCAACTGGACGGTTTCATCCTGCCGCGTGCCAACGCCCTCGAGGCCGCCGTGGTCAACAACCTGAATATCTATGGCGCCGACAACCTGCAGCAGGTCATAGCATTCCTCAACAGCGATGCCGTCATCGAGCCGACGGTGGTTGACACACGCGCCGAGTTCGCCCGCGCGCAGGGGCAGTTCCCGTTTGACTTTGCCGACGTCAAGGGCCAGGAAAGCGTGAAACGCGCTTTTGAGGTCGCGTGTGCCGGAGGGCACAACATCATGCTCGTCGGCAGTCCCGGTTCGGGCAAGTCGATGATGGCCAAACGACTGCCAAGCATCATGCCGCCGCTGAGTCTTGCCGAGGCGCTCGAGACCACCAAGATACACAGCGTGGCAGGCAAACTGCCGGGCGGCACCACCCTGATGACCACCCGGCCCTACCGTTCGCCACACCACACCATTTCGCCCGTCGCCCTCGTCGGTGGCGGCACATTCCCCACACCGGGCGAAATCAGTCTGGCACACAACGGAGTCCTGTTCCTTGACGAACTTCCCGAATTCAACAGGTCGGTGCTCGAGGTGATGAGACAGCCGCTCGAGGACCGGCACATCAGCATCTCACGCGCCAAGTACAGCATTGACTATCCCGCCAGTTTCATGCTCGTTGCCAGCATGAACCCGTGTCCATGCGGCTACTACGGACACCCCACCAAGCCGTGCGTGTGCACCGAGCGCCAGCGACATCAGTACATGAGCAAAATCAGCGGTCCCTTATTGGACCGGATTGACCTGCAGATTGAGGTACAGCCCGTTGACTTCGACCAGATTTCGTCAACCGAGAAGGGTGAACCCAGCGAGGCAATACGCCAGCGCGTGGTTGCCGCCCGCGAGCGCCAGACACTACGTTTCAGAAACTGCAAGGGCGTGTACTGCAACGCACAGATGACCCCCGACCTCATCCACCAGTATGCCGAGCCCGACGCTGCGGGCCTCGAACACCTGCGCAACGCCATGACCCGCACAGGCATGTCGGCCCGTGCCTACGACCGGATACTGAAAGTTGCCCGCACCATCGCCGACCTCGACGGCACCGACGCCGTACAGAGCCACCACATCATGGAGGCAATCGGATACCGCAACCTCGACCGCAGCACCTACAACCCCGGCAACGACATCCCGTTCTGATTTAAACTTAGTTAAATCCAATTTATGAAAAAATCATTTATTCTACTTTTGCTTCTTGCATGCGTTGGCAAACTGTGGGCACAGCCCGGTTACACGCCAACAAACGAAAATCTCGAGTCGCGTGCCCAGTTTGAGGAGTGCCGTTTGGGCATTTTCCTGCACTGGGGAATTTACAGCATCCTCCAGCAAGACTGGAGCGCCGAGTACGAGATGCCGTTTGAGACGTATATGGAGGGGGCCGACTACTTATACCCCTACCGTTTCAATGCCCGCGAGTGGGTAAAGGCCTTCAAAGACGCCGGCGCCGGCTATATCACGTTCACATCGCGCCACCACGAGGGGTTCAGCATGTGGGCGACCAAGCAGAACAAATATAACATTGTCGATGCTACACCCTACGGCAAGGATATCGTGGCCCAACTGGCCGATGCGTGCCACGAAGAAGGCATCAGACTGCACCTGTATTATAGTCTGCTGGACTGGAGCCGCGACGACTACCCCACGGGGCGCACAGGCCGCGAAGTGGGTTGCGTGCCGTCACGGAACGACTACCCGCACTACCTCGAGTTCATGAAGGCCCAGCTCACCGAGTTGCTGACCAACTACGGCAAAATTGGCGCAATCTGGTTTGACGGCATGTGGGACCACGATCAGGATGCCAAACCGTTTGACTGGCACGAGGGCGAGTTGTACTCACACATCAACAGCCTGCAGCCGGCTTGCCTTGTGGGCAACAACCACCACCGCAGCCTCATTCCCGGCGAAGATTTCCAGATGTTCGAGCGCGACCTCCCGGGCGAGAACACCACCGGATGGGTGCATAAAGACGCCAAGGTGAGCACCACCACACCGTTAGAGACATGCACGACCATGAGCGACGGATGGGGATACAAGATAACTGACGACCAATACAAGAGCCTCAGCCAACTCGTATCACTGCTCGTGCGCACCTCGGGACTGGGTGCAACCTGCTGATAAACATCAGCCCCAGACCCAACGGCCTACTGCCCCAGCTGGCGCTTAGCCGCCTGAAGGAGATGGGCCAGTGGATGAGACAGTACGGCACCACCATCAAAGGCACCAAGGCCGGCGACATCAAGCCTCAATATTGGGGAGCCACCACACGACGCGGCAACCACCTCTTTGTTCACGTGACCAGGGGCAACGTGCCCTCGGTGACTCTACCCCTCAAGTGCAAAGTGCAGTCGGCAACCAACTTTGCCACCGGCGAAAAGGTAACCTGCGAGAAGACAGCCTCGGGCTATGTCCTCACACTGCCAGAGCACACCACCCTGCCCGACCTCGTCATCGACCTCGTAACCAAATAAGACAATTGTTATTAACAACAGTCTGTTGTTTGGAGTTATTTTTTGGCATAGAAATTGCTGATATTGCAGAATAATTAGTAAATTTGCAAAAATAGTGTATGCCAATGTGCACACTCATCCACGAATCATCTAAACACAATTTGATATGGCAAAAAAAGACCGACTTAAGTCGTATAAACAAGAGCGTCGCGAGTTTCACGACCGCATTATCGAGTTCTTCAACTCTCAGGAGAACATACCGTATAACTACAAGCAGGTGTCGGCTGGCGTCGATGCAAAGAACCCCCGTCAGCGCGCCGTCATCGTGGAGTTGCTCGAGCAGCTGGCGATGGACGGATTCCTGATTGAAGTTGATGCAGGCCGCTTCAAGGCAGCCGAACGATCGATGGTGGCCGAGGGCATCTTTATCCGCCGCAGCAACGGCAAGAACAGCGTTGACATCGGTGATGACGGCGGCCCCATCATGGTTGCCGAGCGCAACTCGATGCACGCCCTGAACGGTGACCGCGTGACGGTTCACATCAGCGCAGCGCGTGGCGGCATGGAGCCCGAGGCCGAGGTTATCAACATCATCGAGCGTAAGGAGCAGGTGTTTGTCGGCACTCTGCAGGTCAAGAAGTACTTTGCCCACCTGGTGACCGACAGCAAGTTCCTCGCCACCGACATATTCATACCGCTGGACAAACTAAAGGGCGGCAACACCGGCGACAAGGTTGTCGCACGCATCGTGGAGTGGCCCGTGGACGCCAACAGCCCCATTGGTGAGGTGATTGACGTGCTGGGAGCCGCCGGCGAGAACAATGCCGAGATTCATGCCATCCTTGCCGAGTTCGGGTTGCCCTATAAGTATCCCGAGAACGTGGAGAAGGCTGCCAACCGCATCGACCCGGGCATCACCGACGAGGAGGTGGCTCGCCGCCGCGACATGCGCGGAGTCACCACCTTCACCATCGACCCCAAGGACGCCAAGGACTTTGACGACGCACTCTCGATCAAACAATTGCCCAACGGCAACTGGGAAATTGGTGTGCACATCGCCGATGTCACCCACTATGTGAAACCCGGCACCGTTATCGACGCCGAGGCCGAGAGCCGCGCCACATCGGTCTATCTCGTGGACCGCACCGTGCCGATGTTGCCCGAGCGCCTCTGCAACTTCATCTGCTCGCTCCGCCCCGACGAGGACAAGCTGACCCACTCGGTCATCTTCGAGATTGACGATAACGCCAAAGTAAAGAAATATGAGATTTGCCATACGGTGACCCGTAGCATCAGGCGTTTTGCCTATGAGGAGGCACAGGAAATCATCGAGACCGGCAAGGGCGACCTCGCTGCCGAGATTCTCACGCTGCACGACCTTGCCCAGAAACTGCGCCGCGAGCGCTTTGACGAGGGCGGATCGGTGGCTTTCAACCGCAGTGAGAAGAAGTTTGAGATTGACGAGAACGGACGACCACTGCGCGTGCTCGAGCATGAGCAGAAAGAGGCCAACCAGCTCATCGAGGAGTTCATGCTGCTGGCAAACCGCACTGTCGCCGCCCACATCGGCAATGTGCCTGCCTCCAAGAAGGCCAAGGCTTTTGTTTATCGCGTTCATGACGAACCCGACAGCGACAAACTCACCAACTTCGGCGACATCGCGGCGCGCTTTGGCCACCGCGTGAAGACCAACGGCAACCCCCGCGAGATCAACAAGTCAATCAACAAACTGCTTGCCGAGATTGCCGGCGCGCCCGAGGAGCAGTTGCTCTCGATACTCGCCATCCGCTCGATGGCCAAGGCTGTCTACTCGACCACCAACGTGGGCCACTACGGTCTCGCCTTTGACTACTATACCCACTTCACATCGCCCATCCGCCGCTACCCCGACATGATGGTTCACCGTCTGCTCGACCGCTATGCCAAGACCGGATCGCGCAGTGTCAACATCGAGGACCTGGAGGCCGAGTGCAAGCACGTCAGCGCACAGGAGCAGCTGGCTGCCCAGGCCGAGCGCGCCTCAATCAAGTATAAAGAGGTTGAATACCTTGGCGAGCGTCTCGGACAGGTGTTCGAGGGCCATATCTCGGGCGTTACCGAGTGGGGCATCTATGTCGAGCTCGACGAGAACCACTGCGAGGGACTTGTAGGCATCCGCAGCCTTGACGACGACTTCTATGAGTTTGACGAACGCAACTACCTGATTCGCGGCCGCCGCCGTCGCCACTGTTATCAACTGGGCGACCCGATGACCATCCAGGTGGCACGTGCTGACCTCATCAAGAAACAGCTTGACTTTGTACTGGTTGACGAGGACCATCCCGCCGGCACCCACCGCATCGACCGCGAGCCCATCACCGAGCAGAACTCGCGCTCGACCAACGACGACAGACAGTCGCATGGCGAACGCAAAGGCCGCAAGGAACGCAAGGGAAGCAAGCAGGACCGCAAGCGCGAACAGTATGAGGGCGCAAACGCATCGCGCCGACGCAAACGCGGAAAACCCGGCAACAGCCACCGCCGCAAACACTAAACTAACGGGGATAAATTATTGCCTATTATTTCGGGCGGAAACATTAAAAATAATCAAGTTTCCGCCCGAAATGTTTTTGGATTTAATTATTATTTGTATCTTTGCAACAGTGAATTAGGCGCGAATGTAATTCTTCTATCATTCCCACCAAAGCATTAATTAAGTAGAAGCAAATGGAAAAGATTATTGGCAGAGAATCCGAGCTTGGCAAACTCACCGCTCAGGATTTCTGCAAGCATTAGACCTGTTCTGGAATAGCCGTACATCATGGATTGACAATATATATTTTGTGGCAACAATATACAATTTGTCCTTGTAAACAAGAGAAGTAATCACACTTTTACGACCTGCCACATTAAGTAACTTAAGAAGGGCGGAGCCCTGTACGCAGAGCTCTGCAAATAATCCGTTCCTGAGCGTCAGCGAAGGGACGGGATGTAAGCCTCCAACAAACATTGCGGCTGGAAGCCACCACCTCGTTTCCGGCATTGTGGCATCGCAAGGTTGTGCCCTCCAGCCGCAGGTTGAGGAGAGTCATGGGGCATCCGCCCCTCTTTCAGTTACCGTTTAATCTTGTCATACCTCAGGAGATGGTATATTTACAGGGACAAATTGTATCTCATTACCGACTAATTTTAGGACTGTTGACCCCAAAATTTGAATGAAGTATTTGACAATGTGTGAAATTTATGCTAATTTTGCAACACGGTAGTAATACCGCATGACATAGACATAAACAAGCATTCGCTATTATTTCGCGTTCGACCAAGAGCCTCGGAAACTCAAATTGGTATAACAATACACGAATAATTAGTGACAGTTGGCCTTTATAGGGTCTCCTGCCGACCAATATAGCAATGCCCACGCAAATGCGTGGTGCATTTTTGTGGTTGGAAGGGGTACCATCCGAGGCCGCCTCTTGTCGAACGCAGCAAGAATGACATCACGCTTTTTTTTGTTGCGTCTCGACGCGGTTGATGGCTGAATGCGTAAAACCATCAACCTCCCAATGGCTAATAAAACCCTGAACGCTGCCAAGGCAGCAAAGAGAGACGAGTTTTATACACAACTTGTTGACATTGAAAACGAATTGCGTCACTACCGACAACATTTCGCAGGCAAAACAGTGCTGTGTAACTGTGATGATCCATACGAAAGCAATTTTTTCAAATACTTCGCTTCAAATTTCAATGCATTAGGACTCAAAAAACTCATCGCCACATGCTATGACGGTTCGCCGGTTCGAGGCAAGGAACTATTAATCCGCTTTGACACCGAGGGTAATGAGCAACGCCAATCCTATAAAGTTGAGATAACCGAAGTTAAGGACTTGAATGGTGATGGCAGGGTTGACCTTGCCGATGTAAGGTACCTATTGATGAATGATAACAATGTACTGTCGAGACTCCAGGGCAATGGCGACTTCCGAAGCGAGGAGTGCATTAAACTGCTTCAAGAGGCAGACATTGTGGTTACTAACCCACCCTTTTCATTGTTCAGAGAATATGTCGCACAACTAATGAAGTACAACAAAAAATTCCTGATTATTGGGAACCAAGGAGCTATGGTATACAAGGAAATTTTTCCATTATTCAAGAATAATAAGATTTGGCTGGGATATGGTTTCAAAGGGGGGGCTGCACATTTTGTATCACCATATAAAGACATAGCAACCGCAGGTAATCACAAAGAAGGTATGATAAGAGTGTCAGGTGTTCACTGGTTTACAAATTTAGAACACGAAAAAAGAAATGAGAAACTCATTTTATATCGTACCTACTCTCCCCATGAATACCCGTTATATGAAAATTACAATGCGATTAATGTTAATGCTACTTGCGATATACCCATGGATTATTATGGGATTATGGGGGTGCCCATTACTTTTATGGACAAATACAGTCCGGAACAATTTGAAATTGTATGGCAAGCAAGCGGAAATACGCGGGCATCAGCCCCCAAAGAAGTCATTTCGGAAGTTGGTTACAATGCTCATCCTTTTGATCGTGGTGGTTGTGGTGTTGTGGATGGCAAAAGAGTGTATTCACGAATACTAATAAGAAGGAAACAATAGCTTTATGAAAATAGGACTAAAAAAGGTTACTGTTAGAGACATAACAGAGAACTATCAGGACAACAACGAAGATGGTGTAAGAGGGTATAACGGGAAGCTTGATATTCGCCCTCCGTATCAGCGTGAGTTCATTTATGATGATAAGAAACGTGATGCTGTCATCACAACCATCATGAGGGGATTTCCACTCAATGTAATGTACTGGATGTTGAGAGAAAATGATCCAGTTGTCCCTTTCGAACTAATGGACGGGCAACAGCGGACTATTTCAATATGCCAATATGTGAATGGAGACTTTGCGTACCAATTCAGATATTTCCACAATTTGACAGAACAAGAGAAAAATAAAATCCTTGACTATGAATTAATGGTGTATGTTTGTAGTGGAGACGACCGTGAACGACTGGACTGGTTCGAGACTATTAATATAGCAGGAGAACGGCTAACAGCTCAAGAGTTGCGTAATGCAATCTATGCTGGACCGTTTGTCAGCGATGCAAAACGATATTTTTCAAAAACTGGGTGTCCTGCATTCAAACTTGCAAAAAGGTTACTCAATGGTACTGCCATTAGGCAAGACTACCTTGAAACTGCAATTAAATGGATGATAAATTCAAAAGAAAACCATGGTGGTGTGACAACAATAGAGGGCTATATGGCACAGCATCAGCATGACGCAAACGCTTCACAACTATGGCAATATTTTGTATCAGTTATTACATGGGTGCAATCAACTTATAATGAAGACAGATGGCATAAAATAATGAAGGGTATTGACTGGGGCAATTTATATGAGAGATTTCACCACATTGTATGGGATAAAGATGCAATAGACAAGAAAATCAGTCAACTGAACATAGATAGCGAAGTACAGAATAAGAAAGGGATTTGCTCATTTGTCCTCACGAATGACGAACACGACCTTAACCTCAGACAATTTCCCGATGATATCAAATTTGCTGTCTATGAAAAACAAAAGCACATTTGCGCTAACCCTAATTGTCCCACACATGGAATTGAATTGGACTTTGATTTAATGGAAGGCGACCACATCACCCCATGGCGCGATGGTGGCAAGACTGTTATAGAGAATTGTCAAATGCTGTGTCGCGAATGTAATAGGAGAAAGGGGGCAAAATAATAACACAGAATCTTATTACGACACAGGTACAAGATTTCTCTCATCTCCTGAAGCATTGATATAATAAAACTTCAATTTTTGGGTTGGCAAGTGTTGCCCACTTTGCCAAAAAGTTGTAACTTTGCACCCGCAAACGCTAAGTGGCCCCTGTAGTTCAATGGATAGAACGTGGGTTTCCTAAACCTAAAATTTGGGTTCGATTCCCAGCGGGGGTACTTGTTGAATAATATTTTTTTCATATGTGTGCATTGTAACTCAATTCCCCCATAAATTAGTTACAATGCTTTTGTTTAAAAAACATCAAGAACTATGATAAGACAGATTATTACCTTCGCTGCCGCCTTGGCAGTCTCACTGACCGCACTTGCGGGTACGCCTGTGGCCCCCGCTTTTCTGAAACCCGGCGACAAAATCGCCATCATGTCACTCGCCAGCACCCCTGGCAACGTCAAGTATGCCGACAAGGCCGCAGACCTGCTGCGCCAGTGGGGCTTTACCGTTGAGGTCAGCACCCATGTCATGGACCGCTATCACGGCTATGCCGGCAGCGACAAGGTCCGTGCAGCCGAACTGATGAAATACCTGCGCGACCCCGAGGTCAAGGCAATCATATCGACACGTGGCGGTTATGGCTCGGCCCAGTTGCTCAGCCTCATACCCAGCGACACGCTGCGCCGCTACCCAAAGTGGATTGTGGGTTACAGCGACATCACCTCGATGCACAGTGCCCAGGTGGCAGCGGGCAACATGTCTATCCATGGCAACATGGGCGGATACCTGTCGTCGGCAACCGTCGATGACCGCCAGGCAGTGATGATGAAGGACATCCTGCTGGGCAAGATGCCGACCTATACAGCAGCCGCCAACGCCTTGAACCATAACGGCAAGGCCAAAGGCACCCTGGTGGGCGGCAACATGTATGTGATGAGCAAGATTGCCGGCAGTGAGGAGTTCGACTTCCTCTATGGCAACAACGTCGACGGCGACCTCATCCTTTTCTTTGAGGACGTCAGCGAGACCATGCCCCACGTGGCTGCCATGCTACAGCAGATGAAACTGCGCGGGTTCTTCAAGCGTGTCAAGGGCATCATCGTGGGCCGTTTCACCGACTACAAAACCGGCTACGACTACCGCGACATGAACGAGATGATACACGAGATGCTGGGCGATGTCAACATCCCCGTATGCTACGACTTCCCCACCGGCCACGACGAGAGCTATAACCTGCCGCTCATCGAGGGGCACAAAGTCACACTCGACGTCTCACCGCTGCAGGTAACACTCGACTTCAAATAAGGATTTCATTGCTATCCGGTAAATATAATCAAGGATTCCACAAAAAGTAAACCTCCTTTACAGTTTCAGATGGGAGGTGACGGTATTGCCCGCCGTGTTCTTGAATGTGAACAGGGCCCATTGCCCTGTGAGTTCGCTCTCATAGCGCACATGGTAACGCCGGTGGCCAAGACACGACAATGTTGCCGTTCCGTCGGCTGAGTATGGCTCTCCCCGACCATAGACACCTCGCTTCTCAACTATCGTCACCTTATCGCCGACAACCGTTGCGATGATGTTGACAGTGTCGCCATCATTAACGGGCATGCCGTCACGCAGCACCATCACATCGCCGTCATCAAGCGCGTGCAGCGCGATACGGCCAGGAGCATCTGTCACACAAGGATTGAGGGTAAATGGGGCTATGCCGGTGCTTGCGGGGCCCGGGTCACGCTCTCCAAAGAGCAGACCAACCAGGGCGATGGCAATAACCAACGCCAGGGTGTAGAACTCGGGACTGTTGAAGTCTATCACTTGATGACGCGCACTTGGGTCGCCGGAACAGATGGCAACGAGGCCTGGTCGTGGCCCGCATAGACATTGTAAACGCCTGTAGGCAGATGTTCGCCGTTGGCGGCACAGGCATCCCAGTGTATGCTGCCGCC
>JAGHSV010000003.1 GCA_018065665.1 Candidatus Sodaliphilus aphodohippi
ATCCTTCAGGGCATCGCTGAGAGGCATAACCGATGAAAAGTTCTTCCTGTTTAGACTTGCCAAAATTTATGCTTACCCCCACTAAATTTCGACTGACCCCATTAAAGGGTTTTCAATGAAATCAAGCATAGTTATGGACTTAATGTATAAAAGCGTGTCTGTCGCAATAATTTTGCATTTGGGTTTTGCCGTGTTAAAACGATGATGTAACTTTGCGTATAGAAATCAAACCAAAAGAAATGAAGATTGAAGTAAAGGAATACATGCAGTTGCAGCCCAGCTATCCCAAGGTTAAGGATACCGACAAGTATTATCTGCTGGTTGCCCTGCACATGTGTAAGGCGTGGGACGAGAGCGGCATTCTCACAACCCTAAACGAGGGGTTGAGAAAACGTGTGGTTCTCGCAATCACAGGCTACTATCAGGACATTGTTGCTGATGCCGGACTGTGGAGGACATTCACAAAATTGCACAACGAGCAGTACGGTTCCCCCCTGCCCCACTATGACTGCAGCGAGTACATCGACTATGAACTGAACGTGCAGGATGTCAGATACCTCATCTGGTATATACTGAGCGAAGACGATGGTTGCGACACCCCCGATGCCATGGATGAACAAATTAAAACGCTCGCCACCTTATTATATAATGTGCTCGATTTGGACTATGCAAAAGCACCGGCTGCCGAGGACTATTCCTACCTGTGGGACATTGACGTTGACAGCCCCGACGAGCGTCAGGAGACGTATGACCTGGCCCACTGGCTGTACTGGCGCAGTTACATGATGATGCCATCGGCCCGCAAGGCGAGCGACAGCGTGATGGACGAGGCTCAAGCGTTGATAGCCCAGCATGGAGAACGCGGAGCAGTTCCCATGCTGCATGACCTCAATGACCGCCTTATGGCAACGCGCGAGGCATATATGGGGCCTATCAGCATGCCGCTCGCACAGTGGATGAGACACATCACCAGCAAGGACTAAAAGCGACAATCGTGATGAATACAAAACGGGGGAACCGATTGGCTCCCCCGTTGATATTCACATAAGTTATGTCTTACTTCACAATCACCTTGTGAGACTGCTTGCCGCAAACGACAACATAGGTGCCTGCCGGCAAGTTAAAGAGGCGTGTTCCGCTCACCTTTGCGCTCGCAACGCGGTCGGCATCGAGGTTGTAGATCTCGACTGCCTGCTTGTTGGCGACAGTGACTTCGATACCGTTGCCCATGGCAACTGCATTCCAGTCACGATTGCTGTTGGCAATAGAGGCATTGCTTGACTCTACCTCACTCGTAATGGTGATGTCGTCTATATTAACACGTTTGCCTGCAGTCTGAACCAGTTTGAAGCGAACCTTGCCTTCGATATTCAAATCACAAGAGTACTCCTTCAGATTGTTATTCAGAGCGATGTTGAACGAAGATGCCTTGGTCCATGTGCTACCCGAGTTTGTTGAATAATACAAATCGAGTGTAGCCGCTTCGTCGGTTCCGAAAGGCGCAGCCAGGAACGAGAACTTCTTTGCCCCGTTGGGGTTGTCCTCGGCCATGGCAATTACAGATGTTGAGGTCTTGCCCAAGCGGCAAGAGAGGGCGCCGCTGGTCTTCGGGTCGCCCCAGATACCGGCATCGGTGAAGTCCCAAGCATAAAGGTTACCGTCAACCTTCTTTGTCCAGTATCCACCGCTTGTGGTATTCTCCCAGTCTTCAACAACAGTGACAGTCTGCTTCTCGGCACCATAACCCAGAATCAGATTAATCTCGGCGTTGAGGTCGGCGATGTCAACAACACCGTCACGGTCAACATCACCGCTGCCCATATAGGTTTGACCAGTTTCAAGAATCAGGTTAACGATTGCGTTCACATCGGCAATGTCAATTACCCCGTCGCCTGTTACATCACCACACTTGATATTGGTATTGACAGTGACGATAGCCCTGATATCGGCCTCATCACCGGCATAGGAATCGCTATAAGCACTGAGCAGTCCAACGAATGTACCCTCGGCACTTGTGTTGTTCAGACGAACATAGAATGTCTCACCATCGGGGTCAATAGTCAGAATCTTAGACCAGTTCTTGCCATCGAGACTGATATCAAATTTTTCACCTTCAACCTCAAGAGTGACCTGTTCATCGATATTCTCGGTATAAACCTCGGCCTCGAGCATAGGCAACTGGCTCTGGCCCTTGAATGCGTTGATTACAAAGTTGCCATCGGTGATAATGTCAATGATGTGCTGCACGTCGGCAGTTGTAACGGTTACTGTGTTGCTCGAGATACCGCTTGCAGTGAGTTTGAACTTATAGGTAGTGAGCGGTTTCAGTCCCGACACTGTATATTTGCCCATCGATGCCGAAACAGAGATGGGATAACCACTCAGCACATTGTCGTTGTTGTCATACACATATAACTGATAGGTAGAAGCACCGGCAACGGGAGTCCAGCATGCCTCGAACGAGGTAGATGTCACGGTGCCGAGACGCGCGGGAATTCCGGTTGTGACTGTAGCCGACAAGGGGATGCTCACCGAGTTGGCCTCGGTACTGGAAACAGTCAATGTACCCTTGTAGGTTCCGTCGGTCGATGCAGCAGCATAATAGACAGTTACGGTGACTCCCTGCATAGCATTAGTGGCCGAGACGCTGGCTGTGGATGTGGTGAAACCAGTACCCGAAACGCTTATGGTCAGAGATTTGGTCAGATTAATACCCTTGACTGTGATTGTCTGGGATGTTGTAGAACCGGCTGCAACCACGCCAAAGTCAACAGTGGTGCTTGCTGTCGGTGCAGTGATGGCAGGTGTTGGGGGCACACCCGAAGCAGACCATGCCTGTCCTTTCTTGTCGCCCCAGATATACTCTGCCAGTTCGGGATGATCGATAAACGGGTTACGGTTGTTCTGCTTGTATGAGCCGCCACCTCCATTATAAATCGCCTCATTACGCTTGATTTCCTTGTCACTGACGGGATCCAGACGGTTCCACTCCAGCAGCATGTTGATGGCCCAAGTCTTGTATGCCGGATAACTGTTGCCGGCCAGCATGTCGCTGCTCCAGTTTGCAATACGGTTATTGTAGGCGGCTGCCATATAGAAGTAGGAACGGGCAAAGTCGCCCTTGTACTCGTCGGCAGGTTCAAACACGGTTCCGCTGTACCCGCTATAGGTGCTTTTACCGTAACGTGCCGTGGACTTGTTGGTGCCGCTACCGGAAGGATATGTTCCTCCCTCACACACGCCGTATGGCATATTGCCACGGTAACTGTTCACCTTGCCGTCGGTTGGGACGACATGGAAAGCGTCACTAACCATGGGAGTGGCCTTGTTAAACCAACTCTTGGGGAACGAGTGCTCGCGGTTGTAGCAGTCGCCAATGTTCTTATAATTGCCGCACTGGTCGGTGCCAGGACGGAACTTTGCCGTTGAGTACATGTCCCAAATGTAACCGTCACTGGTCACGTCACTATATTTATACAAAGTCCACAACTGATCGTAAGAAACCGTTGTGTGTGGACCAACAATACTTTCAAGTGCTTGAAGCAGGGCTTGGCCCGTCAATCCGTCGGCTTTGTTATAATATCCCGAGGGAATACCTGCCGATGCCTGAAATGCAACGCACGCCATCACGGCAAATGCGGAAATCAATGATTTTTTCATAAGTTTATCTGGTTTTGTTTTTATCGTCTTTAGTCGGTTTTTCTTCTTTTTTCACCTTTCCGGCGAGCATACCGCAAGCAGCCGAGATGTCCTCGCCACGACTGCGGCGAATGGTGCAGATGACGCCGTGGCTGTTGAGATAGTCACGGAAATTTGCCATACGTTCATCGCTGCTGGTACGCAGTTTGGCAACCTCGGGAATCATGTGGTAACGGATGAGGTTGACACGCGTATGCTCGTCAGGCAGTATCTCTCGCAGTGCCTCGGCGTGGGGAATGTCATCATTGAACCACTGCCACATGATGTACTCTACCGAGAGGCGACGCTGGTGGGAGAAGTCATAGTGTGACAGCATCTCCATGACGTCTTTTATCTGATAGATTTTCTCGAGCGGCATAAGCGATTGCCTCTCTTCCTGAACAGCATCATGGACGCTGACAGCGATATGAACGCTGGTCTTCTCGACAAGGGTTTTCAATTCGGGTTTCTTGCCGACTGTTGACACTGTGATACGCTTTGGGCTCCAAGCGAGTCCCCACGATTCGGTGAGGATTTCAATCACTTTCAGCACCTCTTCAAGGTTATCAAGAGGTTCACCCATTCCCATAAACACCACGTTGGTCAGCGACTCACTCTCGGGAACGCTGAGCACCTGGTTGATGATTTCGTTGGCTGTGAGGTTGCCATGGAAGCCCTGACGCCCGGTCATGCAGAAGTAGCAGTTCATGCGGCATCCCTTCTGCGACGAGATACACAGTGTGGCGCGGTCATCCTCGGGGATATACACACTCTCGATAGCCTTGCCATCGCCCACATCAAACAGGTATTTGACAGTCCCGTCCTCGCTGTGCTGTGCTGCCGACGGCTGTTTCAGACCAACAATATACCCCTCGGCAAGTTTCTCGCGATTGGCCTTGGAGATATTCAGCATCTCCTCAAAAGTACCTACCCGTTTGCCATATATCCACTGTGCCAACTGGGTGGCGGTGAACTTGGGCATACCCAGTTCGGCGGTCACCTGTCGCAACTCGTTAAGAGTCATACCGGCCAGCGGTTTGCGTTGTTTACGTTTTATTTCCATATATATTTT
>JAGHSV010000224.1 GCA_018065665.1 Candidatus Sodaliphilus aphodohippi
TTATCTAATAGGGAAATAGAATATTTTAAATCGGTTGGTGACGAATTGAGATTAGCTAATTGCCTTAATGAACTCAGTATTATCTATGATGAGTTGGGAGCATCCATCCAGGCATTTGAGAACATTGAGAAATCCTATCAGATTTTCAAAGAATATGATGACAGATGGACTTATGGCTGCCGTCATAACATTGCGTTCTGCATGTACAAACTGGGTCACAAAGAAGAAGCCATAAACATGCTCAAAAAACTTGAAAAGGAATATGTGAATGGCCCAGATAAGAATTTCTATATAGCGATTTTGAATTCTTTGTGCTATTTTATATCTGATAAAGAATCTGAGTTTGGTGTCTTTTGTGAAAAGATGATGCAATCCATTAACTCCTGTAATGATGACAATCTCAAATATACGGCATTAATCAACATATCATGCTACTATTATCAAAAGCAACAATATCAAAAGTGTCTTGAGATTTTGGACAAAATTTTGCCATACTTTATCGAAACTAAGGATGTTACTGAAGAAGGCATCTGTTTGTCCAATTTGGCAATATGCTTTCATGAATTAGGTGACTATAAGAAAGCGTCGGAGTATTACAGTCGGTTTGCGCAGTTGCAGTTGAGCGGTGAGCAGGACAGGGTGGCTTCTCAGATAATCAATGCCGAGTCGCTGCTGAAAATCAAGCAGTATAACCTGCAGCTTGAGGAACAGCGTCGCGAGAGCCGCTTCAGGATGATTGCCTTGGGCGTGACCTCAGTGCTGGTGATACTGGGATTGGTGTCCATTATAATGCTGTACCGCTACCGCAGCCGCAAGAACAAAGTGCAGCTCGAGAACGAGCAGCTCAAGAGCGAGAAACAGCAGCTGGAGATAGCCTTGCAGAACAAGAAACTGGTGACAACCTCGATGATGCTTGCCGAAAAAGACCAGGCACTCAAGGAAATCAAGGAGCACATTGCCGATGCCCGCGGCAAGTCGGGAGTTACAAACGATGTTGCCAAAAAAATCAATATGGCGGTGAACATGCACTTGATGTCTCAAAACGGCTGGGATCAGTTCAAACTGTCATTTGAACAAGTATATCCCGATTTCTTTGAGAAGCTATTGGCACAGTACCCAAACTTGACCGAGTACGAACTCAGGTTGTGCGCTTTCTGCATGATGGGCATCGAGACCAAGCAGATTGCTCAAATGCTAAACGTGCTGCCGCTCTCAATCCAGCGTTCGCGTTGCCGCATCCGCAAGAAGATGGCGCTGTCGCACGACACAGACTTTGTCACACACCTGCGCAAGTTCAACCCCAGGCAGTTCCCTCCCTCTAAGTAATCTATAGGGAGCAGACAAAAGCCTCTAAAACCCTCAGAGTTAGTTACTTCGTTTACATTCTTTAGTTAAAACTAGATAAAAAGAACCGTCCCCTTTATCTAGTTTTATCTAAGAACTTTTACAGGTGGGCAATATACTTTTTACCATATTTCTGCGTTAATATCTTGATGGACAAGATGACCCCGCAACAACGACACAGGTGCATGAGCCGCATACGCAGCAAGGACACTAAACCCGAGATGGTGGTGCGCCGCTACCTGTGGCATCATGGATATCGCTATCGCCTGCACCGCAAAGGGTTGGCGGGACGGCCCGACATTGTCATCGGACGGTTGAAGGTGGCCATCTTTGTCAACGGCTGTTTCTGGCACGGACACAGCTGCCAGACCAAGTTCCCACGAACCAATGTTGACTTCTGGACCGAGAAAATCGCGCGTAACCGCGAACGGGACTACCGCAATCATGCCGACCTTACCGCACAGGGGTGGATGGTGATAACCCTGTGGGAGTGTGAACTGAAGAAGAAACGGCTTGACGAGACG
This sequence comes from Candidatus Sodaliphilus aphodohippi, assembly GCA_018065665.1. GTDB lineage: Bacteria > Bacteroidota > Bacteroidia > Bacteroidales > Muribaculaceae > Sodaliphilus > Sodaliphilus aphodohippi. The sequence goes on from JAGHSV010000224.1 coordinate 1,869, forward strand.
CTGCATCGCCTGCTCAACACCCTGCAGCTGCTCGAACCGGTGCCGCCCGTTGCCGCCAGCCCCCAGGAGAGCGACCACTATCTGCTCGCCGCCGAGGACGAAGTGCCCTACGGCCAATAGACAACGCTACTGCATTAGATGCGCCACAACTTGCCGGAGCGCCACCCGTCACAATCGGGCATGGAACGGGACCTGAAGGCCATCATCCAGCAGTACATGCAGCGCATGAACGGAAACCGCCTCGTCATCGAGTAACCCCGAAAAGATTCTGGTGTTCGAGGACTTTTTTTCCAAAAAGATTTTGGTAAAAGTGTTTTTTTGGGGTTTTGTTTTGAATATTACCAATTTGTAACTATATTTGCAAAATCTTATATCAATTCGGCATCGTCATTGCCAGCAATGCGCTCCCGAGATGCCGGGAACATGAATTTCTAAAAAAAGTACGTGGGACATAGAGGGGGCATGTTTCACAAAGATTGCAACTATGAAGAAAGTATTTATGATGCTCGCGATCGCCGCTACAATCTTTGCAACCGTAAGTTGCGGCGGCAACACAACTGGTGAAGGCGCCGAAAACGCTACCGAACAAGCCGATCCCAACGCACTACCCGAACCCGCAAAACTGAGCCTCAAAGGCGTTAGCGGCGGCGAATGGGACAACTTCAAACCCGAACTGGGCGAAGCTACACTTACTGTTACTGCCGTCAACGGCGAGAACTATGACGTGACTGCCGACGTTCCCTTCCAGTCTCCCAATCCTCTTGAGATTAAGGGTATGACTGCTTGCAAGGTAGAATTCTACTATTCAAACGAGAACAAAGACAACGTTAAGGTTACGCCCCTCCCCTTTGACCCTGCCGAGAGCGATTCGATTGCAGCCTTCGTAAAGGCAGGCCAGAAGGATGTTGCCAAGACCTTCAAGTTCAAAGGCACTATGCCCAAGGCCGAGTTTGAGGCCCTGACAAAGTCTGACCACGTTGGACACTGCGTCCTCGACATGACATTCGCAAAGTAACACCTTGCTGTCATTAAACCGAATCAAGGTGTGCCGTGACCCCGCGGCACACCTTTTTGTTTGCCACAAAATCCACTATTAGTCCCATTTCTCCCACCAGCCTCCAGCTAAAGCCCATTCCGTTTTGCCATTCGTCAAAAAAAGCGTAACTTTGCAGTCACAAAACTGATTTTGCGATGATTACATTCCCCAATGCCAAGATTAACCTTGGCCTCAACATTGTCGAACGCCGTGCCGACGGATACCACAACATCGAGACAGTGTTCTACCCCATCAATCTGACTGATGTTCTCGAGATTGTACCGGCTCGTGACGGTCAGGGCACGACACTCACCTGCACCGGCCGCACCGTTGACTGCCCGGTCGAGAAAAACCTGGTGATGAAGGCCTACCGTCTGATGGAACGCGACTACGGTGTGCCTGCCGTCGAGATGCACCTGCACAAGAACATCCCCGACGGAGCCGGACTGGGGGGCGGATCGAGCGATGCCGCCCACGTGATGACCATACTCAACACCATGTTCAACCTCGGCATCGATAACAAGACTCTTGCGACCAATGCTGCAACAATCGGGGCCGACTGCCCATTCTTTGTTTACAACACCCCGATGCTTGCCACCGGCATCGGCGACATTCTCGCACCAACCGAGGTAAACCTGAAGGGATATGCCATGTTGCTCGTCAAGCCCGCCGTGAGCGTACCCACCCGCGATGCCTACAGCCGCGTGAATCCCGAACCATCTGACATCATGCCCGACAAAATAACCGCCATGCCACTGCCCATGTGGGACGGTAGACTGAAAAACGACTTTGAACCGGGCGTGTTTGCCCTGCATCCCGAGTTATGGCTCATCAAGGCCGCATTGCTCGACGGCGGTGCACAATATGCCTCAATGTCGGGGTCGGGGTCGTCAATCTTCGGCATCTTTGACAATGCCACAATGGCAGAAAAACTGCGTGACAATTTCAAAAACTGCGACACATACGTTATACAATTATAGTTGGTACGCTTTTTGCTTAATTAATATTGTAAAATAACAACAAACAGATATGTCAAGAAAAAACAAAAATAAAAAAGCAAACGAAGAGACCCCCCAACAGGAGGAAGCACAGAACGTAGAAACCCCCGAAGTTGAAACAGTAGAACAGACAACCGAACAAACAGCCGAGAAAGAAACGGTCGAGGACGAGGTTGCAAAACTGAAAGCCGAGCTCGAGGCCGAGAAAAAGAACTACCTGTTTCTGATGGCCGACTTTGACAACTTCCGCAAGCGCACCATCAAGGAAAAAGCCGACCTCATCAAGTACGGCGGCGAAGGTGCTATGCGCAACCTGTTACCCGTTGTCGACGACTTTGAGCGCGCCCTTGATGCCATTGAACGCGGTGGCGACATCGACAGCCTCAAAGAAGGTGTCACACTGATTACAATAAGTTTGTGAAATATTTCGAGCAGAACAAGGTAACCCCCATCGAGTCGACCGGTAAAGACTTTGACGACAACCTGCACGAGGCAGTCACCACATTTCCCGCACCCAGCGAGGACATGCGCGGCAAGGTGATTGACACCACCACAAAGGGCTATATGATTGACGACAAGGTGCTTCGCCACGCCAAGGTGGTTGTGGGCCAATAAAAAACAGCAAAACTCATGGCAAACAAAAGAGACTACTACGAGGTCCTCGGCGTTGACAAAAACGCAACTGCCGACGAACTCAAGAAAGCATATCGCAAACTCGCCATCAAATATCACCCCGACCGCCAACAGGGTAAGAGCGATGCCGAGAAAAAAGACGCCGAAGAAAAATTCAAGGAGGCAGCCGAGGCATACGATGTCCTCAGCAACCCCGACAAGCGCGCCCGCTATGACCAATTCGGTTTTGCCGGCGATCAAATGGGAGGTGCCGGAGGAGGTTTCGGCGGATTTGACATCAACGACATCCTGAACGAGGTGTTCGGCGGCGGAGGATTCGGCGGTTTTGGCGGATTCGGCGGTTTTGGCGGCGGTGGTCGTCGTCAGCAGCACGTCAACCGCGGCACCAACCTGCAGGTACGCGTTAAGGTCACCCTGCAGGATATTGCAAAGGGTTGTGAAAAGAAACTCAAGATTCCACGCATGGTGTCGTGCAAGGCCTGCAACGGCACCGGTGCCAAGGACGGAACTGCCTACAGCACCTGCCACACTTGTAACGGCAGCGGTGTCGAGACCACAGTGCTCAAGACAATGTTCGGCGTGATGCAGCAACAGTCCGAATGCCATACCTGCCACGGAACCGGCAAGGAAATCAAGGAAAAATGCCGCGAGTGTGGCGGACACGGACTGAAACGCGTCGAAGACATCGTCACTGTCAACATTCCCGCCGGCGTTGCCGAGGGCATGGTGCTCAAGATGAGCGGCAAGGGCAACGAGGCTCCCGGTGGAGGCATTCCCGGTGACCTGCTGATTATCATCGAGGAAATCAAAGACACACAGCTGATGCGCAACGGCGATGACATCATCTATAACCTGATTATTGACTTCCCCACTGCTGTCCTAGGCGGCAAAGTTGAGGTTCCAAAGGTTGAAGGCCAGGCACTTGTCACCATCAAACCAGGAACACAGTCGGGGTCGGTGCTCCGTATGCGCGGTCAGGGACTGCCATCAACAAGCGGATATGGTACCGGCGACATGCTCATCAATGTCATGGTATATGTCCCCGAGAACGTCAACAGCGAGGAACGCCGTGCCATCGAGGCCCTGCGCGACTCAAAGAACATAAAACCAAACGAGTCAACACGCTCGCGCATCTTCAAGCACCTGCGTAAACTCTTTGATTAACCCAACTTTTTCATGAATCGCAACCACAACCATCGCGTACCGCGCAACAACGACAAGAGCCTCGTTTTCACCGTCAAGGAAGAGTGCGGACTGCTTGACTTTGTCATGAAATGTCTGGACGGCATCAGTCGCAACAAGGCCAAGTCGATACTCACCAAGAAAGGCGTGACCGTTGACGGGCACATACAGACTCAGTATGACCAGCATGTGCTGCCGGGCAGCGTGGTAACCATCAGCCGGCACCCGCGCACGGGAGCTGAACTCAGCCCCCACTACCGCATTGTCTATGAGGACCGATGGATCATCGTGGTTGACAAGGAACCCGGAGTGCTGTCGATGGGCGTTGGGGCCGGAAGCCTCAACATGAAAGCGCTGCTTGACCGTCATTTTACCGAAACACGGCAACGCTGCACCGCACACGTCGTGCACCGCCTGGACTGCCGCACATCGGGTCTGATGGTCTATGCCAAAAGTTCACAAGTCCAACAGCAAATGACAGCCGACTGGCAGTCAACCGTTATTGACCGCCGATATGTCGCACTGGTAGAGGGCATAATGGAACAGAGCGAAGGCCGCGTACAAAGTTACCTGAAAGACACCAACCGCTTTGTCGTTGTCAGCAGTCCGACCGACAACGGTGGCAAGTTTGCCGTCACCACATGGCGGGTTCTTGACCAAGGTAACGAAACCACATTGCTTGAACTCAAACTGCTGACGGGCCGAAAGAACCAGATTCGCGTTCACATGTCGGACATAGGGCATCCCGTCGTTGGCGACGGCAAATATGGCGGGCAGGAAACCCCAGGGAGCCGAATGTGCCTGCATGCCTACAAGCTGGCCCTCAAGCACCCCGTCACCGGCGAGGAGCTCTATTTTGACACCCCCATACCGCCGCAGTTCATCCGCCGCATGAGATAAGGACAGATGCCGGCACCTTGAAATCTTTTACTATACTTTAACAAAAACTTTGGTGGTTATTGGCATTGGTTCTTGCAAGTAACGGAAAAAAGTGCTAACTTTGGCATTTAGTTCAATGTGGCACTAACAATCAATTACACGACAATGAGCAAGCAACTGATATTGTGGGCCGACGACGAAATCGATCTGCTCAAACCGCACATAATGTTTCTCCAGAACAAGGGGTATGAACTCGTTACCGTTACCAACGGTCGCGACGCGCTCGATGCCATGCAACAGCACAATTTTGACCTCGTTATCCTTGACGAGAACATGCCGGGCATCAGCGGCCTAGAGGCGTTGGGCAAAATCAAGATTTCGCAACCCAACGTACCGGTAATCATGATTACCAAGAGCGAGGAGGAGAACCTGATGAATCAGGCCATCGGCGGCGAGATTGCCGACTATCTCATCAAGCCGGTCAACCCCATGCAGATATTGATGTCAATCAAGAAAAACCTGCACGCCAAGGAAATCATTGCCGACACCGTCAGCGGCGACTACCGCCAGCAGTTCATGGCAATCAGCCAGCAGATTGGCAGCGCCCAGACCATCGAGGACTGGTATGACACCTACAACACGCTGGTGCGCTGGGAACTGACGCTGTCCAATGCCGAGAGCGACATGGACGAGATGCTGAGGATGCAGAAGATGGATGCCAACATAGCATTTGCCAAGTTTGTCAAACGCAACTACGAGCGTTGGATTACCAGCGATGACCACCCGCTGCGCAGCAACGAGGTGTTCAAGACCGCCGTAACCCCCCTGCTGGACGAGGGCCGCAAGGTGTGCTTCGTTGTCATTGACAACTTTCGCCTGGACCAGTGGCGTGTCATCAGCCCCCTGGTGTCGGAGTTCTTTAACGTAGACAGCGAACGCCTCTATACCAGCATTCTGCCAACGGCAACCCAGTATGCCCGCAATGCCATATTCTCGGGACTGATGCCCATTGACATACAAAAGATGTTCCCCGAGCTGTGGGTTGACGAGGATGAGGAAGAGGGCAAGAATCTCAACGAGGCCCCGCTGATTCAGACCTTGTTTGACCGTTACCGCCGTCATTATTCGTTCTCCTACAATAAGGTGAACGACACCGACACCGGCGAGCATCTGGCACAGTCATTCAGTGACCTCAGCACCTATGACCTCAACGTCATCGTGCTCAACTTTGTTGACATGCTGTCTCACTCGCGCACCGAGTCGGCCATGATGCGCGAACTGGCAAACTCTGATGTTGCCTACCGCTCGCTGACCGAGTCGTGGTTTCGCAACGGCTATGCCATCGAGTTGTTCAGGCAAATGGCGGCACGCGGCTATACCGTCGTGTTGACCACCGACCACGGTACCGTTCGTGTTGACAATGCCGTCAAGGTCATCGGTGACAAGAATACAAATACCAACTTGAGATATAAATTGGGTAAGAACCTCAATTATAATCCCAAGCAGGTCTATGAAATCAAGGACCCGAGGCGCTTTGGGCTGCCTTCGCCCAATGTATCGACAGCATACGTCTTTACCGCGGGTCGCGACTTCTTTGCCTACCCCAACAACTACAACTATTATGTCTCGTACTACACGGGCACCTTCCAGCACGGCGGCATCTCGATGGAGGAGATGCTGGTGCCGCTGGTCACTTTAACCCCCAAAAAACAATAACAAATTTATGGAAATACAGATTAGCAACCTTGACAACATCGGCCAGGCCGCACGCGACTTCATGGCAGCCATGGGCGATTATACGGTTTTTGCATTTTATGGCGGCATGGGAGCCGGCAAAACCACGTTTATCAATGCGCTGTGCCGCGAACTGGGAGTCGAGACCGATCCCACCGGTTCGCCCTCGTTTGCCATAATCAACGAGTACCGCAGCGACACGACAGCCGAGCTGATTTACCACTTTGACTGCTACCGTCTCGAGAATGAGGCCGAAGCCGTTGACCTTGGCGCCGAGGACTACTTTGACTGCGGTGCCGTGTGCCTCATCGAGTGGCCCGAGCGCATCGAGAACCTCCTTCCCGACGACACCGTCCGCGTTGACGTGGTCGTTGACGAGGAAACCCTCTCCCGCACCCTGCGTCTCACTTTCCCTGAGTAGTAATACAAGACGACGCCATGCCGCGATATATTCTCCTGCACAGTGCCGACAGCACCAATTCTTACCTGCGGCGGGTGGCATCAACGCTGCCCTCGGGCACGGTCATCCACACCCCTGACCAGCGACAGGGCAGAGGGCAGGCGGGCAACTCGTGGGAGTCCGAACCGGGCATGAATGCAACTTTCTCTTTCTTGCTGAAAGGGTCGGGTGTCTCACCCTCCAGCCAGTTTGCCATTAGCGAGGCTACAGCAATGGCTATTGTGGACATTATGGACAACTATGGGTTAAAGTGCGCCGTTAAGTGGCCCAACGACATCTATCACGGAGACAAGAAACTGGGGGGCATCCTCATCGAGCATACCCTGATGGGCAGCACCATCTGCCACTCGGTTATCGGTGCCGGCATCAATGTCAACCAGGCGGTGTTTAAGTCAGATGCGCCCAATCCCGTGTCGATGGCACAGATTACCGGCGAGACACAGGATATCGAGACCGTCATGCGCGAGGTGTGCAGCCGCATCGAGGAACTGTGTGCCACGCTCCCCGACGGGGCCGACAGCCTTCACAGCCGTTTCATGCAGCGCCTATACCGCGCCGACGGCAAACCGCATCCCTTTGAACTGCCCGACGGCACCCGCTTCATGGCCGTCATTGACGATGTCCACCCCGACGGAATGCTTGCCCTGCGTCACAGTGACGACGGTGAGGTTCGCCTATATGCCTTCAAACAGGTTTCACACGTGCTCGAAAAATCCCAGCCCGATGACTTTTCAGAAGAAATATTTTAATTTCTGAAAAATCCAAAACCTCATCCCCACTGTCGTATAGATAATAAATCTTTATAAGATTTAGATTTATTTAACAGTTCTTTGTATTTGCCACACACTTGTAATCAATTGAAAATCAACTAATTAAAAACGAGGACTTTTGTGTTTTCTAACTTATTGATTTGCAATAACTTACAGAGGTTTTGAGGACCACCCTTGATTTGGATTCGATTACTTTTTACCCTAACTTTGCAACCGGATAAATTAACTTTTGACCGAAAACCAGTTTTAAAACTGTGCACCGAACAAGAAGAACAGAACTAAAATAGTGGCAACATTGCCCAAACGATTAAAACATCATATTATGAAAAAGGAATTATTAAAAATTGCTATCACAACACTGATGTGCTGTGTGGCAATCGGTGCAATGGCTACCGATGTCACCCGTGAACAAGCCATATTGGCTGTGCAAAGTGACCGTTCCAGTCATAATCTGAGCAATTCATGCGTCAGGTTCTATGTAGCTCCAACCGACACCGTTATCAACAACTTTTGGTGTTGGGCGAGCACCATCAATGCCCGTAGTTGGGTAAAGAACAACACTCCCAAGTGGCTTGTTTTTGTGGATGAGCAACCGCTGAATCCCATGTGGTCGCACCCTTGCCGGTATTACTACCTGCCCCGGCAGGTCAGCAACCTGTCCTCGCTGCCAGTAGTCTCCTATGAAGGTGAGTTCAAGCCAGACCTCGACGGCCTTTACTGCCCCGAGTTCCCGTCTCCAACCGTTGTCCTTAACGCTGACTCTGTTTGCGACAGTATAGTGTATCCCGAGTCACATATCGGTTTCCCTGTTTATCCGCCCAACGGAGGACTTCATGTAGCCATTATTGCAGGAGGTTATACCCCCACAACCCACAGCTTGAGTTTCTATAATGACACAAAATTCCTATATAATGTTTTAAGAAGGAAATATCATATAGACAAAAGCAGAATCCATGTCCTGATGGCTGACGGCGGGAATGACAGCATTGACATGGTTGCAGACCGCAATAATATAGCAAGAGTTTCAACAGACCTTGACAACGATGGGCTGAGTGATATTGAAACGGATGCCTCCTATAACAGCATTGCTTCCCTGTTCACCGCGTGGAGCGAGACACTGACCCCGGCAGACCACCTTCTTGTCGTGTTCGACATGCATGGTGACGATGATGGCACCATTCATCCATTAGGCCCGCCGTTAACAAAATATGACCTTAGGTGCCGATTAAACGCGATTCCTTCCGCCAGTCAATGCCTGATTCTGAATACATGCTTCTCAGGTAGAGGTATAGATATATTAAAGGATGATAAACGAGTGATTTTAACATCTGCAGACACTACATCTTCTTATGGGGATGGCACATTCAATTACTTTATCCATGAATGGACCAGCGCAATTAACGAGGCGAATATGACAAACTCCTTGGCAACAGACTATGACGGCAACGGGTTTGTGTCCATGTACGAAGCATTTAATTACGCTCGGGACATCAACAACTATGAATATAACCATGATGGTGATGATGGAGTTGCACCCCAAAATGCAACGAACAACGGATTCTTGCTGAGTGACTGGGCCATCAATCACCTGCCTGACCCCACCGCGCTATATATAAAGGATTTTGGGCAGGACAATGGACTGGATGGGTACACTATCTATTGCAATCAAATGCCAGCCCTCCAGAGTCCAGATATAATTATCACGCCGGTTAGCGACCCCCCCGGTCATCTGAACATCAAGACGACAATACACAATAGAGGGTATAAGCAATATGATGGAGAAGGGAGGTTCCTGCACCTGCACTGGAGAATGCACACTGGTGCAAATGACACCATTCCCCGATGGAACTGGATTGGAGCAGCCAATGACTTGACCCCCAATGCTCCGGAGTTCGCCATTGTTCCCATTGACCGTGTTATTCCAAGCGGTGGAGCCATAACGATGTGCACCGAGTGGGCTCTCCCTCAGGCGTTGTTGGCACAGACCAATAAATACGAGATCGACATTCTCGCCCGCATAAGCGACTCCAGCCAACCGGTTATACACGATCATTCAGGACTGCTGTATCCGTTTACATACAATAAACTTGATGATACACGTTATGCGGGAAATATGGCGACATGCCATGTAGCCTGCAACCCTTCAGTCAACACATCGGTCAGCACGGATTTTGCAGTTACCGCACCGGCAGACGGTGAAATCTCGCTTTGCGTCCTTACTGACGCAATAGCCAGCGGGCTGACCCTCACACTCACACTTGACAGCCAGCTGGCACTGGCTGCGACAGGCGACGCCACGCCGGCCGACATCCAGCTTTCGGGAGGTGACACCATCGTGTTCACCGGTCTAACTCCCGGTGCGGACTACACAATTCCCTTGTCCTGCACGGTAAATCCCCAGCAAGTAACCGGCACGGGGACTGCCGTCATTCCCATTAAAGTGGTTTCGACAGCGTCAAATGCCATTATCGACGCCACTATGCTGCAAGTGACTGTTGCCCCGCGTGATGAAGAGTTGGAGCCAGACATTAGCGAAGAGGACGGCGGGGATGCCGGTGAGGAGGAAGGCGAAGGCTGGGAGGCCAACGGCATCGGGCGCTGCCTTATAATGACCAACGTGAACGAACCGGTGGATTGCCAGTGGTCAGACGCAACAGGCGCTGTCCTCGGCACTGCAGACACACTTGCAGTCGGAGACAACGCGAGCGGCGACTACACGCTCACCGTGACTGCTCTTAGCGACAATGCCACCGCATCTGTGACCAGAACACTGCGCCCGATTTCCACAATACGGAGTCTCTGCGCTAGCGGAGGTGACATCACAGTCACCCTGCGCAGGAAGGCATGTCAGGGCACAAGCATAACCGTCCAGCCGGCAATCGGCAACGAGCAGACCCGCTCATTCAACATACAGCAGGGCGCAAAGACCGTGACGCTCAATACAAACGACATGGCATCAGGGCAATATATGGTTAGCCTGTATGTTAATAATCAATTAAAAGAAACAAAACAAATTATTAAATAACCCAAAAATAAGTAGCGATATGAAACGTACAATATTAATTTTATCAGCCTTGCTTGGCATGGCTGCCGCCTATGCCCAGAGTGACGATTACCTGCCCATCGCCCGCGAGGGCAGCGAGTGGTGCTATGAGGGAACTGAGTATTACGACAATAGTTGTCTGTATGCGATATATCGGTTTGAGGGTGACACCATTGCTGACGGGAGGTATTACAAAATCCTGAACCGCTATGACAAATTACTCTACACCAACCCCGATGGTTCATATTATCTGAAAGATTACAAAGACTTGATACACTATGCATTAGTGCACGAGGAAGGCAAGAAGGTGTATGTACGCTCGTGTCCATATCAGAGAAACAACAGTATTAGCGGAGCCGGGATGGGA
>JAGHSV010000126.1 GCA_018065665.1 Candidatus Sodaliphilus aphodohippi
TTATAGGATATTGTGGCTTTGCAATGCCGTTTGAAGGCAAAAACGGACTAAAAATGGCGATAAAAGCAAAAAAAATCCTTTTTTGTTTTCTTATCCCACAAAATACCATTAACTTTGCAAGTCAAAACTTAAATTTGTAAATTAATAAAAGAAATATACAATGGCACAGAGAAAAAACGAGCCCGTGCGCACTAAACTTGAGGAAGTAAACGAATCGCTGACCTCAACCGCACAAAAACTTGAAGAGAACAAGAAGTACATCTACTGGGTAGTAGGTGCAATTATGGCAGTCGTAGTATTGGCCGGTGGTTACTACTATGGCATTTACAAACCCAACGAGGCAAAGGCCAAGGACCAGATTGGTCAGGCCGACATCGAGTATCTGATGCAGGATACCGCCAAGGCATTGAAGGACTATGAAAAGGTTTGTGACGAGTTCAGCAACAAACCCGCCGAGCGTGCCGCATTCAACGCTGCCATCATCCTTTATCAGCAGGGTAAGTACAAAGAGGCTGCCAAGTATCTTGAGGACTATGATGCTGCCGGCAATGTAGTTGGTCCCGCAGCCAAGTCTCTGCTTGGTGACTGCTACGTTAACCAGAAGATGTATGACAAGGCCATTAGCGCATTTGACGCCGCTATCAAGATGGCTGACAAGAACCAGCTGTATGCCCCGACATTCATGATGAAGAAAGCAACCGTCCTGCATGCTCAGAAGAAGTATGCCGACGAGGCCGCCATCTATCAGGATATCAAGGATAACTACATCCAATATACCCAGAACTATCAGGTTAACATAGATAAGTACCTCGAGCGCGCTCTTGCTCTTTCGGGCAAATAATTGGTTATCTGACAGATTTTCAATCACGACATAAAACAGGAAGATTGCCCACTCCTTTGCATGACCAAAGAGAGGCAGTCTTCTTGTTTTTTATATACCTTTTTTAATACTGACTAAACTCAAAACAAATGACACCTATTTATAAAAGAATACTTCTCAAACTCAGTGGCGAATCGCTCGCTGCCGGTCAAGGCACCGGCATTGACGCACAGCGTGTTGCCGACTATGCCACACAAATCAAGGAAATCGTTGATGCCGGAGTGCAGGTTGCCATCGTCATTGGCGGAGGAAATATATTCAGAGGTCTCTCGGGTGCAGCCAAGGGCTTTGACCGCGTCAAAGGAGACCAGATGGGTATGCTTGCAACCGTGATCAACTCGCTGGCACTGTCATCGGCCCTCGATGCCGTGGGGCAACCGTCACAGGTGTTCACTGCCATCAACATGTGCCCCATTGGCGAGCAGTACAGCAAGTGGCGTGCGATTGATGCAATGAAGCAGGGCAAGGTAGCCATCATGTCTTGCGGCACCGGCAATCCGTTCTTCACCACCGACACCGGCTCGGCGCTGAGGGGAATTGAGGTTGAGGCCGACGTTATGCTGAAGGGTACCCGTGTTGACGGCATTTACACGGCAGACCCCGAGAAAGACCCCACAGCCACCAAATTTGACCGCATCACCTATGACGAGGTTTACAGCCGTAACCTGAAAGTCATGGACATGACCGCCACAATCATGTGCAAGGAAAACAACTTGCCAATTCATGTATTCAACATGGACGTGGTCGGCAACCTGCGCAAGGTGATTGCAGGCGAGGGCATCGGTACTGTTGTTTACCAAGACTGACAGCAACAAACCCCAGATACCCAATAGTGCCTAAAATTAGATGTTAAGGGAATAAAATGATTGTAACACACATCATACCACCAGTTCTTGTCGGGAACCGGCCTGCTGAACGTTCGGCGGGTTGTACCCATGTGGTGTACCCCGTCCCCAACATCTATGAGCTCACTGTGGCAGCCGTCCTTGAGCGTGAAGGCCATGACGTGCGCTATCGTGACTTTACCGCCACACGCCACGGCAAGGGCGAGTGGCAACAGTTTCTCGGCAACGACGACAGCGACATCTATATCATCTGGACGGTAAATCTGTCTATTGCAAATGACAAAAAGGCTGTGGCGGCCCTACATGCGGCAAACGACCGCTGTCGCGTGATTTTCATGGGGCCTGGTGCCACATTCTATGCCGAGAAGCTGCTCAACAATCCCGCCGACGCCGTCGTGCGTGGCGAACCCGAGGAGACAGTTGTAGAATTGATTAAGGCCATTGGAAATGGACAGACGCCCCAAGGCATCGCGGGCGTCACCTGCCAACGCGAAGACGGCTCACTTGCAGTGGCGCCAATGCGGCCGCTCATCACCGACCTCGACTCGCTGCCATTGCCGGCACGTCACCTGCTGGGCAACCGGCAGTTCCATAACCCCAAATTAAAGACAGGGGGCTACACCACTGCCGTCACGTCGCGCAACTGCCCGTTCCACTGCATTTACTGCGTGCCCAGTTCGCTTACCTTTGCGCGCGAGATTGAGTACCGCAGTTTTAACGGCACGAAACCACCCATTGCCAAACGCTCGACCCAGAGCATTGCCCGGGAGATGGAGCAACTCAGCAGCCAGGGCATACGTGCGGTGGGATTCATGGACGACAACTTCATCTGGAACGAACAGCGGACACGCGAGATTTGTGACATCATGCGCCGCCATGACATGGTGTGGGGATGCCAGGCACGCGTTGACGCCATTACAGAACCCATTGCCAAGATGCTGGGCGAGTCGGGCTGCCGCTACATTGACCTGGGCATCGAGTCGTTTGACGACCGCATTCTCGAGTATGTCAAGAAAGGCATCACCTCAAAACAGATATACAGCGCGATCGACTTGCTGAAAAAATATGGCGTACCCATCAAACTGAACATCCTGATCGGGTGCTGCCCGCTCGAGACCCGCGAGACCATTGCAAATACCCTGCGAGAGGTCAAACGCCTGAAAGTCAATCAGGCAATGTTCAACATAGTCTCACCGTTCCCGGGCACCGAGTTTTACAAACTGTGTGTTGAGAACGGATGGCTCAAGAACGGTGAATACAGCCCCACCGACGTGCAGCGCAACAGCATCGTCAACTTCCCGCACCTATCGGCCGACGAGATGGAACGTGCTTTGAGGCGCAACAACTTGTCCTATTTCCTGTCCTGGCATTTCATAAAGGCCAACATCGGGCGCTTCACGAGTCTCAAAGAATTTACGAGTGCGGCAAGGGCACTTCGAATTAAACTTTTTGGATAAATGAAAAACCTGTCAATCATCATATTAACATGGAATAACCTGGATGCCACCCGCAGGTGTCTGCGGTCAATCAGGCCTGTCATGGAGCGTGACGACGTCGAGGTTATCGTGATTGACAACGCATCGACCGACGGCACTGTGCCTACAATCCGCAATCTTTACCCGGGTATTCAGATTATTGCCAACCACCGCAACCGCGGCATATCGGCAGCGCGCAACCAGGGTTTCATGAAGGCTTGCGGTCAATATTTGCTGTTGCTTGACAACGACACCGTTGCCAGCCCCGAGGCCATCGAAGGGCTTGAGAACTATATGCAATCACATCCCGGTGTGGGGTTGTGCGCCTGCCGACTGACCGACGAAAAAGGCAATACCCAACCAAGCCTAAAACCGTTCCCGGGTCTGAAGATCAAGCTGTATAGTTTGCTGGGATTCAAACTGCCGCAATCCCAGTTTGTTACCGACGAGGAGGGGTGCATTGAACCGTTCTATGTTATCGGAGCCTGTCAGATGATACGTCGTGAGGCAATCGGGCAGACCGGCATGCTTGACGAGGGAATCTTCTATGGTCCCGAGGATGCCGACTTCTGCATTCGTCTCAGACGCGCGGGCTGGCTTATCAAATATTTGCCCCAATACTCAATCATCCATACCTATCAGCGTTTTACAAACAACCACCCCTTCTCCAAACTTGCGCGTGAACACGTCAAGGGGCTTTTCCATCTCTACTTCAAGCACCGTCGTATCAAGTAACTCGGGGCTGCAGCAGTCTCCCCCCCCCGAAAATCCACTCTATCAAAATGTCTCTTAGATGGGCATTGGGCTCACACAGCTGCAGCAGAAATTAAGCAGTTTTCAGACTAAAAGACATAAGCCTGATGCAGTGAGTGTTATGTTTTTTTGACTAAGATACAAAAGAAACTATTGCTGTCCGGTAAACTTTTGAGATATTTATGTAAATATCAGATTGTCAATGCATCTGTTCTTCAATACCAAATAGGGCTTACTTTATTTAATGGACTAATATTAAGCACTTTCAGTGCTTTATGCCTATCGGCATTTACCAAGTCACTCCACAGTCTTGCACCATGAAATCTTTTACCGGACGGCGATAATAAAATTTAGGTTTATTTAACAGTTCTTTGCATTTGCTACACACCTGTAATCGACTGAAAATCAACCAATTAAAAATGAGGACTTTTGTGTTTTCTAACTTATTGGTTTGCAATAACTTACAGAGGTTTCGAGGACTACCCCTGATTTGGATTCTATTAGTTTTTGCCCTAACTTTGCAACCGGATAAATGAGCCTCTACGTTAATAACATACTGAAAGAGAACAGACAAATAATAAACTAACCTAAAAATAAGTAGCGATATGAAAAAGATTGTATTATTAGCAGCAATGCTGCTGGGCACTTTGGCAACCTATGCCCAAACTGATGACTACACCCCTCTGGTTCGCGAGGGCAGTGAGTGGTGCTATTTAGGGGATTGCTACCAAAGTAAGAAATATATCCAGTATGGAATAACAGTACTTGAAGTGTACCACTATTATCGTTTTGAGGGAGATACAGTGGCATATAATCATAAATATAAAATACTGAACCGTTATGAGAAGTTGCTCTGTGAAAGGTCAGATGGCTCGCGATTTTTAATGGATTATGAGATTTGGGAGCCTTTCGCATTTGTTCGTGAAGAGAACAAGAAGGTATATGCCTGCCAGTGCCGTAGTCATGTTCATAGGAATACAGGTTATGATGAATATTCTGATGAAATAATCTCCACTGCTTCAATGGGCGGAATCGATATAGTAAATATTGATGGCAACCTACAAGAAGCTCTTATGTATGACTTCAATGACCTCTACCAATACTTTGTCCGGGCAAATGATTTTTTCAGGGGTTCTAAAGTAGCATCTGACACAATCGTTATGGAACCGGTTGATGATAAAAACGTACTGAACGGCAAGCAGTGTTACGAATTAGGGCAATTTTTTAGCAAACAATATGTTGTTGAAGGTATCGGTCAGTTCTGCAAAGACGGTCTTTGGTATGCAAATGCTGTTATACACATGCCACGCTTGTACACCATGGGTATTCTTGAATTAGAGAATCTTGTCTATATGAAGAACCCCCAAGGCGAGTTCGAGTACCTTGACGAGGAGATGTACAGTTTGATTGAGGATGTTGGTACAATGAGTGCCGTCACCGACGTGAAGGTGCCGACCCGTCCTGCCGATGACCGCTACTACAACCTGATGGGCCAGCCGGTGGCGCACCCCGAGGATGCCCCGGGCATCTATATCCATGAGGGCAAGAAAGTAAGGTTTTAGCCTCACCCCAACCCCCTCTCCAGTAGAGAAGGGCTATCAGTGAGGGCGTTACATAGAATACGGTGCCCCTGCTCTTGATAACGAGAGTGGGGGTGCTTTTTGTATTCGTCTGGAAGGTGCTGTTTCACCTGTTGATATGGTGTTGCGGTATGGTGTGCATGTAACTTTGCAGCCGTAAACCAAAGCAACCATTATCATGCAAGACACAGAAAACACTGAGATTTTTGTACCCGAAGTAGATACTTCGATAGTTCTAACCCCCACATCTGACCAGCCGGCATCGGTTGCCGATGTTGTTGCACAGGCGGCGGGCGCATTGTCGCTCGACAACGAGACAGCAACCGCGATTGTCGCGATGCTTGACCGGATGGGTGCCGCAAGTGAAACCACCGAGGATGTGGAATTTCTTGCCAAGGCATTCTCGTGTGACGAGGATCTGAAAAATGCCGATGCCGCAGGATACCTGCGCGGTCGCAACGAGAATATCGAGGCAACCCACAACTTCCCGAATAGCGATGGCCAAACCAGCGAGGCAACATTCCCTCGATATGCGCGCCGCAGTATTTGGGACTAACCCTTAATCTTTAACCATTTATTTTATTTACCATGAAGAAATTTATGATTATTGTGCGCGCACTGCGCACCGCGGTACGATGGACACTCCGTCACCGCAAACTCGTTCTCACACTGATTGCAATGGCTCTTGTTGCCTATCTATCGGCCGACGGCAGTTCGATACTGGCTGCGGCAATCATCCCCGGTGTGGCAGGTGGGCGCCACGTCGTTGACGGACCTTTGACCACCGACCTCACCCGTGAGGCTTCGCCCGACCTGCTCCTTAACGAGATTGATCGCCAGATTGTAAAAATCCGCCCCATGGCAACGCCGATTGACCAGATTTCACGTTATGGAGGTTCAAAACACGCGGGTTCAATGCAGGTGGACTATTACAATGTTGACACCAAACCCACCTGCACGACACTTGCCGAGGATTATGACGAACCCGACATTGATGTTGAAGAAGGGGAGACCCCTCCCACGCCCACTGTAAAGGTCACCATCCAAACCGATAACGACGAGATGTTTGATGCCAGTGATACGATACTCGTCCAGGGCGTGCTGGGTTACAAGGAAGACGGTGTCACCCTCAGTACCAGCGAACTCGTGTTGTATGTCGTCAGCCGCGACACAACCAACGGATTGGTGGTTATGGCTGTCAACGGCAAGACCATTGGCGACGTCAAGAACTGTGTACCGTCGATTGAGGCCGAGACCACACTGATTCGTATGGGACGTGCGGCCAGTGAACTTGACGTGATGTCGCCGCAGTTTGAGGCCCTGCCCCAAAAGGCGTCAAATTTTTGTCAGATTTTTAAAATGCAGGTGGAGCAGAGCATGTTGCAGAAACTTGCCAACAAAGAGGTGGATTGGACCATGAGCGACCAGGAGGAGGCAGCCATCTACGACATGCGCCTGGGCATGGAAAAGTCGTTCCTCTTTGGTGTCAAGCAACGCCTGTGGAACCCCGACAAAAAGGAGAATATCATGCTCACCGGCGGTATCTGGCACCAGGCCGGCAAGGATTTCCACTATGCTGCAGCCACGATGACCGAGAATGAGGTGATTGATATGATGCGAGAGGCCTTCACCGGCAATAACGGCAGCAAACGCAAGGTGCTGCTGGGCGGTAGCCGCCTTATCGGGGCACTGAGCCACCTTGATGTTAGCCGCGTAGTACGCTCGGGCGAGAGCGTCAGCAAGTGGGGTATCGACTTCACTGAGTTGCGTAGCAAATTTGGCACGCTCTATTTGCTGCTGAGCGAGGTGTTTGACGACTGTGGAATGGACGATAGCGGACTCATTATTGACCCCGAGTATATCCAGAAGTACAGCCACATCCCCTTCAGCACCGAGGCCCTCAACCTCAAGTCCAGCGGACTGCGTAACACCGATGCCCTTGTCCTGACCGAGGCCAGCTGCGTTGTCCTGCGTTACCCCAAAGCGCACATGCGAGTAACCAAACGCTAACGCGCCCATAAGATGCAGAAAGCCCCTGCGACAACCGTCGCGGGGG
This sequence comes from Candidatus Sodaliphilus aphodohippi, assembly GCA_018065665.1. Classification (GTDB taxonomy): domain Bacteria; phylum Bacteroidota; class Bacteroidia; order Bacteroidales; family Muribaculaceae; genus Sodaliphilus; species Sodaliphilus aphodohippi. The sequence goes on from JAGHSV010000126.1 coordinate 7,590, forward strand.
CTCTATGTTTATGTGCTCAATGTCGGAAACCATCTCGGCTGCTAAGGCACATGGGTTTTGTTTTATTATGAAAAAGTCAGTGTTTTGTTTGAAGCTTGTACATCTTCATTGTTTTCGCTTGTTTGACAAATAAAATGCCGTAAGGTTTAATCACTCAGAACATCTTTAACAATCGTTAACTTTTAAATAGTCTAAAACACATAAAAGGTGCTAAACTCTCCCGGAGATGAAAAGGAGCGAAAGTGTGTGTGGATGTATTTGGAGTATTGGTCGTAATTTATTAAATTTGCAGTATGAAAATTCTCAGATGTTCGCATAAGGTATTGGGGCAAGCGGTGACGATTCGTTGTCTGTTTGTCTCGTTATTGGCATGTTTTGCTGCCAACACCGTGGTGGCACAGTCTTTGGACAAAATTGATGCTCAGTCATGGAGCGACGCTGTGGCTCCCGGCAGCATCGGCGGCATGACAATGCAGAAGATGAAGCCGTCGCAGTTCAAACACCGCGCTGCCGACAAGACCATAAGCCTTGACGGCACGTGGACACTGCGCGGCGCCGACGAGTCAAACAGCGGCATCTGCATTGATGCCAAGGTGCCCGGCAGCATACACACGGCACTGTTCAGCAAAGGGGTTATACCCGATCCCCGCGTCGGACGCAACGACACCATAGCCGAGAAGTGCTCCTACAAGACGTGGACCATGACGCGCACGTTCACCTACAACGGCGACATCGAGGACCCGCAACTGGTGTTTGACGGCATTGCCAACCGATGCACCATCAGGCTGAACGGGCAGATTGTGTGCGAACATGAGGGAATGTTTGGCGTTCCCCCTCAGCCGGTAGGAAAGCTTTTGAGACGTGGCGAGAACACTCTGGAGGTGACTCTGCACCCCATTGTCGCAATGTTCAACAACGAGTGGCCGAATATAGCCAACCAGTCGTGGAAACGCACCGTTGTGGTCAACTGCGTTTACGGATGGCACTACTCCAAGATTCCGTCAATGGGAATCTGGAACAATGTGCGCCTTGAGTCACGTCCGGCCCGTCGAATCGAGCATCCGTTTGTCATCACCCGCAGCACCGGCGGCGACATGCGACTGGTACTGTCGCTGCCGCAACAAGTTACCGGCGAGGTAAGGCTGTTGGTCAAACCGGCCAACTTCAAGGGCAACATCCAAGCCTATAAGGCCACCGTCAACAATGCCAGTGGCGAGACGGCATTTGATTTTGCCATTGCCCAACCACAGTTGTGGTACCCCAATGATGTGGGCCCCCAAAACCTCTATGACGCCGAGGTTCAACTCATTGTTGACGGCAAGGTCACATCCACAGCTACCAAACGGTTTGGAATACGCACAATCAAGATGAAACCGTTCCCCGAGGGCGAGAAGCCCGACCTGTATAACTGGACCTTTGAAATCAACGGCCGCGAGCAGTTTGTCAAGGGCACCGGATGGTGCACAATGGATGCGCTGCTCGACCTGTCGCACGATCGCTATAACCGTTTTCTCTCGACCGCCAAGCAGCAGCACTGCCAGATGATACGTGCCTGGGGTGGCGGATTGCCCGAGACCGAGACTTTCTACAACCTGTGTGACTCGCTGGGTATCATGGTGATGCAGGAATGGCCCACGGCATGGAACAGCCACAACATTCAGCCCTATGAAATGCTCGAGGAGACTGTACGCCTGAATATGCTGCGCCTGCGGTGCCACCCGTCGCTGGTGATGTGGGGAGGCGGCAACGAGTCTGATGCGCCCTACGGCAAGGCCATCGACATGATGGGCCGCTACAGCGTGACACTGGACGGCACACGTCCGTTCCACCGCGGAGAGCCATGGGGTGGCAGCGCCCACAACTACAACTGCTGGTGGGACCTGCTGCACCTCAACCACAACCTCAACATGACTGCACGCTTCTGGGGCGAGTTCGGCATCCCGTCGCTGCCGTGTCTCGAGTCAAAGCAGAAATACCTCGACGGCGAGAAATATTCATGGCCCCCCGCACCTGAGTCGGTATTCACCCACCACACGCCAATGTTTGGCACAAACTGGGAGATACACCGCCTAAATCAGTATGCCGGATATTTCACATCGACCGATAACCTCGATGATGTCATCTTGGGCTCCCAGATGGCGCAGTCCGAAGGCATCAGGCACACCCTGGAGCGCGCACGCACAATGTGGCCGTCGACAACCGGTGCACTCTATTACAAACTCAATGACAATTACCCCGGCCTGTCGTGGTCAACGGTGGACTACTACGGAGCCATCAAACCCGCCCACTACTTTGCGCGACGCGCCTTCGAGCCCACAACCACAGTCCTGCTCTTTGACCGCACCAACATGTGTGCACAGGATGTCTCGCTGCCATACTTCATTCTTGACGACAACGAGACTCTCGCCGGCAAGGAGGCCAAGGCACACCTCACCGTATGGGACAACGAGATGGATACCGTTGCAGATACATTAATAACCGTCAAGGCAAAGGGCAGAGTGATGAAAATCGCCGATGTTGCCATCCCGGGCGAATTTACCGATACCCAGATGCTATGGTTCAAGACCGACCTGTTTGACAGCAACGGTGCCCTCGTGGCACGCAACTGGTACTTCGCCAACTATGATACCCGTCACAATGCAATGCTGAAGTCCTACAGGGCCCAGTTAGCCATTGTGCAGCAGGGCGACAAACTGACACTCACCAACACATCAGACGCACCCGCCGTTGGCGTTACCATCGAGGTGCCCGGCGAATCGGCAACGCTCACATTGTCGGACAACTACTTGTGGATTGATCCCGGTGAGACAGTCACCGTGACAATGAACACCACCGGCAAAGCCCGCGTCACAGGCTGGAACCTAATCCAATAACCGTAATTTTTCAACGAAGGGTTAGGCGAGACGACTGCCAATATCGCGGCCTTTTGATATGTGAAAAATAATTAAATGCCAATGAAATTTGATAAAATATTATCTGGAAATAAAAAAAAAACAGTAACTTTGCATCAGAAAATATCCTTCTTGACTGAACGGCTACGTGTTCTGCGTAGCTCACAAGTGTAGGTCAGGGGGATTATTTTTTTAAGGCTTTGGGTCATAATTGTCTGTGTTGTAGTGTTTTGGTTTAAAGTTCCAGTGCCGATATACTTGAATCCATCTATCTGAATCATCCCTTACAGGTGTACTTGTCCCAATGTTAAAATCCGGGTAAATCATGCGAATACGTTCGCTAATATGTTTGTATAACTTCAATTTTATCAGAGTCCTTTTTCCTGGATGATTGTTCTCCTCATGTTTTAGGGAATCTTTTTCATTAAGTTTGAAACAAACTGCACCAAGGATTAAGTCTACAAATTGAAGAGGCAAATGGTCCTTTGAATCTATTTCTGAAATACCATTCTCCACAATCTTAAGCTTATTTTTTTTGAACAAAGGATCATTATTCAAATTCCGAATGTGACTGATAAAGTCTATTTTCTCATCTTGCCGTAAAGGAATTTCGTCTAAAAACAGACGAATACCAATCTCCTTATCTGTAGAGTTGCAACATGCAAATCCAAATGCATACTTTATAAATTGATAATAAAGCATGGGATAATCTGCTTTTCTCTGTTCCTTAGAAAGATGCGGAGCTTGGTTTTCGTTATCTCTAAAGAAAATTCGTATTTTGATTTTACCTTCTTGGGCTAAATCAAACAATTCATCAACAATAGCGATATAACGGTTATAATGAAACTCATTTACTTTTTGCCATTTAATTTCATCCCTAATATCATTATGTTGTTTGACATTTTCCATGCGTTCAAGCACTTCCTTTTTGTGCTCGGATTCAACTAAAATACCACCATAAAAGTTGGAGTACTTTACACCATGCTTATCACTTTCGTCAAGCCAAATATAAATCATTTTGATACTTCTTCTATTTCTGTTTCAAAGTTACTAAAAAATCATCATTTAGAGGTGACTTGAGGCGTAAAATTGTGTGGTGGGCATATCTTTTCTACTTGTTTATTTATGTGATAATTTTGTGCCGTAATAATTTGTATATCTATGGCTAATCAACAGTACAACCTGCACCTCAAGGCCACCAAGAGCGACTTCGAGAAGATGGACGGCAACATCGCAGAGATGTATGCTCGTAAGTGCAAGAAACCGACCTGTGAGCCGTTATGCCGGTTGTTCGTCTTCGGCTTGTTGCTGATGTTGCTGATGTTGCTGATGGTGTTTGTGCTGGTGTTTTGCTGGCTTGTGTTTGATTGAATCTGTTGGACTCTTTCGCTGTGCGGCTTTCTTTCCATGGAAAGGCGTGATGGGGTGATGACAGATGTAGGTCGTGTCGGTCAGGGTCTTGAATTCATAGCCCTGCTGTTTGAAGAATTTGATGATAGAGGGCAGTGCATCGGCCGTCGTTTCTTTCCCGAACGTGTCGTGCATTAACAGGCAAATTTCATCTTTCTTGGCATTGCATGACAGGCGAATAAGCTTAGATGTCGCAACATGTCTGCCTGTTGCATCACCCGAAGCAAGGTTCCAGTCAAAATACTGGTAGCCGTGGTCGCGTACGCACTGGCTCAGCCTGACCATGAACAGTGAGTCTCCGTTGTATTTATAGTAGGCGGTGTTGGAACTGCCGCCCGGAAAGCGTATGATGTTGGTGCGTGAGCCGGTGTACTGCTTTATCACCTCCTGTATTTTCTCGAGGTCGTCAAAATAGGCTTCGAAATCCCTGTAGATTGAATATTTGTGGCTGTAGGTGTGTGCCCCGATGGCGTTCCCCTCGTTGTGGGCTCGTCTGATATTATCCAGATACTTGGTGTGGTGTCCCGTAACGAAAAACGTTGCGTGGACACTATCGTTTTTCAGGATGTCCAGAATCTTCGGGGTCACGTCCGACGGTCCGTCGTCAAAGGTGAGGTATATGCACTTGCGTCCCTGATGAGTGCTCACGGATTGTTGCTGCCGTGCCTCTTCATAGCGCTGCATGACCAGACTGTCGTTGCGATAGTGCAAAGTGTCCTGCAAGGATATTTTGGTGCTGTCAGGGGTGTCTTCTGTGCCTGTTTGATTGTCGGTGCTGTTGCAACTCACCAACAGCGTTGTTAACAGTGTTGCTACTAATATTTTTGCTTTCAAAAAATTCATCGGTCACTATTTTTTATTGAAATATGTGATAATATTCTTCATGATGTTGTCACGAACCGTGCTATCCTTGATTGACTCAAACGGGAACCCGAGCACAACGGTTTTCCACTGGTCGGTCGCGTCGCCGCCAAAGACTATGCCGGCGGGTTTGCCGTTGTCGTAACGGAAAGCGACCATCGCTGCTTTGCTTGCCGGTTCAATGGCATCGGGCGACTCGACGGCATAACTCTCGCCGTTGGGTTTGTTGTGATATTCAAAGTTCATGATCCCGGTCGATAACGGTGAGGCCACCGACCTTGCTTTCCCGCCGACCGATGCCTGGTCTTCGAGCCACTTGTACTTGAGTGTTCTGCGGGCAAAGTCCTTGTCATCGTTCAACGGAGAAGTCAGCGAGTTCTTCCACAAGTCAGACGCCACGTATGCACCTGACACAAAAATTCTGCCGCCGTTGTGGCAGTAGTCGGTAATCAAGCGTTGCAAACCGTCGTCAAAGGTTTTGAACTCCAGTTGATGTAGACCGGGACGGCCCATGCGGCTCTGTTTTTGTTTGCCAAGTATGAGGTCAACGGTGGGGTAGTCGGCGGGCGATAACCACAGGCTGTCACCCATGCTGTTTACATAGGAACGGCTCACCGACACAAAACTGCTGCCGGCATGCAGTATTGAACGCCCGTGAACTGCGGGATAGTCAAACGAGTTGCCGGCAATCACCTCATATTCATATTCGCCGGTACAGCTCCCGTGCCCCGGTGCATCGTCATCGGTCCATGGGACATCGCGGTTGAACTCCTTTTGAGCTCCCACATAGTCCAGCTTGTCACCGTCTTCAACACCATTGTCCTTGTCGGCAAGGAAGCCGGCCTGCTTGTTGTCGGCCGACACATACTCGTCGGGGGCGCTGAGGCGGTCAAAGCCGTTGATGACAAGCACCGGTGCTGTCGTGGCATTGCTGCTGATGCCAACCGATAGCGTCTCAGACGGCATGCTCTGCCCGCCGCGGTTGAGCGCGGTCACCTTGAAACTGACAACCTTGTCGGTGGGGATGTCGCAGGTGTACTCGGTTGTGTCAACAACGACACCGTTGTCAAAACCGTTGTCACCGATGCGTCGATAAACGACATACCGCTCGGCGTGTGCCGTTGTCTCCAACTGGTCCTCGACGGGCTGCCATGACAGACGGACTTTGTTGCCGTCGGCCAGTATTGCGGCAAACTGGTTGACGGGCAGTGGCTGGACCACATACTCAGTGCCGTAGCGGCGGTTCATATACCGCAGCATGCCTTTGTATATGGCTCGGCTGACAACGAACTTGAAACGCGGGTCCTGACCATAACGCATCTCGGCAAAACTCTCGTGCGACATCAGCTCGAGCAACATTGCCGGTACACGTGGTGTGGCGGCCTCAAAGTATTCGCGGTCAACGCATTTTCGTCCGCGCCACTCGGGTTCGATGATGCGGCTGACATCATCAATGATGGTGTTGTAAATGGAGGTGCTAAGGTCGCGGCTCTCGGTGGTCGAACTGCCGTCACCCAGTTTCCCCTTGTTTGCCTTGGTGTAGTAAATGCCCAGAGTTCCGACTACCGAGTTGTCGGTTTTGGTTCCGGCATCGGTATGGAATGCAAAAGACAGGTCAATGGGGATATTAAGGCCTTTCTCCCCTGGGAGCGAACGCGAGCCGCCTGCCAGGTAGTTCACCCACAGGCCGCGGCCCTTGTAGTCGTCGGTGTAGTCGTTGGAGAAGTGGCTGGGACTATAAACACTTGACGACATGCCTGCCCACTGCAGGTAATAGCGCGCTCCTTCAATCCAGCGTGGAACACCGCTGACGGTATAAGGTATCTCAAACTCGGGTTGCCATGAGTTCTTGCGTGTGGCAGCCGATTTCGCTTTTTTCTTCTTGGTGTTGTCATAGACATACTTGCCGTTCACGCCTCGGGCAATGTTTCCCATGCCGCCGCCCACACGGACAGCATCGGCGGTGACCACGGCATCGCTGTCGCTTGAGAGATTGTCAAGTACAATCCTGCCCGACTGCCCCTTGCCGAATGCAAATGTGCCAAGGTATATCCATGTGCCCCCACCCATCTGCTGGTTGACGGCAAACGAGGTTTTGCCGCCTTTGTGACAGACAGTGTAGTGGGCATCGGTAGTGCTGTTTTCCAGTGACTTGTAGGATACATAGACGGCATAATTGCCATCGTCGGCAATGTCCGGTGTCCAGACGATGGTGCTGCGTTGTGCCGAGTCGGTGACGCACCGTGCCTCGCGGAATGTTCCTTGTTCAAAAGGGTTGGCGCCGTCGGCATACTCTGTGCGGTCGAGGGCAAACCCTTTGCCCTTACCGGTCTGCCAGTGGTGATGGCCGTTGGTCTCGCTGTAGGGCGATGTTGCCAGTTTGCCGTCGTTGTCCACTACCACCTCGTTGGGGTTGGTGTCGCGCTCGCGTGGCATCATGACAACTGCGCCGGCATTCTCGAGCATCGGGGTCAGGTATTTCAGCACAAAACTGGTAGGGAACTTGTCCTCAACAGCCTGGAACATCCTGGCGCGCTGCCACTCCCAACGGGCGTTACCCATTTCATAATAAAGCCCGTGGCTACCCCACAAGGCGATGTGGCGGCCTTCAAGCCCGTTGGTGACATCAAACGGTCGGTCCAGATTACGCACCAGCGGTGGAACAGTGTCGATAGTCGCCACAGCAGCGCTGTCCTGAGCCACAGCAGTGCAGTGCGAAATAATCCCAAACAAAGTAAGAATGAATAATATCCTGATTCTCATATCTTTTTGCAATTTTCACCAAATAAAATGTAAAATTACAAAAAAAATTCCATACCACAAATATGTCCCTTTGATGGTATGGGCAATTCTATGTTGTTTTGCGATGTTTTAACTCCAAAAAACGTCGCAAAATATGCGTTATTTTGGAAGTTTCTTTGGTGATTTGACATTATTTTAGTAATTTTGTCGCAGAATTTGCGACGATATGCTTTGTGGAATGTCGCATTAGAATATTGACTATGTACATACACGAAAGAGATAATTGGACAAACTTCAGATGGAACGAGTCTCAAGTATCGCTCCTTCAGGAGGTGGTTTGCCGAAAGCAAGGATTGCTTTACGGCAGGTTGGGTTCGCTTGGTTTTGACAGCAAATTGCGGGCAATGGCAGAGAACTTGACTCACGATGTGGTGTACTCATCGGAGATTGAGGGCATACGCCTGAATGTGGATCAGGTGCGTTCTTCCATTGCCAGGAAACTGGGAATCGAGAACGTAAAATAT
>JAGHSV010000093.1 GCA_018065665.1 Candidatus Sodaliphilus aphodohippi
TTTGTGGTGGTATCGCTGTCCGAGGCCTGCGCTCACTGCGTTCGCTCCGACCCCGGTTACAGTTGCGCTTCGCTCACATGTCGCACTTTCAGTGCTCTGTGTCGCCGTCGGGGGTGATGTCCTCTACAACGCCGGTTGTGGTGTCATAGCAGTACATGTGCGGGATACGGCTGTCGCTGTATTGAGTGTAACTGGGATCAACCTGAGCGTGTACGGTCTGGCCGTAGACCTCGCGGCACCGGCCTGCGGCCGACTTACCGCTGCTCACTCTGCCGAGCTCGCTACGCTCGTTTCCATAAACTCGCTGGTTCTACGAGCCCGCTGCGTCTTCGACGCTGGCCAGTTGGGGGAGCCTCTGCCCGAGGCCTCGCTCACTCGGCCCCGGGGCAGTGATTTTTAAAAGTGGATATTAAAATGAGTAAAAATACCCCGAAAAAGGGCAAAAAACGGTCGTTTTCGTGCCTTTGTGAGCAAAAGCACCAAGTTGAACCCACAAAATTTCATCACCATGCCAGGGTTTTATAAATTTGCGTCAAACAAATTTTACTAACCCTTAACACTTAATGTTTATGAAGAAAAGAAATTCTCTATCTTTACTGATTGTCTGTTTGGTCATGATGTTCAGTAATGTTCTCAATGCTCAGATTGTTGTTGAGAACAATCAATTGGCAAAACTTAATATTAAGTCACCATTTAGAGTCACCGATTCGAGGAATGTCAAAAAACAAGAAATTGGTAATGACTTGTCGGCTTTGAGACAAAGCAAAAAGATAATTGGTACAACTGAAAACACTTGTAAAGTAACATGTATTGTTCAAGATGATGCCGATAAGTTTGGGAATCCTAATGGTATATTTGTAACAGGTCCTAATTCTGGAGATTTTTCACGAACCTTTAAGGCTAATTATCCTCAGCGTAATGTTTTTAATTGTGAAATGCCAGCTGGAACATACGATTTCGTCTGTTCTGCTTTTTGTAAAGGTCCTAAAGAAACATCAACAGCAGGTATGGCAGTTATTATTAAAGAGTTGCTTGAAATCAAAAATGATACTACAATCTATTTTAATCATGCTGATGCAACTAATGTATATACAATTCAAACATTCAAGCCTAATGGAGACGAACTCGTTTTGAGCAATATAAACTTTGATGAAGATTGGATGCCGACAGATACAATAGTCAAGGGCAATATTAGTACAGTTTTAGACATATTGTACCTTCAGCTAGTAAGTAATGTAGATAACGGATATGCTGTTCGTTATGTGGCAGAAGGTGGATATATTGCTGACGGTGGAACTCCAATGTCTGATATATTGATAAATGACGTTAGTGATCGTTATAAATTGGTTGACTTTAGACTTGCTATTGAAAACAATGATGAATCGGTTTTCTTCTCCAAATATGAGACTTTATCTATGTCTGAACATGTTTTAAAAAGCAAAACAAATGGATATGTTAAATACGAAGATAAATTTATTCCAAGTATTTCAAGTAATTTAGACAGTGATTCGAATCTTTTTGGATTTAATATAGAACAAGCAATAGATGATATTTCAAACTATACAACTGGTGTAGAAACTATATTTAAATCTAAAGATGGAAATGTTATGACTTATGTAGATGCTCCTAAGAGTATAGACGGACAATCAAGGTTTGATATGTATATTACCCCGGTATTTGCTGATGGAGCGCAAGAGCATGTTGATTCTTGGAGTTGGTATGATGAAAATGGCAATGAACACGTAGAAAAGTCCACGTATTATACATATAGTTTAATCAACGGCTTGCCAATTATACAAAACACAAATGAAGAGTTCGAATATGTTAATAAAAGTAATGGACTTTTCATTATTCCTGAAGGTGGGGGTAATGATGTTAGTATAATCGGACATCCCCAATTCTCGTATTTAAAGGACAAAAAACTTACGGACTATGGTTCAAGTTGTCCTATTAACTCAATTATGGCTCAAAATACAGAAGGCGTATTTTCAAATGGTAAGCGTGTGAGTCTCAGTTGTTTTTGTCTTGGTCGCAATGGTGAACTAAGAAATACTGACTTAAATTCAATGCAAACAGAAATCAAATATAATGATAAAGTAGTATATGAAAATGATGGAACGATAGATGCAGATTCGTATACTTTTTCAAATGGAGAACAACCTGATGGAGTTATTACCGCTCATTTTGTGAATGAAAATATGATGGTTGATGGTTTGCAGGGCAAAAATATTACCGATATATACTTTGACCAGCGTCAAGAGGACTGGACAGCTCCTACATTGCAGATGCTGCTGTTCAAAGATGCAGATGGAAATATAACTGACCGCTTTGATAATCCAACAGAGGGCACACTTGAATTTGCAGGTGGCGACTTTGACTATAAATTTGATATGGAAACTTATAATTCATGGTATGATTGCAAACCCCAGTCTGTTGAGGTATCTTATGCCCCCTATGGCGACACAAACTGGGAAACACTTGATGTGACTGAGATTCCCGAGAATTTCTTTATGCCCGGTTTCGGTTACTTTTATCGTGGTTCGTTGCAGAACGTAACCGGCCAGGGGTGGTTTGACCTCAAGATTAAGTTGACCGACCTTTCTGGCAACTGGCAGGAGCAGGTGATTTCGCCGGCATTCCGCATTGGTGATGCCCCGACAGGCATTGGTGGTGTCAAGGTTGGCAACGCTACCGAGGTGGCACGCTACACCATTGATGGCCGTGCCATCAGCATCCCGCAGGCTGGCGTGAACATCATCAAGATGAGCGACGGCACCGTGAAGAAAGTGCTGGTAAAGTAAAAGCCTCACCCCTGGCCCCTCTCCAGTAGAGAGGGGAAACTGGGAGGGTGTTACGATGACACTGCGTCTGGAAGACGCTGTCTGTATAACCCCGTAGGCACTCGTCGGAGGGCCTGCGGGGATTATATGTGCACAACCAGAGAGTTTTGGAGTTGGTTTGAGATACTAAAAACCGTAGTTTTTTAATTTTTTTCATAGTAAATTTCAAATTTATTGTAAATTTTAGTATTTTTGCAAAATCATATAGAACAATCAATCAAAAATTTGTAGATATGAAAAAATTTACTTTAACACTTTTGTTGGCTGCCGTATGTGCGGTTTTTGCTTCGGCAGTCGATAACAAGGGGCTTTTGTTCCCCGACGTTGAGGGTGAATATGTAACCCTGTCAACCACTACTAACGGTGCTCAGATCAGCAACTGCGTGACTATCGAGAAGAGTCCGACGCTGCTGCTTCCCAATCGCCACATCATCAACAACTGGATTACCAAGGGTACCAAGATCCAGGGTATCTATGAGAAACTGCTCGGCAAGTTCACAATCTCGGCCGGTCAGAAACTCTATGAGTCTGAAGATTCTACAGCCACTCCTGGCATCACCGAAGGCGGATTAGACATCAACTCGCTCACCAAGATAGCCAAACTGTATCAGTTGACCGACTCTGGAACAATCAGCAAAGAGCCTATCGTGTTTGACGTGACCGGTCAAAACGAACTTACGCTCGTCAGTGGCAAAAGTCTGATTGTGGCGCTTAACCTGAGCGAACTGCTCGAAGCACTGCTGGGTGAAGGTTTCACCTACAACGGCATGGACCTCGGTTTCTTGCTGAAGATGCTCGGCGCCGACACCAGCGAGAGCCTCGAGCTCTATCACCTGGAAGGATGCGAGATTATGAAACCCAACGGCACCATCACTTCACAACTCGTGAATGCCGACTTCACCGCTGCCGACCCTTCAAGCTCGCTCTACAACACCGTGGTTAACATCGACGGCAACAAAGGCGTTGTATGCGGCGTTGACGGCATGGCTTGCATCCCCTTCACCATCAACGGCAAGAAGGTTACTTTTGCAAAACAGGAAGTGCCCATCGACCCCGACATCACCAATGTGCTGAGCCTGTTCCTTGGCAATATGACTACCCGCACTGCAAGCATGACAGCTGCAACCGGTCAGGAGAACAACGCATGGGAACTTGTTGACGGCGATGTAGAGGGTATTATCGACTATGAGGCCGGTACAATCACCATGAACCCGTGGTGCTTCACTACAGCCCAGGCCAGCCTTTGGGGTGGTAGCGACGTTGCAATCCTGAACAACGAGCGCAAGGCATCGGCAGTCATCACATTCCCCAAGACGGACAATCCCAACCCCGGTGTTGAGGGCGACGTTAACAACGACGGAGCTGTTGACATCCTTGATGCCAACATCGTTATCAATATCATCCTCGGTGCTGACACCAACGAGAACTATGACGGACGTGCCGACCTCAACGGCGACGGCATTGTCGACATCTTTGACGAGAATATCGTGATCAACAAAATCCTGGGCGTATAAGCCTTGAGATTTCAACTATATAGCAGGGGGTGTGATGCATACGGCATCACACCCCCTGCTTATATTACGTCGCATTATCGGACCCTCACGTCAGTCGTCATCGTCGCGATATTCCAGTATGTCACCGGGTTGACAGTCCAGAGCCTTGCAGATGGACTCGAGCGTCGTGAATCGTACGGCCTTGGCCTTGCCGGTCTTGAGCACCGACAGGTTGGCAAGCGTCAGCCCGACGCGTTCCGACAGTTCGTTAAGCGACATCTTGCGCTTTGCCATCATTACATCCAAATTTACTATTATGCTCATAACCGGTCAAATTGTTAGGTGGTTTTCTTCATAGGCGTTTAGCGCCAGTTTATAAAATATCGAAACAACAAGAATACACAACGGTACAACAAAAATGTCGCTTGTAAGAACCAGAGCGCGCTCGCCAAATATTATTAGTCGGTTGTCGTCAAACAACTCATAGAAGAACGAAACGCAAACCAGCGCATTGAGCAATCCGGCATTCGTGCTATTGAAAATCGAGTTGGTCGAAACGCCCTTCAGACTCTTGTACAGGAAGATGAATGTCAGCGTCAACATCAGCACGTTACTGATGATATAACCCAGCAACTCCACCCACTGCACAGGAACAACCTCGGGGTCGTCTATCCATACTATCGGGGCAATATCAATGCCCAGACCACAATTGAAGGATATTATATTTGTAAATCGCAACAGTCTCAGTACAAACACTATCGCCCATAGTGTCCACAGCGTCATGCCTATGATACACGCGGTTTTGCTCGCTTTTATTAATCCTCTATCCATGTTGGTTTCACGTCACAAAGTTACACAAAAAATCATTATCGTTAAAATGCTGCCAACTATTGCCATAATCATAGATGCCATATAATATTATATATTAGATGGTTAATTCTTGTTCTTCTTTTAAATGACGAGCAATGCCGAATATCTGTCCAATCAACAGCATTCCAATTCCGGCAAGCAGGATAGCAGCGGCTGGATAATTGACAATAGATATCGCATACCCGGCAAAACTGAACATTGCCTTACAGTGGAAGTAGTTTGCCAACACGACGGTCCAGTTGACCGCATAGTAGCCAATCAGCAACCAGCCGCACCATGCCAGGCGGCGCTCCATCAGTTTGTCAAAAATCTGGTTGCGGTTTACCGCCAGGATTATCTTCACGAAGAACACGATGAACGTAATCGCGATTACAGACGAGACCAAACCGAGCGCCGGCATACCAATGTTGAAGGCAAGTCTGTTTGACCTGTCCACCTTCTTTGAGTTGACCATTGCCTGAACGATCTGGACCCCCTCGGTGTCGCCAGTCTTCTCGTTAACAATCTCGTGGGTGAACGATAAAGGTTGCTTAAGGGGCATGAGCGACACAGCCGTCACCGTCCCGCTAATCTTCTCAACCTTCACTGAGTCGCTGTTCCAACCATCAGAAAACCCGGCAGTAAAGCTACCAATTGTGCCGATTACCGGTGTAAGGATGCCCAGTAGCAGAGCAACCAACATAATCACGCAAATAAAATTGAATTTCTTTTCCATAATTAATAGTTTTATCGTTTATCAATAAATTTTTATACCGCATAGGTAAATACGATTTTTTTACCATGCAAATAATTCAACAAATATTTATTGAAAAACGATAAATTTAATATTTCTTAACATAATGTGGGGCACTATAACTGCTTGGGGAGTCCACTTGATATAGTGTGCGTTCCCCTTGGGAACGGTGTTGGGTGATGGTGTTGTCCTACGATGGCATTTTAGCTATTCACGGCAATCGAATTGCCGTGCACGGGACCATCCAGAGCGGCCATTGCCGTGCACGGAACCATTCAGAACGGCTTCGCCGTGCACGGGATGTGGCTGTGGGTTGCTATTTACTGGCCATTTGCTTCAGTTCTTCGACAAGTCGGGTAACTCCCACGGTGGCTGGCTCGGCAATGACATTGACCCAACTGGGCACTTTGGCTGGACGGGGGTCCACATAGTACACCTTGGCACTCTGGGGTGCATATTGCAGCAGGGCGGCGGCGGGATAGACGACAAGCGATGTCCCGATGACGATGACAACGTCGGCATCCTCTACCATGTGGCAGGCAGGCTCGAAGTTGGGCACCGATTCTCCAAAGAAGACAATGTGAGGTCTGACATGGTCGCCATACGGGTCAACGGTGTCGACAGTCGTTGTCAGTCCCTTGTCGCTGAGTTCATCACAGGGCAATGTATAGACACGCTCGGGATGACGCATCGAGCGGACCTTCATCAGTTCGCCATGCAGGTGCAGCACGTTGGTCGAACCGGCGCGCTCGTGCAGGTCATCGACGTTCTGTGTGATGATGCGCACGTCGTGATACTTCTCGAGTTCGGCAAGCGCCAAGTGGGCTGCATTGGGTTTCACGTTAGCTGCCATCTTGGTTCTCAGGTTACTATAAAACTGGTGTATCAGCTTGGGGTTCTTGGCAAAACCCTCGTCACTGGCAACCTCCATAACGGGATAGTTGTCCCATAGACCTCCGGCATCGCGATAGGTCATCATTCCACTCTCGGCGCTAACTCCGGCACCACTTGATATAACTACTTTCATTGTCGCTGATATTTTAATAGGTTGATTTTATTTATAGGTTAAAATCGAGCAGTGCGGCATGGTCAGCATGCCGGCTGCTGTCCTGATCTCGTCGGGGGTGACAGCCATTATCCTCTCCAGCGTCTGCTGCGGTTGCATCACCACGCCGTGGCGCAGCAGGCTCTTGCCGGCATTGAGCGCCAGGTATTCGGTGCTGTCGGCAGCCACCACCAGTTGTCCGCAGTACTGCTTTTTGTAGGCATCAAGACGCTTGGCATCTATGTTTGTGCCGGCAAGGTCATCAAGGATGTGTTCAATCACCCGTAGGCTCGAGCGCAGGTCGTCATAGTCACAACCCAGGTAAATCTCAAACAGGCTGCAGTCGGTGAACCGCGTGATTGACGACTCAACGGTATAGACATAGCCGCGACGCTCGCGCAGTTGGACATTCAGCAGCGAGTTCATGCCCGGACCGCCAAGAACGTTGTTGAGCAACGCCATGGCATAGCGCAACGGGTCGTTGCCGCCGGGCAGATGGGCACCGACAATGGTATGGGTCTGGTGACAACCGATCTCAACCTCGCGATGCTGTGCCTCCAGCACTATCGGTGCGGTGCGCTGCTGGGGACGTTGCTGTCGCGACGACAGCGGGGCAAAGTGCCGGTTGGCAAGTTTCAGCACCCGTGACGGGGTGGCAGGCCCTACCGAGAAAAACACCATATTGCCGGGTGTGTACAGACGGTTGAGGTAGTCAAGGCAGTCCTCACTGCCCAACGAGCGCAGGTCTTTCTCGTTTCCCAATATGTTATGTCCCATATCACTGCCGGCAAACACCAGGTCCTCAAAGTCGTCATAGGACGCCTCGGCAGGCTGGTCACGGAATCCCGCCAGCTCCTCGAGGACAACGTCCAACTCACGCTCCAGTTCAGGTGCCGGGAAAAGGCTGTTGGCCACCAGGTCGCCAATCAGTTCAACGGCACGGCCCAGGTGCTCGGCAGGGAACAACGAATAGAGCATCGTCTCCTCCTTGGTGGTGTAAGCGTTCAGTTCGCCTCCGACGCGTTCCATGCGGTTCAGGATGTGCCAGGCGCGGCGGTGTGTGGTACCCTTGAAGATGTTATGCTCGACAAAGTGGGCAAGCCCGTGGTGGCCGTCACCGTCATCGCGGCTGCCGGCATTGATTGCCAGTCCACACCATGCCACCGACGAGTTGGGGCGTTGCAGGTGCACCATCTTCATGCCACAGTCCAGTGTGGCAACTGTCATATCGTGTTGTTCTATATTATATGTTGTCATCGTTATGTTAAATTCTTGTGTCAAGGTGTAGAATGTGTTGCACCAGCATCAGGTCACGGATATCGGCTCGGCAGATGTCCATGTCATCATAATCGGGGTTGGCGCTGCGCAGCGTCACCATCGAGGGGTCGCTGTGACGGCGAACATACTTCAGCATGCGGTAGTCATCGAGCAGCACGACATATATCTGCCCCCAAAAGATATACTGCATGTTGGTGATCTCGCGGATGGCAATATAGTCGCCGTTCTGGATAACCGGACTCATCGAGTCGCCGCTGACACGCACAATGCGGCAACCGCTGTCGGCAACATCGGGCAGGTTAACCCAACCCACTATCTGGTCCTCGCTGAACATGCGCGCACGCGGCATCGAACCTGCGGTCACGTCAATGTCATAGACCGGAGTGCCCTGGCCCACCGGTGTGGCAACCGCTTTTGACTCGGGCAAAGTGCCCTTGGCAAAAGGCAGGTCGGTGCCACTCTCCAGCCACTGTTTTGACACGCCCAGGTTGACCACCAGACGGTTAATCAGCGAGTCGCTCACCGGCAGACGGCCGTTGAGATACTTCGAGAGGTTGGACGGGTCGACATCTATTTTGCGGGCAAAGTCGGCCTGCCGATAATTCTGTTCCTTGATTAGATACTTGATTCGTTCAATGATTTCGTTGTCAGCCATGATATTATTTTTTATATTGATGTTGCAAAATTACCACAAATTATGGTAATGTGCAAATTTTTACCCGTTTTTTTTGCCGATTAATGTGAAGTGAGCAGCGAGGCAGTGTTCTCGCAGCAATCACCAGTGCCCAAACGCTTGCTCATCCTGTCATAACCCTCAAGCATTTTGGTGCGCTCGGGGCTGTCGGCCAGCAATGCGGTGAGGTGCTTGTCAATAGCATCAGCGGTGCAGTTGTGCAGCAGCAGTTCGGGGATAACGGGCTCGTTGGCAATAAGGTTGGGCAGCGTGACATAGTCACCCTTCAGTAGCATCCGAT
This sequence comes from Candidatus Sodaliphilus aphodohippi, assembly GCA_018065665.1. GTDB lineage: Bacteria > Bacteroidota > Bacteroidia > Bacteroidales > Muribaculaceae > Sodaliphilus > Sodaliphilus aphodohippi. The sequence goes on from JAGHSV010000093.1 coordinate 9,234, forward strand.
AGAACTTATACAGCCACTTGCTGCCGTTCAGTCTGAAGCACGCCACCTGCGGTGTGTTGAGCATAGCAGCCTCGAGTGTGGCTGTTCCGCTGGTTACAATGGCAGCGCGTGAGTGCCTGATGAGGTCCCACGTTTGGTTCTCGACCAGCAGGGCAGTGTTGCCCGTTGAATCAAGTATGTTGTAGTAAGTGTTGGGGTCAACCGAAGGTGCTGCGGCAATGACAGCCTGATAGTCGGGATGCCGCTTGGCGGCCTCTATCATGATTGGCAAGTTAGAGTTTATCTCGCTCAGGCGTGAACCGGGAACGAGGGCGATGATGGGTTTGTTCTCGTCAAGCCCGTTGAAACGAATGAACTCTTCTCTTGGTTTCATCTGCTCTATGGCCGCGTTAATCTCGCCCACCGTGGGATTTCCAACGTATGTCACCTCATAGTCATGCTTGCGGTAGAAATCCACCTCAAACGGCAAGATGCAGTACATCCTGTCGACATAGCGCTTGATGCTCTTTACGCGCCATTCTTTCCATACCCATACCTTTGGTGAAATGAAATAGTGTGTCTTGATTTGTTTCTTGTGGGCATACTTTGCAATCTTGAGGTTAAACGACGGGTAGTCCACCAGAATCACGTGATCAGGGTTCCAGGCGTTGATTTCCTTCTTGGCTGTGCTCATGAATCCGAGTATTGTCGGCAGATGTTTGGCCACATCCACAAACCCCATATATGCCATGTCACGATAGTGTATGATTGGAGCGACCCCGGCAGCAGCCATCATCTTGTCGCCACCCAGGAACTTGAACTCGGCCTCACCGTCGTAACGCTTAATGGCCTCTATCAATCTTGATGCATGCAGGTCTCCCGATGCCTCACCAGCTATCAAAAAAAATTTCATAATTTATTTAAAGAGCGCTTCGCTTTTCAGAGCACTGCGTTATTCAGAACGCTTCGCTCTTCAGAGCGCTCGCAACGCTCGCTATTCAGGTTAAATCCGTTGTAATTTTGTTTTGTAACTGTCAATCATTTTTTTGAGTTCAGTTATCTCAGTTGCCAACACCTCAGTTCCAGTTCTTACATATCCTAATTTTTGTGCAATAATTAGTTCACTTTCAACCTCGAATAAAGACCCTAATGCAATTTGAAGGAAATGGGCAAAATCTTTCAATGTATCGCGTCCACAACCTTCAGCAATGTTGATCGGGATTGACGAAACCGCTCTTCTCAGCTGAGATGTTAGGCCAAAGCGTTCTTCGGACGGAAACTCTTTGGTTAAGTCATATATCTGTATTGTCAGATTTATGCCTCGTTGCCATATTTCAAGATGTTTGTAATCTCTCATTATTAATATATTGAGTATTATTCCTAAAAGCGGAGCGCTCTGAAAAGTGAAACGTTCTGAGAAGGCACGTAGTGCCGTTCTAATTAAAGGCGTAAGCACCGAGGTCGGGGCTGTCGGTGGCGAGGCGGTCCACGCCGTAGCGGTCATAGCGTGCCTTGGCAGGACAGAGCGAACGGTCACCACGTGCGATGGCATCGCTCTCGGGTTGCAGACGGTAGTCAAACAGTTTGTCGTCGCGCACGGTGTAGAACTTGGCATCGCCAGCCCAGACGATGTTGATGAAGTTGTCGTCGTCGGTACCGTCGGCCTTTATCAGACAGTTGCGCAGGTAGATGTCGGTTCCCGTCAGGTCACCGGCATTGATATCACTGCACATGCCGTACAAGATGCAGTTGTTGATATTGGAACGTATTGGCAGGTAGTCGCCATCGATGTTGTAGACATTCAGCAACGGTTCGGTGACGTTCTTGAACAGATAGTAGTTGGTGAACGTACACTGGGCGAAGTTGGTCTTGCCACCCATCAGGTTGATGACACCGTCGGCACAGTCGCTGAACTCGGTGCCGTAGGCGGTGACGCCTGCGTTCCACTCGGTCAACAGGCTGCCTGCCGAGTTGTGCAGCATGCAATTGAGCATATACAGCGTCTGACGGTCGGGGTTGTCCGAACTGATTTGCACGCCGAACTCGCTGCCTCGCATATCAACAAACTCCCAGTGGTTGGCATAACTGCCAACGCCGAAGGCCACGCCGCCCCACTGTCCCGACATGATGTCGAATCCAATCTCGCCCACCACATGGTCAAGACGATCACCACGCAGGGTGATGTGCTTCTCTTGCGTTCCGATGGCGGTCATCGTGCCGTAAACCTTCAGTGCCCCTCCGCTGTGGAACAGGAGTGTCGCTCCCGGATCGACGGTCAAATTGGCCTTGGGTGCAACAACCAGTGTGTCATAAATCACGTAAGGTTTGTCGGCAGTCATGTGATAGTCGGTCCATAAGGTGTCACCGCGCAGGCGAACGGCATCCTGTCCCCAGGCATAAAGCGTGACATGCTGCGTCACACCGTTGGTGACAAACTCGATGCGGTCGCTGATTTCCTGGGGTTCGTTCTTGCCGGCCTCGTCAAAGTAGCCCTCGACAAAGACAAACAGACTGTCGTTCCCTCTCAGTTCAATATCCTTGAACTCCTTGCCCTTGACTCCGTCAACGTTCAGATAGAACTTGCCCGATGACACCCCGGCAACCTTGATGCTGGAGATGCGCACCTGCTTGCTGCCACGATTGTAAACAATAAACTGCTTGGTTGCAGTGCCTTGCAGTGTCAGCACGGTGTCAAACGCGACGGTGTCGGCCGAGAAAGCGAGCAAGTCGTTCGGGCTCTCGCTGAAACTGTCTTCAATACAGCCAGTGGCACACATCAGCACCACGGCCGCCAATATAAATAATAAACTCTTCTTCATATTATTAAAATAACGCAAATTAGCCCCGATTATTATTTTGACACATAATAAAAAGGTATCAGTAACCGTATCGCTTGCGATAACCGGCAATTAGAGCAACGGAGAGGATGAACGCCAGCCCCTCGAGCAGTTCAATGCCCGGCAGTAGGCTGGAAGACTCACAACATAACTAAGCCCCATGCACAGGGTTGCCGTGCATGGGGCTTGTATTTATGCGATAATCAATGATTACTTCATGATCTTTGCTGTTTGCTGGGTGCCGTTGGCAAAAGTGGTGACCTTGATGGTCATGCCCTGAGTTGCCTCGGGAACCTCAATGCCCTGCAGGTTGTAGTACTTGACACCAGTAACCTGAGAACCTGCATTGATGCCATCAACACCTGTTGTGCCCATGTATGCGACATTGATGACTACGTCACGCGAGATGGTGGGAGCCGCAATAGTACCCTTTGCCAGACGTGCAGTCTTGCTGGGCAGGTTGTTGACGATGGTTGCAGTGAGCGTGATTTTGCCCTCGTAGGGTGCGCTGCCAAACTTGGCGTTGTTGCCGTCGATTGTCAGGCCGCTGTAGCTTGAAGTCCAAATGAGGTCCTCGGGAGCGCCCACGTTGAAGTCCATGGTGATGAGGTTGGGGTCAGTCTCCTCGAGTGCGGGAACAACTGCAGCTGCATACAGCTTGGCAAAGGGGTTGTCCTCGTAGCCTGCAAGAACGGGATAGCAGTAGTCGCCAAGGCTTCCCCATTCCTCGCCAATCTCAAGCGCGCACATCATGGCGGGGTTGAGTCCGGTCTCGATGCCGAGAGCGGCATCGTAGGTGCGGCAATTGTCGTTGATGGTGTTCAGGTAGAACGCATCGCGGATGTAGTTGGGGTTGGGTACACCAGTGGTAAGCCACTGCTTGGGGTTGTTCACGAGGTTGTTGCCTGCGATGTGGCCGCAAGTGTCAGCACCACAAACAATCTCGCCCAGGTTGATAACGCGCTCAAATGCCGAGCCAGCCTTGGATGCTGTTGCCGCAGTAGTGAAACCCTCGATGCCGCCAACGCGTGTTGTACCGGTGATTTTACCAGCGTTATAAGAGTCAGATACCAGCGAGTTTGAATATCCACCGATACCGGCTACCGAGTGGCCTGCAGTAGAGCCTGTGCCCACAACGGTGAGTGTAGCAGTCACGTCACCGACGTTCCAGCTGCGCATGATTTTGCTGGGTTTAGCGCTGTAGCCCACGATGCCTGCCAGACGGTTGGGAGCCGAAATGGTGCCGGCGTTCCAGCAGTCGGTGATGTCGAAGGTGTTAGCTGCGTTACCAATAACGCCGCCAACCCAATAACCCTTGGTGCCGGTTGAGGTTACGTTACCTGTATTCCAGCTGTTGGCAAAGAAATTGTCGTCACCTTGGAAGTGTCCGGCAACACCGCCAACGGTGCGTTCGCCCTGAATATTACCGATATTGTAGCAAGAGTCCAAGGTAAAGAAGTTGCCGGCATAGCCGAGAACACCGCCAACATACAAGGCAGCTCCCGTACCATAGGAAGTGACGTTACCGCTATTCCAGCAGTTCTTGATTAACGAAGGATAGTCGGCACTTGCAGCAGCACCATTACCGACGACGCCAGCCACATATTTCTGGCCGGTGATGTTACCGGTGTTGTAGCAATTCTCGATTGTCGAACCCTTGGGTAATGTCGCGATGAGACCTGCAGTGGGGCCTGTAGAAGATGCCGTATTGGTCATGGCTATGTCGCCGCTGTTCCAGCAGTCCTTGATTATCAAGCCTGCGCCATTGCTGTTGGTCTGCGCGTTGGCTATGAGGCCGGCAGCGGTAGCAAACGATGTGATGTCGGCAGTATTGTAGCAGTTCTCAATCTTACCGAACGAGATACGTCCGGCGAGACCTGCAACAACGCCAGTCTTGGCTGTATTCTCAATAACAATCTGGCCCACGTTGTAGCAGTTGATGAGGTCACATTCCTGTCCTTGACCCATTATGCCGCCAACAAAACCATTGGAGTTAGCACCCTTGTGGGTGATGGTGCCCTCGTTGTGGCTGTTGCTGATTACGTTCTTGCGTGTGCCCACAGCGGCGATACCGGCATAAACCTGACCGTTGCCAGTCACTGTGATGGCAGCCTTGTTGTGGCAGTTGTCAATCTTAGTGCCATAGTCCATCCAGCCCGTGATGGCAGCGCAACGGTTACCGTCGGCAATGGTGATTTGACCGTCAACAGTCACATTCTTAATAACAGCTTTCTCGTCGCATGCGCTAACAAGAGCCACATAGTGCTCGCCAGCGGCAGCGTTATAGTCCATTGTAACGGTGTGGTTGCCACCGTCCAGAGTACCGTTGAACGAGTAGGGCAGAACGCCGGCCTTTACAAACTGCTTGCCGGTGAAGTTGAGGTCTGCGGCAATCTTCACGAACTTGCCTTCAAATTTGTTGCCGCTGTTGCTAACAGTTGCAAATTGGTTCCACTCGTCGGTGTTGGTAATGAGATATGGGTTAGCCTCGGAACCGTCTCCTGTAAGTGTAAGCGGAGCAACCTCGGGATAGACTACGTCAAAGTCAAACACAATCTCGCCGCCGTTAAAGTAACCGACAACGCCTGCTGTGGCTTCGATATCCCACATGCAGTCCCATGAGATAGTGCGTGTGCCAGATTCGGTGCCATAGAGCATATCACTTGTATAAGTAGCCTTGGGTACGCCATCCTCGAGTACGTACTCATAGATGCGGTAGGTGGTGCCGGTGAAGGCAGCAGCCTTGCCGATGTATGCCTTTTGGCCGCCAAACTTGAAGCCGCGTGTTGCAAGCGCCTCGGTCTTGAACGAAGCACCATAGTTGGCAAAGTTGACAAACGTCATCATGTTGCCATTTTGCTTAGCGATGATGTTGTAGGTCACGGGCGCACCGCCATAGGGTGTGTGGGTCATTACAGCGTTGGAACGAGCAATTACCAGGTTCTTGCCTGTGTACATAAAGCCGTTTTCAAGTTCTGGCATGAACAGACCCCACTCGCCGTCAATCTGGATTGAGTCGGCATTGATGAGTGTACCTGTGAGTTCGGTCTTTGAATCGTCAACAACAAATTTATTGCCGTCCATCTTGCTGGGAGCAAACACAACTTTACCCATGTCGTTGTATGTGCCAATCTCCTGAACGGGAACGCTGACGCTACCGTCTTCATTCACCTTTATTTTTAGCTTAGAGCCAGCATAATGGAAGCCATTCACTGCAAGTGAATCGCCTTCAACAGCCAGAGTCAAGGAACTGCCAAAGCTGCCATAGTTGGAGGTCGTAGAGCCATAGGTCGCAACAAAACGGCCTTCGGGGGCTGCAGCTTTAACTTTTACTTTTGCAGGAGTTCTCGAGGGCGTATTCAGCGCCTCGACAGTGGTGCCTGCACTTACTACTCGCGGAGCGAGTTCATACTTGGTCACACCCTGGTCCACCGTTGCTCCGTCGAGCGTAAACGGTCTCATGTCGTACTGAGCGCTTGCGCTCAGTGCAACAACAGCCGCCGATGCCAGTAAAAAGAGGATTCTTTTTTTCATAGACAAATGCTTTTGAAGTTTATAAATGATTAATAGTATATAATAAAAAAAGGATTTAAACCTATTTGCTAAGCCCAAACCACTAAATATATATTCTAATATGCAATAAATCAAGCAATTACCCCCCCCATCGCAACACAATATCTTGTTTGTGCTGTAATCAAGGAGGTCAAAGCCTTTTGTGCCTATTGTTGTTTGTAGCATTCTGA
>JAGHSV010000138.1 GCA_018065665.1 Candidatus Sodaliphilus aphodohippi
CAAACGTGCCAGCTGTTCAAGAATGTTTTTCTCCATGCTGCAAAGATACATATTCTTCGCAAATCTCCAAAAACTCCCCCCGCCTTTTTTCGACTGAGCCCTTTAATGGTATTGAAAAAAATCAAGCAGTCTTTATAACTGCTTGATTGTGAGCCACGAGCGGGACTCGAACCCGCGACCTTTTCGTTACGAATGAAATGCTCTACCAACTGAGCTATTGTGGCTGGTGCAATGCGAATGTTGCATTGCTATGTTTTTGCGAGTGCAAAGTTAGTGCAATTTGCCGGCATGGCAAAATTTTTCAGCGGCCGATTGTACAAAAACTTGCAGTTACATGTTTGTCTGGGTGCTGTAGGTGATTTTGACCTTTGCCTTGTCGAGTCTCAGTTTAGCAATTGCTGGTACTGAAACCTGAGGCGCAATCTTTGTCACAGTTGTTGTCGATGCTGTGTAGTATGATGCCGCGGTGGTGTAGGTTGTCACGTCCATCGGGGTGATTGTGAACTGTTTGTCATCCTCGGTGGCAACGCCGCCCTGATTCTCGATGATGTTGATGATGTAGTCGCGCAACTGTGAGAAGTCGTATGTCTTTTTGCTCGCGTCATATATTGCATAGAACGAGTCTTTGCTGTTGGTGAGGCTGTCGCCGGCAATAAAGTCGTTCTTGTGGTTTGTCTTGACCATCAATAAATACTTGGGCGGTGCAATGTCATACTGGGTCTTGATTTCCTCGACGGGTATTTCAAGTTCAAGGTTGTTGATTACTGACAGACCCTGGGTGGTGCGGTTCTTGTAACTGTTGATGATTTCCTGGATTGGGAATTGGACCTCCACTTCATATCCCGACGGTGCCATGACGATAGCATCTCCGTTGGCGACCATCTGTTTGATGCTGGCATCAATGTCAAGTTTAATAATGTTGTTGGATATGACCTCGGGTGACGATGCCATGTAGGTTTGGGGTACACCAGAAATTACAGTATCGTTGTCGCTGCCGTTTACCACGGTTTTGCGGTAGTAAACTTTCAGTGCCGAGTTGGTGAAATTCATCACGCGTCCGCTGCCAAAGGTGTTTTTGATGTAAACGCCGGGGAAGAAATTGGCAAAGGCTTTGGGGCTCTTGAAGGTCTCGTCATTGTTGATATATTCCCTGAATATGCTTCTGGCAAGGGAAACGGGCATGGGGACCTCAATCTCGCGGTGTGTCGTTGTTGTGTAGGTCGATGTGTTTGTCTCGCTAACAAGTTTGGACGATGCAAGAGAGTAGGGCGCAGTACCCAGCAGGTCTTCCTCGTTGTAGTAATCCTTAGGGTCAAACTTGCTGTAAATCGGGTCCGGTAGTTGTTTGTTCAGTTTGTAAACACTCATGCGCATCGGTGCGATGCTGTCTCCGGTGAATCCGTAGACCTCGGGCACGGTCAGAACCAGTTTACACGAGTCAACCCACTCTTCCTTGACACCTGCTGTGTCAACGGCATATACTGGCATATATTGGGTAACGACCTCTGATGAAAGTGTACCGAAACCGTTGCTTTTGATAAGGCCGACCAACTGGGCGCTGGTGCGGGACTGGAGGCTGTCGTTGGCAACAGACTTGCCGTAGATTACAAATGAAGAGTCTTCGATAATTGCCGACTTGGTGTCGGTGACAGACATGCCGATGGTGTCGTCGGCACAAGAAAACATACCAAGTACTGCAACCAATGCAAATACCAGATAAATAGTTTGTTTCATTTTGTCTTTTATGTATGGGTTGAATCGTGGTTGCGCCAATTGTAACCAGGATTCCGTGTTCTTGTTTCAGTTATAATGTTTTGTAAAACTCCATGCAGTTTGCAACAAAGTTGTCGTCGCCATTCCATGGCAGGAACGGAAGTCCCGATGCCTTGACCATTTCAAGAACTTCGGGCTTGATGTTCTCGCAGCATTGGATTATGGCATCGCTGTGCGAAATCGCCAGTTTGGTCAGGGCGATGGGGTCAACAGGCTTGTCCATGATGTCGGCAACTGCTTCGTCACTGAATCCGTCTTGTTTGAGTTTCTCGGCCAGTCTTGGGTCAAGTGGCTGCTCAAAGTCGTCATTCCACAGGCCATAGACTATTTTGGCATCACGGAACGATGGGTCTTCGTTGTGTAGCTCACGCATATAGACCGGAGCAAGTGCGGTAATCCACCCGTTGCAGTGAATGATTGAGGGATCCCAACGCAATTTCAGCACAGTCTCGATTACGCCACGGGCAAAGAAGATGCTTCGCTCGTCGTTATTGCTTGGTGATGAAATGGTTTCCAACTCTGTGGTGAGCGTATGTGCAAAGAAATCATCATTGTAGATGAAGTACACCTGTGAGCGTGCCGGCAGAGTCGCAACCTTGATGATAAGCGGGTGGTCGGTATCGTCGATGATTATGTTCATCCCTGACAGACGAATCACCTCGTGGAGTTGGTTACGCCGTTCATTGATCATACCATACTTGGGCATGAACGTGCGCACTTGTGCACCCAATTCCTGTATCCCTTGGGGCAAGTCAAAACATCTCTTTGACGTTTCGGTATCGGGCAGGTATGGCGATATCTCCTGCGAGACAAATAAAACTTTTTGTACGTCCATATTGCAGTTTCCTGTTGTTTGGGTAATATTTTTGCAGAATTACTAAAAAAAATCGATTTCACCAAGTTATTAT
>JAGHSV010000213.1 GCA_018065665.1 Candidatus Sodaliphilus aphodohippi
GGCGATAACTTCCAGGCGGTGCTGATGGCAAACTGCATGCGCGAGATGAAACACTTCCTCAACAAGGTCAGTCACGAACATCACGACTATATGCTGAGCGCCATACTTGGCGACCTTTTGGTGACAGGTTACTCCAACTTCTCGCGCAATCGCACGTTCGGTACCATGATTGGACGTGGATATACAGTCGCCAGTGCACAGATGGAGATGAAGATGATTGCCGAGGGATACTATGGCACAAAGTGTATGATCGAGGTCAACCGCGGTCAGGTGGAGATGCCCATTCTGGCGTGTGTCTATGACATACTGTACAACAACGTTCCCGCTGCCCCTGCTGTAGCCCGTCTGGCCGAGGGATTCATGTAAAATAAAGTCCTGCCCGGGACAGTGTGTTGCCGACTTGGCACACAATATGCATATATATAACCAATAAACCAACCTTTACAGAATGAAATTTTTCAAGAAAACACAACAACTGTCACAAAAGTCGCCGAAGGAATGCTTCGAGGATTTTATCAGGGAATACAACTGCAATGTTAAACACACCGATAAGGACCGTGTCTTTTTTGACTTTCAGGGAGGTCACTTTGTCGCTGAAGTCGATTCCAGTAAATGGACTGCAATTGTATATCCAGGCATTATCACGCTGCCGGTTGGCAAACTGGATATAGTCCGTCATGCGTGCAATAACTCCAATAGTGGCTCTTTTTTCCGGTTTGTTTACGGTCTCAATGACGCCCAGACTGAGGTCTCGGTTGATATCAGGTTCACGGTTACGAGGGCGTTGCCGTCTGAGTTTGCCGACTACCTTGGCGGCTGCATGTATGTGCAGCGGGGATTCTGCCAGGCTATTGAGGAAAGCCGTGAAACCGACGAGAATACCATGTTAAAAGATCGTGAGTTGTTTCTCATGCGTCAGCAGGAACTGTCCTGTCGGCACTCGGGGCCTGAAAGCAATCGTTTTGATGCCGACCACCCGCTGAAACTAGACACCATATTACGCAGTGTCGGCATTACCGATGCCATCTACCGCAGGCTCGAGGTGTCGGTCGATGGCGAATGCCGTGTTATCACCGACGGCGGCGAGATTCATGACTTCAACATGCCGGCGACTCTGTTGTTTGACAACGATGTGCCTGACAGCCCGTTTGACAACGAGATGGCAACCGCCGTGCTGAAGTATTATCTTGTTGACGACGACGAGCCGCACTATCTATCCATCGTGGCTGTCGCACAGGGGCATGACGGCGGTTCGCACTATATACGTCTGATGGTTTCGCGTCTGGCAAAACCGCTATCAAGAAACCATTCGCTGGATGCCAGATATTGCCAGTTTCTGGTGGTAATCGATAATGTTTCGCCCGAGAAGAAACTGCAGGAGTTTAATTATATGCTTGGCGAAGCCGAAATCAAGGCACGCGACGGCGGAAAACTGACCGATGAAGAAGAACTACTGTTAAACCTGAATAATGCCGACAGTTCCTACGATACCTATTGGGGCAATAAATATTTTCTCCAAGGACGGTACTACGAGGCGCTCCAGCATTACCTCAACACCTTTAACGCCAATTTCCACGACTACTACAAGATGAGCGGCGCAAAGTACGATGCGATGCTCGATATTTGCTATCGGATCGGGTTCTGTTACAACGAACTGAAGAATTTTCACGAGGCGTTTTACTATCTCAATATCCTCAACGGGTCTCATGTCATCGCGCACGTTGCCGAGTATGTCAATGTGTTGGCAAACGGCAGCGATGTCCGTTCAATTATTGTTATCAAGCACATTCTGGCCTCGTTGCGGGATAGTTACAGCGTGGAAAACGAGGAAGATGCTGTGCCTGACCACATTGTCGAGTTCTCTAACTTCCTGCATCGCCGGTTGGGGTATTCGATGATTGAGTTCAACCAGCTTGAAGAGGCACGTGAAATATTCACCAAACTTCTGGACGAACCTGACAGCAAGGACTATGCCGAGAATGAACTCAAGGTGATAGATGCCCGCATGAGAATCATGAAAAGCGCAAAAAAGGATGAGAAGTAGTATTCCCCGATATATTGTTGCAGTGACGGTGGCGATGTTGCTGTGCAGTTGCGGAGGGGACGAACACGTCGACAACTCGGCCACCATGCCTGTTGACGACAGTTATGCATATTCTTCCTATTACTCTTCATCTGATTGGACTCCAAGCGATACCCCCAGGACCGATACTGCAAAGGCAGCAACCGGCATAAAAGTCAACATTCCCGAAGAGAAATACAGCCGCTGGTACAATGAGGGATATGAGCAAGGGTACAACAACGGTTCCCTGACTGGCGGAGAACCCGGCGAAGGCACATACGATGACTACTATGAATATGACGGCAGTTGCCCTTATAAGAGCGGCAAAAAACGCAAAGAATATATGCGTGGCTATCGCGACGGCTTCCACGACGGCTACTTTGACAACTGTGACTACGACGAGTGGGGCAACTACTGACCGCTAAGTAAAATGGCTAAAAGGCAACTCCCTTTTAGCCATTTCTGTTTTACTGTGCGACTTTGTCGATGAATTTGTTGATGCATTGGTGCATCTTGTCGCTGTTTGTCACGGTCGTGCCGTTGTAGTATTGCTTGAGTTCCTGCTCGTGCTGCTCGTTCTCTTTAAATACGCGTTGCTGATAGGCGTCCCGCACTGCCTTGATGCTGTCGGTCTTGCCATACCAGTCGGGGGCGTAACCGTCCCAGCGTTCTACGCCTTTCCAGTAGGCATGGTCGGGATAGCGCTCGCGCAGGTTCTTGGCGTCGCTGAAATGCTTGGCCTCGGCCTCGGCGGCAGTAGCGCAGCGGTGCCAGCGTGCAGGAACCTCGGTGATGCCAAGGTGCCAGGGCACGTAGGCCTCGGTGCAGGGACGGCCGGGGCATACCCACATCACGCAGCCCACCTCGCGCGGCATCCAGTCGCGAAGCTGGAAGATGGCGCTCAAGATGGTCACGTCGGTGCAGATGCACACGGGGTGTGTCCATTTTGTCGGGCGGCGGCTGTCGCTATACTTGTGGGTGGTGTTCTCGGCATGGCACTGCATGATTTCCATCAGGTCGGGTATGCCAATCTTGCGGTTGGGCTTGACGGCAAAGGGGAACGTGTCGGGGT
>JAGHSV010000179.1 GCA_018065665.1 Candidatus Sodaliphilus aphodohippi
CGCTCTTAATGTTTTCACAACGGAGTAATCCTTATTGTGAATTGCTTCAAATTTGTACTGCAAAATTATAATCAAGAAATGTAATATGCAAATTTTTGAACAAAAATTTTGCTATTTTTTCAAAATTCACTATTTTTGTGGAAAATAATAACATAAAAAACCGCACATCATTATGAAGCGCATATTAGGACTTGACCTTGGCACAACCAGCATCGGCTGGGCAGTAGTTGACCAAGCAGAAAACGAGAACGAGAAATCAGACATCATCAAGATTGGCGTCCGTGTTAATCCCCTCACCGTAGATGAAAAGAGCAATTTCGAAAGCGGCAAAAGCATAACAACGACAGCAGACCGCACGATGAAGCGTGGCATGCGTCGCAACTTGCAGCGTTACAAGTTACGCAGAAATGCCTTGATTGACATTCTGAAAAAGAACAACCTCATTAACGACAGCACAATCCTGTCGGAAGAAGGCAGTCACAGCACCTTCGAGACATTGCGCCTCAGGGCAAAGGCAACCAAAGAAGAGATCACCCTCAGCGAGTTGGCCCGCGTCCTTTTGATGCTCAATAAGAAACGCGGATACAAGAGTAACCGTAAGGCCAATAACCAAGAAGAAGGTCAACTCATTGATGGCATGGCCGTAGCACGCAAACTCTATGAAGATGGACTGACACCGGGTCAATACACCTATAACATATTGCAAAGTGGCAAGAATTTTGTACCGAGTTTCTACCGTTCGGACCTACAAGATGAGTTAGACAAAATCTGGGCATATCAAAAGCAATATTATCCCGAAATCCTGACTCCGGAATTCAAAGAACAACTACAAGGCCGAGGTTCAAAGGACATCTCAAAAATCTTCTTCGCCAAACACAATATTCAGACAGCCGAGAACAAAGACCGCAAAACCCGCCGTCTGGTTGCCTATCGCTGGCGCACCGAGTCGTTGACCCAGAAAACCGAATTGCCGGTTTTGGCATACGTAATCGGTGCCATCAGCAGCGACATCAATAACTGCAGTGGCTACCTCGGAGCAATCGGAGACCACAGTAAGGAGTTGTATTTCAACAAAATGACAGTTGGCGAATACCTTGTTGCACAAATAAACAAAGACCCTCATTACCGCATAAAGGACCGTGTATATTACCGACAAGACTATCTACACGAGTTCAATGTTATTTGGGAGCGACAGGCTCAGTTCCATCCTGAGCTGACGCCAGAGTTAAAGACCGAACTGCGAGACGTAATCATTTTCTACCAGCGTCGTCTCAAGTCAAAGAAAGGCTTGATTGCCTACTGCGAATTTGAAGGCAAAGAAATCACCATTAACGAGAACGGCAAAACGCGCAAGGTGATGACCGGTCCACGCGTATGCGCCAAGTCCTCCCCCCTATTCCAGGAGTCCAAAGTATGGCAAGCTATCAACAATGTTGAAATCGGGGATGGCAACACCACCCGCAGCCTCACCCAACTTGAGCGTCAACTACTTCACGATGAGCTAACTGTCAACAAAGAATTAAGTAAACCTGCGATTCTTAAGTTACTTGGTTTGAAAGGCAAAAACTATACCGTCAACTACGACAAGCTGCAGGGCAATACAACCACGGTCACATTCTTTGATGCATTCAAGACCATACTGGACTGGAGCGGTCATGACGTTGATGGTTTTGACAAACTTGGTTATGCTGACAAAGTTCACTTTGTACGTTCAGTTTTTGAAGGCATTGGAGCCAAGACCGACTTTATAATATATAAAGGTGGTGACAACTATACCGCGGACCCGTTCTTCAAGTTGTGGCATCTCATCTATTCCTACGAAGACGATAACTCTGCAACCGGCAACGAGAAACTGATAGAGCACATTGCCACGATGACAGGACTAAGCCAAGAATATGCAGCCACATTGGCAAACATCAATTTTGCCGAGGACTATGGTTCCCTCAGTTCCAAGGCGTTGAACAAGATAATGCCTCACCTCATTGCCGGTCACAAATACAGCGAGGCATGCGAGTTAGCCGGTTATCGCCACTCAAAGGAGTCATTGACACGCGAAGAAATTGACAACAAGCCATTGTTGCCAAACCTCGAGATTCTGCAAAAGAACAGCCTCCGCAACCCTGTGGTGGAGAAAATCATCAACCAGATGATTCATGTTGTCAATGCCGCGATGGAAGAGTACGGCACTCCCGACGAGAATGGCTTGAAACGGTTTGACGAGATTCACATTGAGATGGCGCGCGACTTGAAACAGAGTGCTAAAGAGCGCGAAGACGCCACCAAAGCCCTTCGTGAGCGCACAGCCGAGAGCGAAAAGATTGTTGAGATTCTGCAAACCGACCCGGCTTTTAACATTGCCCGTCCTAGTCGCAATGATATCCTGCGTTATCGGCTGTATCAAGAACTTGCTCCCAACGGTTACAAGACACTGTACAGCAACACCTATATCAAGAAAGAAAACCTTTTCAGCCGCGACTTCGACATCGAGCACATCATTCCACAGGCGCTCTGCTTTGACGACTCCTACTCCAACAAGACCATCGAGACCCGCAAGGACAACGAGGCAAAAGGCAAGATGACGGCTCTCGACTATGTTCGCCAAGCCTACGGCAAGGATGGTGAGGAACGTTTCCTTAAAACTATTGAAGACCTATACGCCAAAGAGCACAGAGGGAAACTCAAAAAACTGAAGACCACAGGCAACAATATTCCTGAGGACTTCTTAAACCGCGACCTGAACGACACCCGCTATATCTCAAGCAAGGCTCGTGAGCTACTGCGTGACGTGACACGCACTGTTGTCGTCACCATCGGCAGCATCACCGACACCCTGCGCGAAGACTGGGGGCTCATTGACGTGATGAAAGAGCTGAACTGGGATAAATATGACAAACTTGGTTTAACCGAAACCTATGTCAACCCCGAGGGTCATCAAGTGCGACGCATCAATGACTGGACCAAACGCAACGACCACCGTCATCACGCCATGGACGCCATCACTGTTGCATTCACCCGTTTGGAACACACCCAGTATCTCAACAGCCTCAACGCCCGTGACAATGATGGCAAATTCAAGCCCAATGTCTTTGCTCTTCGCACCAAACTCAAAACCGAAAACGGCAAGGGCAAGTCAATATTCATCGCCCCACTACCCGTTGGAGAGTTCCGCGAACTGGTAAAGCGACACATGGAGTCCACCTTGATTTCAATCAAAGCCAAGAACAAGGTTGTCACTCGCTCGGTCAACCGAGCCCATGGTGTTGCACGCCACCAGAACACCCTCACGCCACGCACCCAGCTCCATAACGAGACAGTCTATGGTACACAACAGCGCTATGTCACCAAGATGGAAACTGTGAACGGCTCGTTTGACATTGACAAAATCAAGACCGTTGCCAACAAGATGCAACGGCAGGCTCTACTGAAGAGACTTGAGGAATATGGAGGCGACGCCAAGAAGGCCTTCACCGGGAAGAACTCCCCCAAGAAGAACCCCATCTATCTGAACACAGCGCAGACAGCAGTATTGCCCGAAAAAGTAAAAACCGTTTCGCTCGAACGCGTTTTCACCATCCGCAAACCCATAGACAAGGACCTCAAGATTGAGAAAGTGATGGATGCCGGCATCCGCGAGATACTCAGGCAACGTCTCGCCGACTATGACGGCAAGGCGGACAAAGCCTTCGGCAACCTTGACGAGAACCCCATCTGGCTCAACAAGGAAAAAGGCATCGCCATCAAGCGCGTCACCATCAGCGGTGTCAGCGTTGCCGAGCCTCTTCACGAGAAAAAAGATAAAGACGGCCGCCCGATGCTTGACAGTGACGGCAACAACATACCTGTTGACTATGTCAGCACCTCAAACAACCACCACGTTGCAATATTCAGCGACGAGGACGGCAACCTTCACGAGCATGTTGTTTCATACTTTGAGGCCTTGGCCCGCATCAACGCCGGCTTGCCCGTAGTTGATAAGGTATATAACCGCGAGCAGGGTTGGAAATTCCTGTATACGATGAAACGCAATGAGTACTTTGTGTTCCCCGATGCGGACAACGGTTTCTCACCAGAAGAAATTGACTTGACCGACCCGAACAACTACCCCGTTATCAGCAAGCACCTTTATAGAGTACAGAAACTGGCAACGAAGAACTATATGTTCAGGCATCATTATGAGACAAATGTTGAATGCCTTGATAAATTAAAAAACATTGCCTATATTTTGATACAGTCAGAAAACCGTCTCAAAGGCATAGTAAAAGTACGCATCAACCATATTGGTAAAATAGTAGCAGTCGGTG
This sequence comes from Candidatus Sodaliphilus aphodohippi, assembly GCA_018065665.1. Classification (GTDB taxonomy): domain Bacteria; phylum Bacteroidota; class Bacteroidia; order Bacteroidales; family Muribaculaceae; genus Sodaliphilus; species Sodaliphilus aphodohippi. Next base: position 4,302 of record JAGHSV010000179.1, read on the forward strand.
AGTATGATTAAGCGGACCTTGTACTTTGGCAACCCTGCCTACCTGAGCCTTCGCAACGGCCAGTTGTTGCTGCGTTTGCCCGAGGTGGAAAAGAACGGCACACTGCCCGAGTCGTTCAAGAAAGAGGCAGAGCGCACTTTCCCCATCGAGGATCTTGGGCTGGTGATACTGGATGACAAGCGCATCACCATAACGCAAGGATTGCTCGAACGGTTGATGGAGAACAACTGCGCCGTGATCACCTGTGACTCGACACGAATGCCCGCGGGGATGTTCCTTCCACTTGACGGTCACTCGCTGCAAAGCGAGCGCTTCAGGAAACAGATTGACTGTTCCCGCCCGTTGCAAAAACAGTTGTGGCAACAGACCGTTCAAGCCAAGATAGCCAATCAGGCTGCCGCCTTGCGCCAATGTGTTCCCGGTTGTGAGACCGGTAACATGGATGCATGGGTTGAGCAGGTTCGCAGCGACGATGCCGACGGACTCGAAGGCCGTGCTGCGGCATATTATTGGCGCAATTTCTTTCCCGAGTTCCCGGGTTTTGTCCGAGGTCGTGAGGGTGAAGCACCCAACAACCTGCTCAACTATGGCTATGCCATCTTGCGTGGTGTGGTAGCCCGCAGCCTGACCGGCACAGGGTTGTTGCCCACATTGGGCATCCATCACCATAACAAGTATAATGCCTATTGCCTTGCCGACGACATCATGGAGCCCTACCGTCCCGTTGTTGATATCGTGGTGAAACGCATGGTTGCCAAATATGGCGCCAGCAATATCGAGGAGTTGACGACCGACCCGAAACGAGACCTGCTGGGCATCCCCACCATTGAGGTGAAAATTGCCGGCCATCGCAGTCCGCTGATGGTGGCTGTTGACACCACAACCACCTCGCTGATGAAATGCTACACAGGCGAACTGCGAAAGATAGTATATCCCGAGCTATAGGGGGACCGTATGGACCGATTCAGCGAATACCGCGTTATGTGGGTAATGGTTTTTTTTGACCTGCCGACCGAGACAAAGCTGCAACGCAAAGTGGCAGCCAAATTTCGCAAGGATATAATGGGCGACGGGTTCACGATGTTCCAGTTCTCAATATATATCCGTCACTGCGCCAGTGCCGAGAATGCTCAAGTACACATCAAGCGAGTCAAGAACTACCTTCCGCAGTCAGGCAAGGTCGGTATTTTGTGCGTTACGGACAAACAATTCGGAAATATGGAACTGTTTTTTGGCAAGAAAGAAAAGCCACCAGAATATGGAGGTCAGCAACTTGAGCTATTTTGAAAAAAGAAAACCTTCCCCCTAAAGGAAGGTTTTCTTTTTGATTGCCATACATTTTTAATTCTAAAAATCTTTGCATCTCATTGTCTTACAATATTTTACACACATTCGGATGTATAGCAAATGCAAAGTTACAAAATTTGAGAGCAATTCACAACTTATCTTTTTGCCGCTTTGACTTGTGGCTTGATGTATAGCAAATGCAAAGTTACAAAATTTGAAAGCAATTCACAACTTGACAGCCTCGGCAAAGGTCAGGTTCTTGGATGTATAGCAAATGCAAAGTTACAAAATTTGAAAGCAATTCACAACATAGTTCTTTTTTGAGTTGTTCGCGGCTTAGATGTATAGCAAATGCAAAGTTACAAAATTTGAAAGCAATTCACAACTATTATCAGTAGTAGGATAACGAATAACTGGATGTATAGCAAATGCAAAGTTACAAAATTTGAAAGCAATTCACAACACGAGCGCAACCTTGTCTATGGACTTGAGGGATGTATAGCAAATGCAAAGTTACAAAATTTGAAAGCAATTCACAACATATCTGCCGAGCAGTATGATAACATAACCGATGTATAGCAAATGCAAAGTTACAAAATTTGAAAGCTATTCACAACACCTTGCTGCTGCTAATTATCATGGTATGAGATGTATAGC
>JAGHSV010000024.1 GCA_018065665.1 Candidatus Sodaliphilus aphodohippi
AACAAATGCGTCAAATTCCCATAAAAGGAACTTGACGCAGTCTGTGATATGATGTTTGCTATTACCTGATCCGTTCGCTATCGTTAAGCAATTTAATATCGTGCTTTATGGCACGGCGCGCCACAAGCAGGCAAAGAATTGCCAATATCGGGAACGATGCAGGCCATCGTGGAGCAACTTGTTTTTCAGAGGTATATACTAAACATGCCACTGTAGCAAGCATAGCTATTATTATAATAATATTTATTACACAGAGCAATGACTGCATTTTCAAGTCTTTGAATTTGAAAATGGTTACGAGAGCCAGCGCAGCACTCAATCCAACCAAGGAAAGTAGAATATAATTACTCATCAAGGGATAGCTTGTTACATTTTGTGCCCCATCGCAACTTACTGTAAACGGAGAAGTGAAAGCGAATACGGCCATTAATATGGCTGCGATGAATAGATAAACTGATTGAATGCGTTGTATTACCATAATTTGAAGTTTTGGATTACAAAATTAATAAAATTTGTGGATACTCACAATATTATCAAATATTAATTGACTATTTGCTGTTTGGAATTTCAAGTCCGTAATTTTGTTTTTTATCCGCAAAGTATAGTGCAACCGCAACACCTATTGCAGCAATGCCTATGATAGTGAAAACATACATTGCTTGTGTATAATTTGGTGTGCCGTCAGCGGCTGTATTAAACTCTATGATTTTGCCAATCATTGCGGGTACAAGAATTAGTCCAATGTTCTGAATGTAATATATTATAGAATATGCCGTACCTAGCTGTTTGACTGGTACAATTTTGGGTACAGCAGGCCATAAAACACTTGGTAGAAGTGAGAAGGCTATGCCCAATACTAACATTGAAACAATCGCTACCATAGAAGCTCCGGACGGTAATGAAAATATCATTAAAACTATGGTCAACATCACAGTCCCAATAATCATGATTGTAGCCCCACGACCAATTCTATCGTACATCGCACCGAATAATGGAGTTAATATAATTGAGGTGAAAGGAAGTATTGCGGGTATCATTCCGGCCACACTAACATCAACACTATACTTAGTTATCATCAATTTAGTGGCAAAATCCAGGAAAGGATATAATGATGAATAATAAAGCATACACAAAAATGTAATAAGCCAAAATCCCTTGTTTGTCAGGGTCAACTTCAAATCTGCGAAATGGAATTTGTCGTCTTCGCCCAACTTATCTGTATTGTTATCATTATTTGTATCAATCATACAGTATGCAAGATACCCAATAAACCCTACGCCAAGGGCAAATACACCTACCAAAATAGGCGTCGAAATGGTGGTGCTTATCGCAATTCGTGCACTATATCCAAGCGCTAAAGCTGTTCCCAATCGGGCAAGAGCCACCTGAATGCCCATAGCCAATGCCATTTCCTTGCCCGTAAACCACTTGACGATTACTTTTGATACTGTAATGCCACATAATTCATATCCAATGCCAAAAATAGCGAAGCCCAATGAAGATATAAGAACCTGCATTTTTGTTCCTGCAAATAGGCTTGATGAAATAATGCTTGGAGAAACAAATGCAATTGAGTAATAGTCTACAACTGTTCCAACCAGCATAAGTATGCAAGATAATATGCCTGCGATTTTCACTCCGGTTTTATCCAATATAATTCCTCCAAAAAAAAGCATCAGAAAAAATACATTGAAGAATCCCCTTGAACCCGCAAATAAACCAAACTCCCCACTTGTCCATCCCATACCGCCTGATGATATTGGACTCTCCAGTAGAAATTCAAGTGGCGACACTTGTTTGGCAACAATATAACCAGTCATCATTGTTACCGAAACAATAGCGAGAACAATCCATCTAACGTAGGCGTATTGAGATATAGAATTGGCAATTCGTTCTTTCATAATGAACTCCAAATAGATAATAACCGTGTTATTAACACTGCGTAATAACACGGTTATTTTAGATTAAACAATTGGGTTACTTGATGTTCGGTTCCTCAAGTCCCAGACCTTTCTTCTTGTCGACTGCTTTAAGGATAAGGCCAATAATAAGAGCTGCCACCCCAAGGCCGGCAAGCATTATGAGTGGCCATGTATAGTCGAGCTGTGTAGGATCGGTAACACCCGGATTGGTTTTGTCAAGAACCTTTCCTATCAAAAGCGGGAACAACCACAAACCAATATTCTGAATCCAGAAAATAAGTGCATAGGCCGAACCGATAATCTTTGCATCCACCAATTTGGGTACGCTGGGCCAAAGTGACGCCGGTACAAGTGAGAATGAAGAACCCAATACAAGAATTGTCAAGTAGGCAATTGCGATTCCACCAATTGAACTATCTTTGAATTGTGGCAAGACAAAAGCAAATGTAAGGTGGCAGAAGATAAGAAGCAATGAGCCAATCATCAACATTGATGCAGCCTTGCCTTTGTGGTCAACATAACTTCCCAAGATAGGGGTGATACCTACAGCCAACAAGGGGAATACTGCAAATACTGTCTCGGCAGACTGCCGCATATATCCCATATAGCAGAACACTATTAATGCAAGTATCGAAATTGTCAGCATTCCATACTTCATGCCTTTAGTTTTTGAGAAATTGCTGACAAAAGCAGTAGCCGCTACAACAAGCATGATCGCATATTGAACGATTGTAACAGTTGTTCCAGCCCAGAAACTACCTGCTTCGGGTGTGGTGAATGACAGGTTGCACTGTAACATGTTAACCGCATATTTCTGGAAGGGGAAAATAGCAGAATAATACAATACACACAGAAGGGCAACCAGCCAGAAACCACTGCTCTTCATGATTTGTCCGAGGTCGCTAATCTTGAATGGATCATCTTTCTCCTCGGCTTCTCCTGTCTGAGCATCAAGTTTGCTGTCCATAAAGAAGTATACTATGAACATTATAAGGGCAATTATCAGCAAAACTACTCCGAATGCTACCGAACGTGAAACGTCAACTTTTCCGCCCAAGTTTGCGAACATCGGTGAGAAAATCATACAGGTCGCCACGCCAAGTCTAGCAAGTGCCATTTCAGAACCCATGGCAAGTGCCATTTCTCGACCTTTGAACCATTTGACAATACCGCGTGATACTGTGATTCCGGCCATTTCAACGCCACAGCCGAAAATCATAAAGCCTATAGCGGCGAACTTGGCCGAGGCGGGCATGCCTTTATAGAATGGAGAAACCCCTAGTTCATCGAATCCGGGTATGTAATTAAGGTTATTTGTGAACCAAGTTTCAAGTCCGCTGCCTTTGAAAGATTCAGCAACAGCATACCATTTGATAATAGCGCCAATGAGCATTACCACGCCAGACAAAACTGCCGTAAAGCGAACGCCCATTTTGTCCAGAATGATACCGGCAAAGATGAGGAAGAAGATAAATACATTTAGGAATGTCTCACTACCCTGCATTGTGCCGAATGCGGTTGAGTCCCATCCTCGAGTTGACTGCATCAAATCTTTGATGGGGGAGAGGATGTCCATGAAAATGTATCCACAGAACATTGCTAACGCAAGTAGCAATAGGGCGGTCCAGCGCATTGCAGCTGAATCTCTTAAGGTTTTAATTGTTTCAGTCATAAATCCAATATTTAAATATGTTTTTTAATTCAATTTAGGCGATACCGAGGTCTTTTGCAATAAGATCTAATTTCGCTTGTGCCCATTCATTCTTGGCATCATAATTCTCGGCACTGTCAAGAGTGTCATGAACTTCGATGTAGAATTTGATTTTAGGTTCAGTACCACTTGGGCGAATCGAAACCTTTGTGCCGTCTTGTGTGAAGTACTGCAGTACATTACTAGTAGTGGGCATTTCGAGTTTTGTGATGTCGCCGGTTAATATGTCTTTTTGTTCAAGGTTCTGGAAGTCCTTAATGGTTATAACCTTGGAACCGGCTATCTCTTTCATCGGGTTTTCGCGGTAATTCTTCATCATTGCCACGATTTCTTCTGCACCCGATTTGCCTTTGCGGACAACCGATATGCCAAGTTCTTTAGAGTATCCATACGTCTTGTAAATCTCAATAAGCATGTCGTTCATTGTCATGCCTTTGTCCTTTGCCCACGCGGCAATCTCACACATCAGGGGTATGGAAGACACTGAATCTTTGTCTCGCACAAATACTTCGGGAAGGAAACCATAACTTTCTTCGCCACCGCCAAGATAGCGCCCTTTACCTTCCATTTCACGCATTACCATTGCAATCCACTTGAAGCCGGTGTAGCAGTCAAACATTTTGATGTTTTGTTTGTCGGCTATCTTGCGGATGGTTTCGGTTGTTACAATTGTTTTGACAATATATTCATCGCCTTTGATCTTGCCTAATTCAGCATTGCGCACCATCAAGTAATACAGGAAGATAATTTGAATTTGGTTACCATTAAGTAATGCATATTTACCTTTGGTGTTTTTAATCACAACTCCAATTCGGTCTGCATCAGGATCACTTGCCAATACAATATCGGCATCCACTTCCTCGGCTTTCTTAATTGCCATAGCCATTGCACTTGGGTTCTCGGGATTTGGAGAATCTACTGTGGGAAAATCACCACTCATTACATCTTGCTCTGGAACATGGATGATGTTGTCGAACCCCCATCGCGAAATAGAGCGGGGAAGCATGTATCGTCCAGTGCCGTGTATTGGCGTATAAACAATTTTCAGGTCATGCTGTCTCGCATCAACCTCGGGGCTGAGCGATAAGGTATGTATTTCCTCAATATATTCAGCATCAATCTTATCGCCAATGGTCTCAATTAACTCGGGGTTACCTTTGAACTTGATTTCGTCAACTGATGAAATGCGATTAACATAGTCAATAATATTCACGTCGTGGGGTGAAATAACCTGTGCACCGTCATCCCAGTATGCTTTGTAACCATTATACTCTTTGGGGTTGTGTGATGCTGTGATGTTAACTCCGCTTTGGCAACCCAGGTGCCGAATTGCGTATGACACTTCGGGTGTGGGCCTTGGACCTTCAAACAGATAAACTTTGATTCCGTTTGCTGAGAATATATTGGCCACAGTTTCTGCAAATAGTCGGCTATTGTTGCGAACATCATGTCCTACAACAACCTTGATTTGGTTCAGGTCATTAAAAGCTTCTTTTAAATAATTAGCCAATCCCTGAGTCGCTGCACCAACTGTATAGATATTCATACGATTACTGCCAGCGCCCATTATTCCTCTCAAACCTCCGGTTCCAAATTCCAAATCCTTATAAAAAGACTCGATTAGTTCAGTTTTGTCATCAGCGGCAAGCATCTTTTGAACTTGCTGTTGAGTATCAGTGTCGTAACTGTCACTAAGCCACAATTGAGCTTTTGCAGTAACTTGTTTCAATAAATCTTCGTTTGTCATATTATTAAAATTATTTTAGTTGCTAAAGAATTTCGTCATTACCTTAATCATATTAATATGATCGGAGGTTGATGCAGTTTCACGAACAGAATGCATAGCTAATAAGGGATTCCCGACATCCACTCCTTCAATGTCAATCTGTTTAGTAAGTATATTACCAAGAGTTGAGCCACCAGCCACATCACTGTGATTTACAAAATACTGATAGGGTGAATCCGCACCAATACAGAGACTCTTGAAAATAGCGGCAGAGTGTGCATCACTCATATATTTGCAATTTGCATTAATTTTGATGCATGGACCACCTCCTAAGGCAGGATGATTGGTCGGATCGTACTTTGAGCTGTAATTGGGATGGAATGCGTGAGCATTGTCTGCTGAAATCATGAAAGAACGTGCTATGGCTTGTGAGAATGTATCGAAATCACCACCTTGTGCCAGAACAATTCGCTGCATAATATTTGACAATACCGGCGAACCCGCTCCTTGTTTTGTGCCACTTCCAGTTTCTTCATTATCAAAAATTGCTGCTACACAAGTAGCATCTTCATCTTTACCTTCAATTAAAGATGTAATCGCTGCGTGTGCCATGCTGAGGTCATCAAGTCGTCCGCATGAGATGAATTCGTCATTTAATCCAAATGTGCATGCTGGTTGTATATCATAGAGCATCAAATCAAAATCTATAATATCTTCAATCTTTACTTTAAGGTTTTTGGCAACCAGTTTTAATAACATATTATCCGCTTCAAACTTGTCGTTAACTTTGGCTATGATGGGTAGCATATCCCTTTGTTTTGAAAGAGGGTTGCCTTCGTTGACTGCGCGGTTGAAGTGGATGGCAAGGTGGGAAATGCACATTAGCGGACGGTCAATCTTAATGGTTCTTGTGATTGGCTGAAGGTCATCATTGCCTTTAAGAATCACACGTCCCGCTACCGAAAGCGGACGGTCGAACCACGTGTACAGGATAGGACCGCCATAGACTTCTGTGTTAAGTCTGACAATTCCTCCTTCGCCCGCTATTTCAGCATTTGGTTTAATTCTGAAACACGGAGAATCACTATGTGCCGAAACGACTTTGAATCCGGTTTCGTACAATGGACGCTTGCCAATTTTGAATGCGAAAATGGCCGAATCATTTTTTGTGACGAAAAATTTATCACCTGACTTAACTTCAAATTTGTTTTCGAGTTTTTTCTCAGTAAACCCGTAAGATGTTAAAATTTTCTTGATGGTTTCTACTGCAAGAAAATTGCATGGGCTGTTGTCCATGAAATCCATCAGAGATTTAATATATTGGTTCTTCATACTGATATGAATTTATATGTTATTATTCAGTTGATGAGTTGTAAAATGCATTATTTAGAGCTCTCAGTACGTTGCACAGTGTCTGTCCCCAATAATTGATGAAATTTTCTTTGCATTGTTCAACCAACTGTTGCTGAACCACTGAGGTTGCATCTTTCAAAGAATGTAGCAGATTATAAAATTCCTGGTACATATCAGCAAGGTTTTCGCTAATAGCGGCAGAAATAGGGGTCTCGCTGTATTTCATGTCTTCCATGAACACCTCGAGATACACGTCTTCTTCACCAAACAAACGAGATAGTAAGGTTCTGACTTGATCATATACAGTCTCTTCGAGAGATGGCTCAATGAAATAATCGCTATAGCCACTGTCCAGTTCAACGTCATTCATCGCAATGTATATGCGTGGAATGATTTTAAGTAGTTTCGCGATAAACGAATCACGTTCATAAGTGGCGCAATTCTCTATCATCCCGCAGTACTCGTTTGTGAGTGCAATAACTGCGAGTGTATTTGGCTGTAGTTTGTATTCGTTGTCGTTCATCATTCTATATACAATTTGTTGACTGTAATGTAGGCAAGTACATCATCGGGTAGATAAAAACTCATGTTTTTGTGGTTGGCCAAACTCTCTCTTATGAAAGTGGAAGAAAGTTCAATCACTGGAGCATCAACAAGAAACACATGTTCTCGTAACGATGCCGGTATTTTTACATCATAACCCAATCTGGGATAAACCAGAATTTTATGCTTTGCCAGGATTTCATCGTGGGCTTTCCATCTGTCAAATTCAACCCAGTTGTCTGCTCCGATGATTAAATAAAATTCATCTTGTGGAAATTTCTGCTGAAGCGCTGCTAATGTATCAATTGTGTAGGATGGCCGTGGCATGGATAGTTCGAAGGCCGAAGTGATGACATTGTCAAGTCTGCGAGTAACCATTTCTGTCATTCTAAGCCGATGCATCTCACTAACCATATTTTGACCAGATTTGAAAGGGTTCTCGGGAGAAACCATGAGCCAAAGCTGGTCAATCTCGCTATTGGAGATAATGTGGTTGGCGATTATTGCGTGACCTATGTGAATCGGGTTATAAGACCCGCCCATGATGCCAATCTTCATGACGTTAATTATTGATAAATTGCAAGATGCGTTGCCTAACTTCCTCTACTGCAACCTCAAGAGAGTCATTCACAATAGTGCAGTCAAATTCCTTGGATTTTGATATTTCAAACTCGGCTTTGCTGATTCGTTTATCAATCTCCTCGACACTGTCTGTGCCGCGAGTGGTAAGTCGCTGTCTCAATATTTCAATTGAGGGAGGCTTGATGAACACCGCCAATGCATGAGCACCATACATTTTTTTAACGTTAATTCCTCCCAGTACGTCAATATCCAGAATGACATTTTTGCCGGCATTGTTAATTCTTGATATTTCACTTTTCAGCGTTCCGTAATATCTGCCAGGATAAACCTCTTGATATTCAGCAAAATCATCAGAACTTATATGTTTCTGGAACTCTTCAACAGTAATGAAATAATAATCAACTCCGTTTTTTTCCTGCCCCCTTGGTTGTCTTGTCGTAGCCGAAATTGAAAACTCAAGGGCTAAACGTTGATCATCAATTATTGAACCGATAATCGTTGATTTTCCTGTTCCTGACGGAGCCGATATGATGATTAATTTACCAGTTTCCATAGTTATAGTACATTCAGCACTTGCTCTTTGATTTGTTCAAGATGGTCCTTCATTTTCACAACAAGATTTTGTAATTCGGCCTGATTTGCCTTTGACCCTGTAGTATTAATCTCACGTCCCATCTCCTGGGTAATAAATCCAAGTTTTTTACCTTGACCATTACCAATAGCCATGGTCTCACGGAAATAGTTGATGTGGTTTTGAAGTCTTATTTTCTCTTCAGTGATGTCAAGTTTCTCAATATAATAAATGAGTTCTTGTTCTAACCTGTTATTATCATAATCAACACCATCTAACTTTGATAGCGAGTCCATAATTCGTGCTTTGATTTTATCAACTCGCTTTGTTTCGTAATTTGGAACTTCGTTGAGTAACTGCTGAATAGCATCTACTTTTTCAGTGAAGAATTCTTCCAATCTGTAGCCTTCTTGAGTTCTGAATTGATTTAGGGCTTCGACGGCTTGTTTTAGAGTATCCATGACGGCTGACTTTTCGTCTTCACTTAACTCTTCAATTGTATTTGAATTGTTCATCACGTCTGGGAGACGAAGCAAGGTGGAGTACCAGTCTTGAGGGAGAGGTATGTCCAACTCTCTTGAGCAATCTTCGATTTGCTGTTTATATTGTTTTATTATCGGCAAATTGAAGTTGTGTGTTCCAGAGCAGTCAGTATCCTCACAGGTGACGAGTAAATCAATTTTTCCTCGTTGAAGGGATGAGATGATGAAACTGCGCATTTCCAACTCAATTGAACGGTAGACTGTCGGAATACGGACAGATATATCTGCTTGCTTGCTGTTAAGAGACTTGACCTCAACGGTAATCTTCCTATTATTGAAGATTTTAACCGCTTTGCCAAAACCTGTCATTGATAAAATCATATTCTATATATTAATTTGTTATTCTAAATTTTAGCAAATTTACTACATTTTTACGGTAACACCAATTAATAATGTGCTTTTTTTGATAATTAAAACCATTTTTGGCAATATTACACATTGCGTTGTCACACCAATGAGTTTTGTTTTCTATAATTTGTGTTAATTTGGCAGACGAAATGATTTTTGTCAGTTGAATATTGAACTTTTTTTGTAAATTTGCAGATTATAAATTTGTTAATTTGATTTATGACAGAAAACGAGAATTTAGTAAAGGCAATAGTTGAAGGAATTCAGGAAAAGAAAGGCAAATCAATCGTTTGTGTTGATTTGTCGGGAATAGAGTATGCTGCGGCACAGGGATTTGTTCTTTGTACAGGCAATTCATCAATGCAAGTTGATGCAATTGCCGATAGCATTCGAGAATATGTTGAAGAGCACACGGGAATAAGACCTTTCAATTATGATGGTTATCAGAATTCGGAATGGATTGTTATTGATTATGGCACAGTTTATGCACATGTGTTTTTGCCGGAGGTTAAGGACCGATACAAACTCGAAGAATTATGGAGTGATGCAAAAATCACCGATATCCCCGACATAGACTAGTTATAACCTAAAAAAAATAACATCATTAATTTATTTTATGCCAACTAAAAATACATCAAAAAAACCGAAGTTCAGTATATATTGGATGTATGCTGCAATTTTGATATGCTTGTCATGTGTTTATTTTTTCAACAATGATTCAGTTTCACAAGAAATACCATATTCTCAATTTGAGAAATGGGTTTCGAAAGGGGGAGTTGAAAGCATTATTGTTTATGGCGATGAAAAAAAAGCTGAGGCTGTTTTAAGTGACAGTCTTGCAAAACAAGTATACAAGAACTATAACCATAAATTAGGACAGAAAGCCAAGATATCAACAAAAATACCATCAAGCGATAAATTTGCTGAGGATGTGAAATATTGGCAAGAAAATAAATCATTCACAGGAGAACTGTCTTTTGAAAATTCCAGTGCTTTCTCGACAATACTTTGGTACTTCGGCCCCGTGGTGTTGTTGATAATTTTCTGGATTTGGATGATGCGCCGCATGGGCAATGGTGGCAGTGGGTCTTCTGGCATTTTCAGTGTAGGCAAGTCAAAAGCACGCTTGTTTGATAAAACCAATGCTATCAAAGTGACATTTAATGATGTTGCCGGTCTTGCTGAAGCAAAAGTTGAGATTGCCGAGATTGTGGATTTTCTGAAGAATCCACAACATTATACTAAACTTGGTGGTAAGATTCCTAAAGGTGCGTTGCTTGTAGGTCCTCCAGGAACTGGTAAGACACTTCTTGCAAAAGCAGTTGCTGGCGAAGCAGATGTCCCGTTTTTCTCAATGTCCGGATCTGATTTTGTTGAGATGTTTGTCGGTGTCGGTGCGTCTCGAGTAAGGGATTTGTTCAAGCAAGCCAAAGAAAAGGCCCCGTGTATAGTATTTATCGACGAGATTGATGCTGTAGGTCGTGCAAGAGGTAAAAACGTTGGCATGCATTCTAATGACGAGCGCGAAAACACGCTTAACCAGCTACTAACTGAAATGGATGGTTTTGGCAGCAATAGTGGTGTTATCATTCTTGCGGCCACCAACCGTGCCGACATCCTCGACAAAGCACTCATGAGGGCTGGCCGTTTTGACAGACAGATTCATGTTGAATTGCCAGAGTTGACCGACCGTAAGGAAATTTTTGAGGTACATTTGCGCGATGTCAAGACTGATGGCAGTGTTGATGTCGATCAACTTGCTCGCCAAACCCCAGGATTTTCAGGAGCCGACATTGCGAATGTCTGCAATGAGGCTGCCTTGATTGCTGCCCGTCACAAAAAAGAGGCAGTTCAGCGTCAAGACTTTATGGATGCCATAGATCGCATTATTGGCGGTCTTGAGAAGAAGTCTAAAATCATTACTGAGGACGAGAGAAAATCAATTGCAATACATGAAGCAGGACACGCAACAGTCAGCTGGCATTTGCGTTACGCAAATCCCCTAATAAAGGTTACTATTGTACCCCGAGGCAAAGCACTTGGAGCTGCTTGGTATATGCCCGAAGAGCGCCAGATTCAGCCTAAACAAGCACTTCTTGACGAGATATGTTCACTGATGGCTGGTCGCGTTGCAGAGGAAATGTTTTTGGGGTTTGTTGATACAGGTGCACTCAATGATTTGGAGCGTGCAACAAAGATTGCGTACGCCATTGTTACTTTCTATGGTATGAGCGGAAAGTTACCCAATGTATCATATTATGATTCAACGGGCCAGTCATACGGATTCACAAAACCATACAGTGAATCGCGAGCCCAGGATATAGACAATGAGGTACAATCAATAATTGATGAGCAATATCAACGTGCCAAGGAGTTGCTAACTGAATACTCGACTGGCCACGCAAGCCTATCAGAACTGTTGTTGCAGAATGAAGTCATATTTACAGAGGATGTGGAGCGTGTGTTTGGCAAGCGCAAATGGTTATCTCGCACTGAGGAAATTATGCGTTCTAAAGAAGAACCCAAGTCAGAAAACGGGGAAGTGGCGCCTCCGCCGTTTGCACCAAACGATCCTGCCTGAAGGTGTGATGTTATAATAAAGGTTACTTGATATTTTTCAGCGAGAATAATTTTAGGAATCAATTAAATTCTGTAACTTTGCAAATAATAATCACCGGATATTGATATGATTGTTTACACCGATATACAAAAAGCTGCAATCGTAAGCATGGTTATAGAAATGATCAATGCCGATGCAGAAGTTACAGTTGAGGAATTCAATGAGACAAAATTGATTAATGTTGAACTGAGGGTTGACAATGATATCTTTTTGGTCGGTCGTGAGATGAAAATGAATACGGCTCTTGAGATTGTTAGGCGCATGAATGATGTAAAGAAAATCCATACTGCTCAACTGTTGACACGCATTATAGATGCTGATGGACGAGTCAGGGATGAAGAAATTGCTTTGCTTAATAGCATCTGCCAACAAGTTGGTCTTGATAAAATATTAATTGACAAACAATAGATATGGACAATACTTCGAACTCAAATCTCAACAATGAGGTTATCGGTTTACAAGCTTATGAATATATCGTTAACCACATTGATTCGATTGAAGATAATATTAATGAATTAGTCAATAATATCACTAAGGTTGATATAAAAGGACAATTTAGTGTTAGTACAGCCAGATATTTGAATGCTGTTGACAAAGACAAGTATGCAGAAGCTATTGATTTGCTTATAAAATCAGCTATTGAAAAGGATCGTGAACATGTCTATCTCCATGATTTGGCTTCAGCAATTTGGGGGAAAGATTATGCCGATAGGGCAGAGTCTCTATCAGCAGTTAATGATAATTTTAGAAGAATATACAAGAGACTGAATCCTAAAGGATTTTGATAAAAATAAATTTGTAATATGTTTAAGAAATTTTATTTATTAATAAGTGCTGTCATGATTGCTACTACATTTTCATGTACAATGGCCAGCAATAATGATGCTACTCAAACAAACAAAGTTGTGGAAAATAAAGAAACGCAAGTCGAGATCAAGACCTCAATGGGGGACATAGTGGTAAAACTCTATAATGAAACCCCGAAACATCGAGATAACTTTATAAAGTTAGTTAATGATGGTTATTATAATGGAGTTTTGTTTCATCGTGTTATTAAGGATTTTATGATTCAGACTGGCGACGGTAAGTCAAAAACCGCAAAGGCAGATGATATGCTAGGTGATGGTGATCCCGGGTATACTATCCCAGCAGAGTTCGTATATCCTAAATATTTCCACAAAAGAGGTGCACTCGCTGCGGCTCGTACAGGAGATCAAGTTAACCCTGAAAGAGCAAGTTCCGGTTCACAATTTTATATAGTAACAGGAAAACTCTATTCAACCTCTGAACTGTCAATGATGGAAAAACAGATGGGGGATATGAAGAAGCAATCCATTTTTCAAAATCTTGCCATGCAACATCGTGACGAGATAATAAAAATGCAACAAACCAATGATCAGGCTGGTCTTATGCAACTCCAAAATGAGTTGATACCCATTGTTGAGGCCGAATATGCTAAAAATCCTGTCAAGTTAACCGACGAGCAGCTTGATGCATATACATCAGTTGGTGGGACTCCCCATCTTGATGGACAATATACAGTATTTGGTGAGGTTGTTAAAGGAATGGATGTGGTTGACAAAATTCAGAATGTTGAAACTGGAAATGCCGACCGTCCAGTAAATGATGTGAAAGTAATTTCAATGAGAATATTGTGATTAAAGTGAATTCGTGCCGGCTCAACAACGGGTTACGGCTTTTACACTATCAAGATAGCGCCACCCGAATGGTGGCGCTAAATTTAATGTATAATGTCGGTTCTAAAGATGAGTCGGCAAACTGTACTGGATTGGCACATCTGATGGAGCACCTGATGTTTACCGGTTCAAAGAATGTCCCAAATTACGATGCTGCACTGCAACGGGCAGGCGGCAGCAGTAACGCTTGGACTACGGTTGATGTGACTAATTACTATGACATAGTGCCTGCCAATAATGTTGAAACTGCATTTTGGGTAGAGAGCGATAGATTATTGCATTTGAATATTGACGAGAAAAGCATTCAGATTCAAAAAGATGTTGTAGTAGAGGAGTTTAAAGAGCGATGCTTGAATGTTCCGTATGGTGACATATCACATATCATACACAATATGGCGTATGAAAAGCATCCATATAGATGGCCAGTTATAGGTTTGACCCCAGAACACATCGCAAAAGCCCCTGTCGAGGAGATAGTTTCTTTCTATCGTCGCTTCTATTCGGTTAACAATCTGGTCATGTGCGTTTCGGGCAACATTAGCTTTGAAAAAGCGGTAGAACTTACCCAAAAGTGGTTTGGTGGTATAAACCCCACGGAACCGGTTAAAAGGAATCTGCCAGTTGAACCCATTCAAAGTAAATCACGTAGCGTTTCGGTATCACGCAATGTACCCAATCCGATGCTTATTAGAGTTTATCACATGCCTGCAAGGCTTAGTGAAGGTTATGAAGCCTGTGATTTAATAAGCGATATCTTATCTAATGGAAAATCTGCCAGATTCTATCAAAATATTATAACGTGGTCAAGTGTATTTTCTGACATAGATGCTTCGGTTGAAGGGACAATGGAACCAGGACTATTCATGATTAGAGCAACTTTGGCTCAGGATAGTGACTTTGCATTGGCAGAGGAACTTATTGATGCCGAAATTGATAAGTTGGTGTCAGAAGGGGTTGGAGATGCCGAATTGCAGAAATGGATTAACAAGTTTCAGTCTTCTTATATATTCTCAAATATTAAATATACAGAAAAGGCGATAAAGTTGTGTGAGTATGAATTGCTGGGTGATGTTAATACTATAAATAACATCACTGAAAGATACCAACAAATTACATGCCAGGACATTCAGACAACGGCAAAAATGCTGTTCAATAAATCGAACTGCTCGACGGTTTACTACTCAAACAATAAAAATTAGTTTATTTTTCCAAGTCAAGAAGAAACTTTTTAATCCCTATTCCTGCACGGTATCCACCCAATGACCCATTGCTTGCAATAACCCTGTGGCAAGGTAATAAAATCATAAGGGGGTTGCTGTGACATGCTTGGGCGACTGCTCGGTAGGCAGTGGGCCGTTTGATTTGTGCAGCTATTTGGGAATAAGATAACGTTTCGCCGTATCGAATTTGGACCAATTTGTCATAAACAGTTTTTGAAAATATAGTGCCCTCAATCTCTATAGGTAGGTCAAACTGTTGGCGTTCTTTTGCAAAGTATTGATTAATTTGTACGATACAATTGTCAATCACGTTAGTTGAAATATTAACCAAGTCAAGATGTCGGGCTTTACTGATTTGTGCAAGATTTTCTTTGCCTTCTCCAATCCCGACATAGGTGATGCCTTTTGTGGTAGCAGCAATTGTAATTGAGCCAAT
This sequence comes from Candidatus Sodaliphilus aphodohippi, assembly GCA_018065665.1. Classification (GTDB taxonomy): domain Bacteria; phylum Bacteroidota; class Bacteroidia; order Bacteroidales; family Muribaculaceae; genus Sodaliphilus; species Sodaliphilus aphodohippi. Next base: position 15,272 of record JAGHSV010000024.1, read on the forward strand.
TGGACTCTCAATTGACGTATATGCTAATTTGCCCATGGTTATCGGTTCAATACCCAATTGTCGTGCCCTTTCCAGCATAAAAGGGTATGCAGCGGCATAGGAGTTTGCAATCTCCCCGTCCAATATGGCATCTTTAATAGCATCCTTAATCAGTCCAACAGGTCGTGATGGTAACAAGTTGAAAGTTGACATGATTTCACTCCCATCTACTGGTGGTTGAAAATTGCGAACACGGTCTTTCTCTTCAATATCAACGAGTTTCTGCTTTACAAGATCAAAATTATCACGAAACCTTTTAACCTTTTCCTGGTTTTTGGACGTGATGTCAGCTTTGCATAAAAGCATGAGATCGTCAATGTCATCCCCGGCATCAAACAACAATCTTCTAACTGCCGCATCTGTAACTCCATCTTCGACAAGAGCAATTGGACGCATGTGAAGTCCAACAAGTTTTTTCACATATTTCATGTGCTCGTTGAGCGGAAGACGCATTCTGCCAAAAATTTTGGGCACCATCTTTTCGCCAATATAGTTATGATTGTGAAATGTCCAGCCTAAATTGTCATCCCATCTCTTTGTGGCTGGTTTACCAATGTCGTGCATTACTGCAGCCCACCTGAGCCACTCATTATCTGAATTAGAAGCTACATTGTCAAGGACCTGCATTGTGTGCCGAAAATTGTCTTTATGGCTTCTCCCATGACTGTTGTCAACACCTTTAAGAGCCTGAAGTTCGGGGAATATTAGTTGAAGCAACCCTGATTCATCAAGCAAATCAAATCCACGGGAAGGAGAATCAGAACGAACTATCTTCATCAGCTCATCTGCTATGCGTTCACGGGTAATGATTTTAATACGTTTAGCATTACGAGCGATGGCTTGCATGGTTTCGGGGTATATGTCGAAATCTAATTGTGTCGCAAATCGTATAGCCCTCATCATTCGCAATGGATCATCACTGAATGTGACATCAGGGTCCAAAGGCGTCCTAATGATACGCCTGTCCAAATCTCCTATACCGTCAAATGGGTCAAGTAGTTTCCCATAGGAGTCGTTGTTGAGAGAGATAGCCATTGCATTGATTGTGAAATCACGGCGTAACTGATCGTCATGCAAAGTGCCGTCTTCAACAATAGGGTTGCGCGACTCATGCCGATAAGATTCTTTTCTTGCTCCAACAAATTCCAGTTCGTTCCCGGAACGAGTCTTTACCTGAGCAGTCCCGTAAGTCTTAAATACTGCCAAAGTTGAATTTGATGAACCAATGCGTTTGTGTACAGCCTTCGCGACCTCAATTCCGCTACCAACTGTAACAAAGTCCATATCGTTGCTGGTTCGGTTTAGAAATATGTCACGAACAAAACCTCCAACGATATAGCATTCACGGTTTAAAGTATCGGCTACTTCACCAACCAAACGAAATATTGGCCGTTCAATATATGTTTTAATTATGTTATTGTTGACTTCCATAATAATTGTATTGTGCAAAATTACTAAAAAACAAGCAGAATCAAGTAACATTGAAAACAAAAAAACCAAAATGTCTATTCTATTTTTAATATATTCATTATAACTGATAAATAAAT
>JAGHSV010000046.1 GCA_018065665.1 Candidatus Sodaliphilus aphodohippi
TTCAGCAGTCTTTCCTTGGATATAATCAAACATATTTATTATTGTATTATGATTTTTTTATTAAACACTTCATTACCAGCAACAAGGTGCAACAAATAGCATCCCGAAGCAATATCACTCATATCGACATCGCATGAGCCACACGGGAGAGTCTTTTCAATGACAATACGCCCCGACATATCACAAACATAAATTACCGCACCGCTTTGCGGAATATCAAGGATTTTCATGACCAAACCCGAGTTTGCCAAATCAACCTTAATCTTTGATGTCTTTGTGTCGGCAACAGGTGTGTTGATAAGGTATTTCAAACCGGCTGACACGTCAAGTTTACCGCTGCCCCACCTTGACTTATTACTGCCGGTAACATAGGCATCACGTATTGATGATGCTTCAAACACCTTGCGTACATCGGCAGGCCCTAAATGGGGATTTGCCTGTAACCATAGAGCGATTGCACCAGTGACGACAGGGGCAGACATACTGGTACCATATTGTGATCCATAGGGATATTCGACATCGTTCTCGATAATTCCCGGTGCTCGCCAGGCATTTACCAACATTGTCGTTGAATCATAGCGGCTAACCGATGATACCAGAGAATATCCGGGAGCGACAACATCGGGTCGCGCAATCCCACGCACATCGGGACCGTATGATGAGAAATAGGCAATATCATTCAACACCGCCCGACTATTACTAAGATAGGTACCGTCGGCAAGCGGCATGGTCATGCGTGAACAGTATGCCCCAACAGATATTGCGCTGTCGCCAGTAACCAAGTCACTGATAGACATCACACTGCTCCCACGTGTCATATAGGAATGACCATTACGGGTAAAAACGACATCGGTGTCGCCCCAACCAGTCAAACGGGTGCCGGGAAGTGACGACAGTTTAAAACCTAATGCAATGTCGTTATCAACAGGCCTAAGGTTCACCTCAATATATGAGTGGAAATGCCCGTTGCATGATTCAATGGTAGAAGCAAGTTTCAACTCGCCCTCGGTGAAATACTGTGAAAAACTTTTTGATACAGCACCATTCAACACATAGACACTGTCTTTGCCCATAGTCATGTCGTCATGTGTCCATGTATGCAAAATCTTTCCGCTGGACTTACTGACAGCCGTAATGCCAATAAAATGCTCATTGGCACCAACAGACCATAACGACACGCTTCCGGGAATCCAGCCACCCTCATGACCGCTATAGTTACCAAAGCAAGTATAAATGGTATCTGTCAATGATGAAAACGTATGGTCCAACACATGATTACGATGACCGCTATTGCTGGCCGAGAGCACACAAATGCGTCCAGGGCCCGACACTTCATCAACAATGCGGCATAACAAAGAGGTGCCGTCATGTGGGCCGTCAGATGACCCAAGGCTCATATTGATGACCAGCGGCATACCGCATCGGTCGGCATAGTCAACGATGTATTTGATTGAATTTGCGATGTTAATATCAGTGAGATACTCGTTAGGGATTGAACATGCAACAATTCTGGCATGAGGAGCTACGCCATGCAGTCCGTTAGCCGAGAAACTGCCTGCGGCTGTCCCGGTTGTATGGGTACCGTGAGAATCGTTGCTGCCATCACTTGTAAGGGCAGCTATCTGTGCGGCTTCCTCATAACAAGAGCCCGGCAAGGTATCACCGTCGATAACGGGAGAAGTACCTGTTGTATCTTCAGGCATATATACAGCACAAATACGATTATTGCCATAATCATCCTTGAAATTAATGTGGTTAAAATCTATACCAACATCAATCATTCCAACGACAACCCCGTCACCCATATAGGGGTGCTCATTAGAGTTATGAACCTCGTCAACATGAGCAAACAAGCGGGCGCTATCATTGTTCAACGACAATGGTTGTGCAATGCCAACCGACTCTATCCCCTTATTGGCCAATACCGATGGCAAACCACTTTGTGGAATTTGCACAGTCAATATATTGCCAAAACGCGCATTAATCCTTACACCAAGAGAGTTGAGAGTAGCGATGGCATCTGAACCTTCAACAGTAACAAAAGCCGGATAGTAGAGATTCCCGCCACGAGACGACCTTGTTTTCAAACCAGAATTATCTGGTTTATAAAGCGATACTCGAGAGCGCGCTGTCAAACCCGATTGACGTGCCGACAGTACTTTCACGGTCACAACTGCAATCAGTATTGTCAATAACAATATGTGGATTCTCTTACTCATGGCCATTGAGCACAAGATCTATCAAGATATTCAAATCCACGACATCAATCAAGCCATCAGCATTGAGATCGGCTCGAGCAGTTCGGTTTGATGAGCCAAGGATAATATTAATCAAGACATTAACATCAATAATATCAACTATACCATCAGCATTGACATCACCCTTTACCGAGTAGTTGTCAACAATGGTCTTCAATCCTGCGTAGGCATCAATCAAACCGGCACCCCACTTGATTCCTGTTCCGACCTGCTGGGCCGTTGAAGCCATCACATCCTTAATCTGACTATAATCCAGATTATTGCAAGCCTGCATCCACAATGCCACAATACCGGTTACACATGGAGCAGACATCGATGTGCCCGACTTCACATACCAATAGTGCTTGATGCCGTTGCCGTCGGTCACACTCTGAGATGCAGTAGAGTTGCTGCCATTAAAACGGCTAACACTCGATACCACAGTCGCTCCCGGAGCCGAAATGAATGGATGGGGAATGCCATTAACATCTTCGCCGTAACTTGAAAAAGAAGGGATTGTGCCGGCTCGATAAGACGATGAACGGGTAGCACCAGAGGTGAGAGGATAATCGTTTCGCGCCGAGCATGCACCAACCGAAATTGATGTTGCCCCTGTGGCCATATCACTTATCGACATCTTTGCCGAACCATTTGAGAACCCCTTGGCACCACATGAATAGAATGGAGCATTGGTGTTAACATCCCACACATCAACTTGTTCTCCCGGTTGTCCCGAAATTGAAAATGCCAGACGGTAGTTTGAAGTCAAGAACCGACAATCGTGTGAAGCATAAATGCGATACTTTCCGTTAATCGGGTCGTTGCCCAATGACAATGTTGCAGTACCCTCGACATAAGCTGAAAATGCCTCGTCATTTTTAAAGTTCACAACCGAATCACAAGTAATCGCACCGCCTTTGGCAACAATCTCGCCCGATGAGGTATTGACTACACTGTAGCTTATTGTCAAAGATGCCTGCCCTCTTGACCATGCATCAATGTCAAACTCGCTTTGTGCCGACGTTCTCATTACAGATGATAACACCTTAT
>JAGHSV010000134.1 GCA_018065665.1 Candidatus Sodaliphilus aphodohippi
CAAACGTGCCAGCTGTTCAAGAATGTTTTTCTCCATGCTGCAAAGATACATATTCTTCGCAAATCTCCAAAAACTCCCCCCGCCTTTTTTCGACTGAGCCAGTATTAACTTTGTAACAAGGATATGAATGTTGAGGTATCCTAATAGTAATTTATTGAATCACAAGTAATACACTATGACTGACAGTTATTGCTGCGCGATTGACCTGGGCGCTACGAGCGGCCGTATAGTAATTCAGCGTGTTGATGCCGACAACCGGCTATCGGGCGCGATGGAGGAGGTGCGCCGTTTTCCGCATGCCATTGTTGAGGATAATGGCCGTTGCTACTGGAACATTGACCTGTTGCAGAGTGAGATAGTAGCGGGATTGCGTGATCTTGCCCGGCGAGACGACGTTGTGGTACGTTCGGTCGGGGTGGACACGTGGGGTGTTGATATGGCTTTTGTTGACGAGAACGGCAACCTGCTGGCTGCGCCCCGTGCCTATCGTGACCCATATACGGCTGGAATGATTGAGCAGTACTGCAAGACTGTGCCAATGGACGAGGTCTATCGTCGAACGGGAATCCAGTTTATGCCGTTTAATACGCTGTTCCAACTGTTTGCCTGCAGCCAGGAGAGGTATGAACCGTTCCTGAAAGCCGACAAATACCTGTTCATGCCAGACTTTTTCAACTATTGGCTGTCGGGGCGTATGGCCTGTGAGTACACCATAGCGTCAACCTCCCAGTTTCTTAACCCTGTGACCAAACAGATTGATGCCGATTTGATTGCCGCCGCCGGAGCAAGAATCGAATGCTTTGCCCCGATGGTGATGCCCGGCACTGTGCTGGGGTCCCTGCGACGCGAAATTGCAGACTTTGGCTATGACGTGCCGGTTGTTGCCGTTGCTGGCCATGACACAGCCAGTGCTGTGGCTGCCGTACCCGCCGACACCGAGCGATATGCCTACTTGTCGAGCGGCACTTGGAGCCTGATGGGCATCGTCAGCCGTGAACCGGTGATCACACCCCGTTCGCGCGAGCTGAATTTCACCAATGAGGGCGGTCTTGACGGCACTACCCGTCTGCTGAAGAACATAACGGGCATGTGGATACTGGAACAGTGCCGTAAGGAGTGGAAGGCTGCCGGAAAGGACTACAGTTATCCCGACATCATGCAGATGTTTGGCCAGGCTCGATCGACCGCTGTCTTCAACCCCGACGATGAGGTTTTTGCCAATCCCCATTCGATGCTGGGCGCCATTGCTGCCTATTGTGCCGCCCACGGCATGCCGTGCCCCGAGAGCGACGGAGAAGTGGTGCGCAGCATTTTTGAGTCGCTGGCAGCACGCTATGGTCAGGTATTTGCCATGCTGCATGAACTCGCACCGTGGCCAATCGAGAAACTGTATGTCATTGGCGGCGGTGCACGCAACGAACTGCTCAACCGGCTGACCGAGGAGGCCATCGGCGTTCCCGTGATTGCCGGGCCAACCGAGGCTACTGCCATGGGTAACCTGATGGTGCAGGCTCGAGCCATTAACCAAATAGTAAAACATTAAACAACAAATATAAATAGATTATGAAAGAAACTTTAATAAATAAGGCTTACGAGGTTGCCTGTGAGCGTTATGCCGAGGTGGGCGTTGACACCGAGCAGGTGCTGCGCCAGTTGCAGGATTTCCACCTGAGTCTGCACTGCTGGCAGGCCGATGACGTCAAAGGTTTTGAAGTTCAGGCAGGTGCGCTGTCGGGAGGAATACAGTCGACCGGCGACTTCCCCGGTGCCGCGCGCAACATTGACGAACTGCGCGCCGATGTTCTTATGGCCAAGAGCCTCATCCCCGGTTCACACCGACTGAACCTGCACGAGATATACGGCGACTTTGGCGGTAAAGTTGTTGACCGTGACGAGGTTACCGTTGACCACTTCAGGAGTTGGATTGACTGGGCCCGCGAGCACGACACGCTGCTGGACTTCAACTCAACATCGTTCTCCCACCCCAAGAGCGGCAACCTGTCGCTTGCCAATCCCGACAAAGGCATCCGTGACTTCTGGGTAGAGCATACCTGCCGTTGCCGTGACATTGCCAACGAGATGGGCAAGGCCCAGGGCGACCCCTGCATCATGAACCTGTGGGTTCACGACGGATGCAAGGACGTCAGTGTCAACCACTATCTCTACCGCACGTTGCTCAAGGAGTCGCTCGACCGCATTTTTGCCAAGGAGCAGCCTTGCATGAAGGACTCTATCGAGGGTAAGGTGTTTGGCATCGGGCTGGAGAGCTTTACTGTGGGCTCACACGATTTCTATACAGCCTATGCAGCCAAAAACAACAAACTGCTCACCATAGACACCGGACACTACCATCCCACCGAGAGTCCTGCCGACAAGGTTAGTGCCGTGCTGCCGTTTGTCAGCGAGCTGATGCTTCACGTCAGCCGTCCCGTCCGCTGGGACAGTGACCACGTTACCATCATGGACGACCCCACCATGGAACTGTTTGCCGAGATTGTACGTGCCGGGGCACTCGACCGGGTGCACTACGGCCTCGATTTCTTTGACGGCAGCATCAACCGCATCGGGGCTTATGTCATCGGTGCCCGCTCGGCCCAGAAGTGCATGCTGCGCGCCCTGCTCGAGCCCTCCGAACTCATCAGCCGTCACGAGATGGCCGGCGAGGGCTACAAGGTGCTGGCAATGCTCGAGGAGCAGAAGGCCATGCCCTGGCAGGCAGTCTATGACGAGTTCTGCCTGCGCAACAATGTGCCCGTAGGACACTCGTTCATCGCAGAGATTGACAACTATGTTGACCAAGTAATATCAAAACGATAACACAATGAATAACGAACAAAACACGACGGCCGTGAAGCCTGCATCATCGCTGCGCAGCACCATAGCCGTGTCACTCAACAACTATCTCGATGCCGGTGCCATTGTTGCCGGTGCCAGCGGACTGACGCTGTGGCAGAACTATCTGGGGCTGAGCGAGGTCCACTTGGGATGGCTCAACTTTATCAGCGCCAATTGCCTTGGTGCCGCGCTGGGTGCCATCATCGGCGGTTCCCTTGCCGACAAATACGGACGCAAGTTCATCTATACCTACAACCTGCTCATCTATATGCTGGGTGTGCTGTGCATCATGCTGTCGGTCAACTTCCCGATGCTGCTTGCCGGATTCCTCATCACCGGCATATCGGTCGGCATCGGTGTTCCCGCGTCGTGGACCTACATCTCAGAGAGCTCGGAGGTTGACAAGCGCGGCCGCAACATCTGCATCTCGCAGATGTCGTGGGGTTTCGGTCCCATGATTATCCTGCTGTTGGGCATGTTCTTTGCCCCCGGCGGTTACCTCTATTCATGGGTCGAGAGCATCGGTCATCTCGTTGGCGGTGCATCGCTCGGCGGAGCCGCACTCGAGGTGTTCAGCTCGAGGGTTGTGTTCTTCTCGCTCTTTGTGGTGGCGTTTATCGCGTGGAACCTGCAGCGCAAACTGGAGGAAAGCCGCGAGTGGACCGAGAAAAAGGCCGATGACGACGATGGCGGACTGCTGCACGCTTTTGGGGTGCTGTTCTCCAACCGCACGGCTGTCAAGACAGTTGCTTTTCTCGCCTGCATCTATTTGTGCTGGAACCTGGTGGCATCGGTCATGGGTTTCTTCCAGCCTCACATCTATGAGACAGCCGGCGGTGTCAGCAACGAGCAGGCCAACTGGATGAACTGCATACAGTGGGCCATCATCGTTGGTACCACGTTAATCGTCTCGATGGTTATCGACAAGGTCAGCCACAAGTTTATTTATCTCCTGGGGCTTGCCTTTGCCATAGGGGCATGGGTGATGCTGGTGGCGTTCGGTGTCAACGGCCAGGCCGGTCTGTGGACCTTTGCTATCCTTTGGGGTATCGAGGGCGGAATGTCGGTTCAGGTGTTCTATGCCCTTTGGGGGTCAGAGCTGTTCCCCGCGCGTTTCCGTGCCGGAGCACAGGGCTTGATGTTCTTCATCGTTCGTGGTCTGTCGGCAGTCTGGGGACTGGTATTCACCTATATCTACGGCGAAAACGGCGAGGGCTTCACCGTGGCTGCCTACTGCATGATTGCATTGCTGCTCATCTCGCTTGTTGTGGGCCTTATCGGGTGTCCCGATACACGCGGCAAGTCGCTGGACCAGATTACCAAAGAACGCTATAATTTTTAATAGACAATGACTATACTTGACAATAGACCCTTGTTGGGGGCTGAGATAGATAAAGTAGCCGAAGTTGCCGGTTACCTGTGGCAGAAAGGATGGGCCGAGCGCAATGGCGGCAACATCACCGTCAATGTCACCGATGTGGTTGACGACACGCTGCGTGCCATGCCGGCACTTGACGGTCGGCACGGGATTGGTATGACACTGCCCAAGCTGCAAGGCTGTTATTTCTACTGTAAGGGCACACAGAAGCGCATGCGCGACCTCGCCCGCAACCCTATGGCCAACGGGTCGATAATACGCATCTGTGACGACTGCAGCAGCTATGAAATCATAGCCGACGAGCCGGTGTGCCCCACCAGCGAGTTGCCGTCCCATCTGGCACTGCACAACTACCTGCTCGAGACGGGCTCGCGCTATCGTGCCGTACTGCACACTCACCCGATAGAACTGGTTGCCATGAGCCACAACCGCGACATGCTGGGCAAGGACGTGATGACCCGTTTGCTGTGGTCCATGATTCCCGAGACATTGGCTTTTGCCCCGCTGGGACTGGGTGTCGTCCCCTATGAGACACCGGGCTCGGTTGAACTTGCCGAGGCCACCCTCAGGCAGGTGAAGGACTATGATGTGGTTCTGTGGGAGAAGCACGGCGTGTGTGCCGTTGGACTGGACATCATGGACGCTTTTGACCAGGTTGACGTGCTGAACAAGGCAGCCTGCATCTACATGTCGGGCAAGGCGATGGGCTTTACGCCCGAGGGCATGACCGACAAGGCCATGACCGACGTACAGCAGATTTTCAACCTGCCCACCAAGCGCCCCTGCTGAGGATAAACAGCTTCAAAAGAAATGTAGTTTGTTGTAATTCAAGAACAACATTCAGATACAAGAGCTATGATACCAAAAATTACGGCAAGAATAATGACAATATTGCAGGTGCACCCACCACATGAACATGAGTTTTCAAGAAATATATCGGCGAATTCTCCCAAATAATATATGATTCCTGCTATAAAAAATAATACAATAACGATAATAATAAAAATCTGTCCTAACATCTTGAGCAATAAAAGTAATCTAATATTTTGCCATATTTGATTTTTCACTTATCTTAGTGTTGCAAATCAAAACAAGCAAAAAACATAATATAATATGCAAAGTTACCAATTAGTGACAACATGAGGTTTACGAAATATGGTTCTAGTTGGTTCTTGGTAGTTTTGCCAGGTTCACTACCATTATCTTGTCATT
>JAGHSV010000216.1 GCA_018065665.1 Candidatus Sodaliphilus aphodohippi
AAACGTGCCAGCTGTTCAAGAATGTTTTTCTCCATGCTGCAAAGATACATATTCTTCGCAAATCTCCAAAAACTCCCCCCGCCTTTTTTCGACTGAGCCATTACTTCTCCTGTTTACACCGACAAATTGTATGTTGTTGCCAAAAAAAAGAGACAAATGCTGTTGCATTCATCTCCTTGTCGTTGGTCGGGGTGAGAGGACTCGAACTTCCGACCTCCACGTCCCGAACGTGGCGCGCTAACCAACTGTGCTACACCCCGAATCCTTAAAAGACGGTGCAAAGGTACAAAATATCGGTCAATTGGCAACATGTTTTGACGCTTTTTTTTCATTTTTGACCGATTTTGTGGCTTTATCTGACCGCAAAACGTACAGAAAAGAGGTTGGAAAAGACCGAAACATGTGCTCTTTCCGAAAGATTATGGTAGTATATTCGAGAAAAAACCTTTTTCAGTTAAGCACACAAGCTGGTACAGCCACCCAGCAGAACGGCAACAAGATTTTACCGTTTAGTGCAGTTTAGACACCCAAAAAGTTACCGTTTAGTGCAGTTTAGAGCTTTAAGTATTGCATAATTCAAACATTTTCAATAACTTTGCATCGTCAACCAAAATCAGGTAAAAACATGACCAATTTAGAGCAAAAATTGCGCGACCAAAAGGATGAGTTGCAAAGTACCGATTTCAGTAATTTCGTAACTCGTAATGAAGAACAATTAATTGATCTTGACAGTCCTCTTGCCCAAATTGTTATCGGTGTTCGTCGAAGTGGCAAATCAACATTATGCCAAAAAGTTCTTATGAACAGTGGCGTACGGTTTGCCTACCTCAACTGCGACGACGAAGACATCTCGTCATTGCACGCCAACGAACTATTGGGCTTGCAGGAAACCCTTTATGCCGTATATGGTAACTTTACCCACCTTTTCATCGATGAGGTGCAAAACCTTGTCAAATGGCCGTTGTTTGTCAACCGTCTCCTGAGACAACACTTAAGGCTTATCATTACCGGCAGTAATGCTAACCTGCTGAGTGACGAGCTCAGCACACACATCACCGGCCGATATAACGAAATCAGGCTATACCCTTTCTCGTTTGAAGATTACTGCAAGGCTACAGATACCGACACTTCAAAATTGACAACCCAAGCCATCGGAGTTCGTCGCAATGCACTGTACAATTACCTGATGGAAGGTGGCATGCCCGAAACCATTGGCATGGAACGTCCCGACAAATATCTGCACTCTATTCTTGATGCTATTATCAATAAAGATATATGCCGTCGCTACAAGGTACGTTACAAAAACACATTACAGCAACTTGCCAACACAATGCTTGACCGAAGCGGACAAGAAATAACATTCAGTGAAGTTCAATCAACATTTAGGTTTGCCTCGATACATACCGCCAAGGACTATGTTTCATACATCAACAAAGCAAACCTGATTAGATTGGTGCCACGGTTTTCGTTCAAGAGTATCGAGAGACAGACGGCACGAAAAGTCTATGCCGTTGACAATGCGTTCATAACCACACATAATGATGTCATCGCTACTGAAAACCTTGGTTGGAGACTGGAAAACGCTGTTGCCATTGAGTTGTACCGTAGAATGGAATATGCATCGCAACAACTTTTCTACCTCCGTGAAAACCGAAACTACGAAGTTGACTTTGCAGTGGCTGACCAAAACCGCATCACAGAACTTATACAGGTAACCTACAACTTCACAAAACCTACTACAAAATTATATAACCGTGAAATCAACGGACTAATAAAAGGTGCACGCGCTACTCGATGCAACAAACTGACTCTTATCATGATGGATGGCAAACCAGCTACCATAACCGTTGGAGACTATTCAATCCGCTGCATCCTTGCCGTCGACTGGTTCCTTAATAAACAATCATAACCCAAAATGAAATCGATGAATAATATAATTAGATCAATTATCATCCTAATTGCCTTTACCTGCCTCGCCTCGTGCAGCGGGAACGGGAACGACAAAGTTAACAATAACTCTGCCCAGCCCAAGTCGCCGATTGTGGGCATCTGGGAAATGCCGTCGTCGGGCGGGAAGTACATTCTCGTCCTCAACGATGACAATACCGGCGCCATTGCCAACTTTAACGCCACCGAGATGGACAACAAGAAGTTCACCTACTCCTTTGCCGGCAACAAGCTGACGCTAAACATCAACCAGGATGCCGACAAGGTTTTCAAAGTGGCGGTCAGCACCGACGGCAAGTACCTTGTGCTTGACGCCCCGTCTGAAATTCATGGCTATCGTAGAATCAAATAATATGCTTGTATTATGGAATTATTAGGTCTTGACTGGCATGCATGGTTCACGGTGCTGATGGTGTTGGCAATGTTCACCACATTGCTGACAAGCAAAATACCCGCCGATTTCACGTTTTTCACCATAATGGCCCTGCTTCTCATCAGCGGATGCCTTGACGAGACATCGGCGCTGAGCGGATTCAGTTCATCGACGGTGGTAGTCGTCGGCGTGCTGTTCATTGTCGTGGCGGGACTGGAACATACCGGGGTGCTACACTGGGTGGTGCAACACATGCTGGGAAAACCGGGCTCCTATAGCCGGGCTATCGTCAGGCTGATGGTTCCCGTGGCTATGCTCAGTTCGATGTTGAGCAACACCACCGTTGTCGCTCTCTTTATCAAAGTCGTCAGACTATGGGCCAACAAACTGGACACCAAACCGTCCAAGTTCCTCATACCACTCAGTTATGCAGCCGGCATGGGTGGAGTGTGCACACTCATCGGCACCCCTCCCAATCTAATCATATCGGGGTTCTACAACGCTGCTACCAAAGATGAAATGGGAGTGCTGATCACTGCGCTGCCTGGGCTCTTCTGCCTCGGTATAGGCATCGTCACCATCATCCTGTTACAGCGGCTGCTGCCCGAACGGGAGGCACCCGAGGCCGATGACATCTCTGACGAGGCCCCCTCATTCGGACCACGGACACTGCTGTCAACAGCCATCATGTTTGCCATGGTGATTGTGTCGGCACTGAAGATTGTATCGTTGCTCAAGTGCTGCTTCATTGCTGCCCTGCTGATGGTTGTCACTCGCTGCTGCACCATAGCCCAGGCCAAGAAGGCCATCAACTGGGACGTGCTGATGGTGTTTGCCTGCTCGGTGACCCTGGGCATCGCCATCGACAACACCGGACTTGCCCAGCTGGCGGCAAACGGCATGGTGAACTGGTGTGGCAACAACGCATTGATGGCGTTTATCATCATGTGCACACTGGGCACTTTTGTCACCGAGTTTGTGTCAAACACTGCCTGTGGCGCCATCATGGCACCCATCGCCATACAGATTGCCACTACGATGAACGCCAACCCATTGACATTCTGCATCGGGCTGATGATTAGTGTCTCGTCGAGTTTTGCCACCCCAATCGGGTCACCAACCCACCTGATGGTTTACATTCCCGGAGGCTACCGCTTCAGCGACTTCCTGCGCATCGGGTTGCCGATGAATTTCATCATTTTGGCGGCAAATATCTTCATCACCCTGCTGATTTTCCCGCTTTAATGGATTTTAATGAGAAATTCTATGTAACTTTGTAGAAAATATAAAATAACCTCTAAAATAACAAAAACCTATGAGTAACCAAAAACAAATCGTGGAATGCGTTCCCAACTTCAGCGAGGGACGCGACATGACCATTATCAAGAAAATAACCGACGAAATCGAGAGAGTTAAAGGAATCAAACTGCTCGATGTCGATCCCGGCGAGGCAACAAACCGCACCGTGGTCACCTTTGTCGGCGAGCCCGCCGCTGTGACCGAAGCCGCCTTCCGCGGAGTTAAGGCAGCTGCCCAGCTGATTGACATGCGCAACCATCACGGTGCACACCCCCGCATGGGTGCCACCGACGTTTGCCCTCTCATTCCCGTCGCCGGTATCACTCTCGAGGAGTGTGCAACGCTGGCAAGACAACTTGCCGAGCGCATCGCCAACGAGTTGCAGGTGCCTTGCTACTGCTATGAGGCAGCAGCTTTCACCCCCGAACGACGCAACCTGGCAGTTTGCCGTGCAGGTGAGTATGAGGCACTCGCCGAGAAACTCTCGACTCCCGGCAAACAACCCGACTTTGGTGCACGTCCCATCGACGAGCAGGCTGCACGCACCGGTTGCACAGCTGTCGGAGCCCGCGACTTCCTCATCGCCACCAATTTCAACCTCAACAGCACCTCTACACGCCGTGCAAACGCCATCGCCTTTGACGTTCGCGAGAAGGGACGCCCCGTTCGCGAGGGACACCCCATCACCGGCAAGCCCAAACTCGACGAGCAGGGCAACGTCATCATGAAACCCGGCACACTCAAGAGCACCAAGGCCATCGGCTGGTACATCGACGAGTACAAGATTGCCCAGGTATCGATGAACATCACCAACATCAACGACACCCCGCTCCACGTCGCCTTTGACGAGGTATGCCGCTGCGCCCAGAACCGTGGGCTGCGCGTGACCGGTACCGAGATTGTGGGCCTTATCCCCAAACGCACACTGATTGAGGCAGGTGAATATTTCCTGAAGAAACAACAACGCTCGACCGGTATCCCCGAGGAGGATATCATCAACATAGCAGTCAAGTCGATGGGACTGGACGACCTCAAACCGTTCAACCCGCGCGAGAAAGTCATTGAGTACTTGCTCGAGGACGCTTACAAGACCGACAAACTCGTTGACCTCACCGTCAAGGGATTTGCCCAGGAGACTTCGCGCGAGTCGCCTGCACCGGGCGGCGGCACCATCGCTGCCTACATGGGCGCTCTGGGCGCTGCGTTGGGCGCAATGGTCGCCAACCTCTCGAGCCACAAACCGGGATGGGACGAACGTTGCCCCGAGTTCAGCGCATGGGCCGTTAAGGGACAGCAACTGATGGACGAACTGTTGGGGCTCGTTGATGAGGACACCCAGGCGTTCAACCGCATCATGGCAGCATTCGGGATGCCAAAGGCAACACCCGAGGACAAGGCAGCCCGCAGCGCCGCCATCCAAGAGGCTACACTCTATGCAACACAGGTGCCTCTGCGCACGATGAAAGCATCTTTTGCCGTATTTGAACTGTGCGAGGCGATGACACTCACCGGCAACCCAAACAGCGTGAGCGATGCCGGTGTAGGCACTCTTGCAGCGCGCGCCGCAGTGCTTGGAGCAGGACTTAACGTCAAGATCAATGCCGGTTCACTCAAGGACCGTGAGACCGCCGATGCACTCGTTGCCGAGGCCAACAAACTCATTGCCGATGCCAATGCCGCCGAGGCTCGCATCATCGCCCTGGTCGAGGAACGGCTCTGATTATAACACATTATAATATGTGACCGCATAAAAAGAACTAAGCAAGCAGTGATGCTTGCTTAGTTCTTTTTTATTAAACTCCAAAATGTTGTCCTACCCGGACTCGAACCAGGAAATGCGGCGCCAAAAACCGTTGTGTTACCATTACACTATAGGACAATCCCTATGTCATCGTGAGGTGTGACCCTCAAATGCGGTGCAAAGTTACTAATAAAAAATAAAAGCGCAAGCATTTTTGCGAAAAAAATCGCTGCTTGCGCTTTTTTATGCGGTTTTTTACTTGACGATGAGCAGGTAGTAGTTCTTTTTGCCGCGCTGTGCAAGCAGGTACTTGCCGTTGAGCAGCATGTCGGTGCTGACTGCCATGTTGGGGTCGGCGATTTTTTCCTTGTTGATGCTTACACCACCGCCCTGAGTGAGTTTGCGCATCTCGCCCTTGGAGGCAAAAACGGCAGCATTGTCGGTGAGTAGCGAGATCATGGGAGTGCCGGCCTCGATGGCAGCGCGCTCAACCTCAAATGTGGGAACACCCTCAAAGACTGACAGCAGGGTGTCCTCGTCAATCTTGTGAAGGACGTCGGCGGCCTTGTTGCTGAACAGGATTTGCGATGCCTCGACAGCCATCTCATAGTCCTGACGCGAGTGTACCATGACGGTGATTTCCTCGGCGAGTCGTTTTTGCAGTGCTCGTGCGCCGGGGTTCTCCTGCTGCTCGGCCTCGAGCGCAGCAATCTCTTCCTGGTTCAAGTCGGTGAAAATCTTGATGTATTTGGCTGCATCCTCGTCGCTCACGTTGAGCCAGAACTGGTAGAACTTGTAGGGTGAAGTGCGCTTGGGGTCAAGCCATACGTTGCCGCTCTCGGTCTTGCCGAACTTGCCGCCGTCGGCCTTGGTGATGAGCGGGCAGGTGATGGCATAAGCCTCGCCTCCTGCCATGCGACGGATGAGCTCGGTGCCGGTGGTGATGTTGCCCCACTGGTCGCTGCCGCCCATCTGCAGTCGGCAACCCTCGTGCTCATAGAGGTAGAGGAAATCGTAGCCCTGAAGCAACTGGTAGGAGAACTCGGTGAACGACATTCCGTGGTCGGCGTTAGCTGCTAGACGTTTCTTGACGCTGTCCTTGGCCATCATGTAGTTGACGGTGATGTGCTTGCCCACGTCGCGAATGAAGTTCAGGAACGAGAATTCCTTCATCCAGTCGTAGTTATTCACGAGGATGGCGTGGTTGGGAGCATCGCTGTCAAAGTCCAGGAAGTGCGCCAGTTGCTTGCGTATGCACTCCTGGTTGTGGCGCAGTGTCTCCTCGTCGATGAGCTTGCGCTCCTGCGACTTCATCGAGGGGTCGCCAATCATGCCCGTTGCGCCGCCCACCAGTGCGATGGGGCGGTGTCCTGCACGCTGCAAGTGCTTGAGCATCATGATGCTCACGAGGTGACCAATGTGCAGTGAGTCGGCGGTGGGGTCAATGCCTACATAGGCCGACGTCATTTCCTTATTCAGTTGTTCCTCGGCTCCGGGCATGATGTTGTTAATCATGCCGCGCCATTTCAGTTCTTCTACAAAATTCATGTTGTCTGTCTCTTTTTTAGTTCTAAACTGCAAAGTTACAACTTTTTTTTATCTTCACAGCCATATACCCTCTTTTTTTGTGATAGTTTTGAGGAAAATCATGCCAAATTTTTCCTTTTAATAATTCTGAAAAAATTAGATGATTTGTTTCAATGCAAATTTTCTGATTTTATGTGAAATAGCAATTATTTTTACAAAAAAATGAGGGAATAATTGGGAAATTTACACACTTTTATGAGGGAATACCGGGAACACAGGGGGTGTAAACGGGGTTTGCGTTGTCTTCATTGATGAGCCATGCGGCGGTCGGTTTATGATAAAAAATCAATAAAAATTGGGGAAAAATGGTCATAACCCGAAAATTGTGTCTATCTTTGCGAAGCAATTAGTGCAACAGACTATGAAAAAAATAGGTCGCATCGTACGCAACATATTGATATTCTTTTTTATATCCACCATTGGCATGACGGTGGCACTCAAATTCATCCCCGTTTATGTGACTCCGCTGATGGTGATTCGCTGCTGCCAGCACCTGGGTGACAGCGAGTCGCCCCGGCTCGAGCACCGCTGGGTGCCGCTGGACAGCATCTCACACAATATGCCGCAGGCAGTGATGGCGAGCGAGGATAACCGCTTCTTGCAGCACAACGGTTTTGACTTCAAGGAGATATATAAAGCGAGACTTGAAGCCCTGAACGGTGGTCGTGAACGCGGCGCCAGCACAATCTCGCAGCAGACGGCAAAGAATGTTTTTTTGTGGCCGGGCCACAGTTGGCTGCGCAAAGGTCTGGAAGCCTACTTCACGGTGCTGATTGAGGCGATCTGGGGCAAAGAGCGCATTATGGAAGTCTATCTCAACAGCATTGAGATGGGCGACGGCATCTATGGCGTTGATGCCGTGGCTCGTTGCAACTTTAACCGCAACGCCACCAACCTGACGCGCAAGCAGGCCGCCCTTGTTGCTGCCACGCTGCCCAACCCGATACGCTTTGACAGCGCCCACCCGTCGTCCTATATGCTGAAGCGCCGTGCCAAGATAGTGGACCTGATGGGCAAGGTCGAGGACTTCCCCGGCGGTTACCGCAATTAAAGGTTGTTGCCATTTTCAGAGATTTCGCGTGATAAAAAAAGAGGGAGAGCACTTGCTATCCAGCAAATGCCCCCCCAAAATAAAAATTGCGTTATGAGAAATAAAAAGGGGAATATCAGAAGTTTACGCCTACATTGACCGTGAAGCACCCGTTGCGTGTATCGTCAAAGTCGTCTTGTCCGACGTTGGCGAGTCCGATGTCGTAACTCAGGTCAAGGTATAGCATGCGGAATTCAACGCCGCACCCGATTTTCAGGCCTCCGTCCATGCGTTTGAAGTATCCCTCGTCATAGGAACTGAAGGCGTTGCGGTTGTCGTAGTCCTTGATTTGTCCGCCAACTCCGCAGGATACATATCCACCGGCAAACGGTTCGATAGCGATGTCGCTCGAGGTGAAGTACTTGTACTTGAGCAGCAGCGGCACCTCAAAGTAGTTGAGGTCATAGGTAAATTTACCGCTGCCATTGTCGCTCTTACCACCCTTCTGGCTATAATAAACACCTGTCTCGAGATAGAGCGGTGCCTGGTGGGTAAGTCCAAAACCAATTGCCGCGCCAACATTGACACCGGTGACGAGACCTGTGCCGTTGAGGGCGGGGGCGTCGCTGCGCACGTTGGAGGCATTGAGACCGAGCCTCACCCCAAAGTACATATCGTTACGCTCAAACGGGTTCCAGCCATAGCCGTTGTGCAATGGCGGGCGGTGCTGCGTAACGGTGATTGTGGTGGGACGGCGATACTGTGCTGTGGCTGTGACGCCTGTCAGCAGCATTGCCAATGTTAAGAGTATGGCAGTCTTTTTCATAATCCTTGGGGTTTTGTTTGTTGTTTAGACTAACTGAATCTAAAATGGTTTAAGATACACTAAAATTTGGTCTGAAAAGCAAAAAACGTGCTTAAAGTGTTGACAAACGCCTTTTCAAGTTGTATCTTTGCACTGGATTTGCCTCTGGCAAACCAATTCAGGCATTTGACATGGGCAAACGATTAACGACATGGGCACCCGGAGCATCGGCAACAGTTGTGTTGAGTCTGGCACTCGCGCTGATACTTGCCGGTGTGACGATTGTTACTGCTATGGTGTCGTCTCGCCTCATTGGTGATGCCGGCAACAGTACCGGGCTGATGGTCACTGTGGCATCGTGGGCCGATGACAGCATACCGCAACTTGAGCGTGAACTGGTTTTGATGCCTTCCACAGCCACAACTGCGGTGATAACGCGTGACCAGGCACTTGAACAATGGAAAAAGGACACCGGCGAAGACCTCGTGCAACTGCTTGGCGAGAATCCGCTCAGTTCGACCATTGACGTCACTGTAAAGGAGGAGTGGTCGTCAACCGATAGCCTCGAGTCTCTGGCACAGCAAGTTGAGCAGATGCCCGAAGTGGCATCGGTGAAAGTGTGCCGCGAACAGTCGGGTGCCATCAGCCGCAATGCGTCGTCGCTGCTGACCATGATTGGGATTGCAGCCACACTGATGCTTGTTATTGCCGTGGCACTCGTTGTCACCACCGTCAGGCTGCAGATGAACTCGCGCCGGCACCAGATACAGACAATGAAACTGGTGGGTGCCACCCCGTGGTTCGTGGCGCGCCCGTTTGTCATCCGTGCCTCGTTATCGGGGGCGTTGGCTGCTGTCATTGCCTCGGCGTTGATAGCAGCGATGTGGGCGCTGATGGCATCATCGGGTAACGAACTGTGGCGTGCAGCGGCCCTCTGCATCACCCCGTGGCAACTGGTTGCCGTCAGTGCCGTGCTGATTGCCGGTGCCGTGCTCGTCTGCTCGGTAGCGTCGGCGGTAGCGGCATCGCGCCACCACGATGATGTATAAACGATTATTAACCAACGGGGCCGCGAGGCACCCGCAACAAATTTAAAAGATATATGGACAACAAACAGATTGAGAAAAAAGGCGATGACGCCAAGATGCCGTTGGGCAAAATCAATTTCATCCTCATGGGCGTTTGCCTGCTGCTGATTGTGGTTGGTTTCTGGTTGATGACCGGTAGCGCCAACGAGGGCGACAAGTTCAACTATGACATCTTTGAGTCAAGCCGTATCGTTGTCGGCCCGTTCTTGGCGTTCGCCGGCTTTGTACTGATGGCAGTGGCCATTATTTACCGTAAAAAGAAGTAATTGCCCCACTGGATGGATACCCTTCAATCAATAATAATAGCCATCGTTGAGGGACTCACCGAGTTCCTGCCCGTCTCGTCGACGGGCCACATGATCATCACCGAGAATATTTTGGGCGTCAAACCCGACGCCTTTGTCAATGCCTATACAGTAATAATCCAGTTTGGCGCCATCCTTAGCGTTGTCTGCCTGTACTGGAAGCGTTTCTTCCGCCTCGGCAATGTTGAGGAGGGCGTTACGGGTGTCAAGGCGTTCCTGCAGAAGTATGACTTCTACTGGAAACTGCTGGTGGCATTTATACCCGCAGCGGTCATCGGACTCGCGCTGGGCGACTTCATCGAGGGTCTGCTTGGCAACGTGTGGGTTGTTGCCGTCATGCTGGTCCTTGTCGGCGTGTTGCTGCTGTTTGTGGACCGAATCTTCAACAACAAGACCGACGCGCCGCTGACCGAGCGCCGTGCGTTTGTGGTCGGCATTTTCCAGTGCATCGCCATGATTCCCGGCACCTCGCGTTCGTTTGCAACCATCGCCGGAGGTATGCAACAGGGCCTGACCCGCAAGACTGCCGCCGAGTTCTCGTTCTTCCTGGCAGTGCCGACAATGGCTGCCGCCAGTGGATATGAACTGCTCAAGATGATGATGGACGACACCACGCGCACTTTGCTTGCCGACAACATGGGCGTACTGCTCGTGGGTTGTGTAGTGGCGTTCATCGTGGCTCTGCTTGCCATCAAGTTCTTTATCTCGTTCCTTACCAAGTACGGCTTCAAGGCGTTCGGGTGGTACCGCATCATCGTTGGCGGTATCATCATCATTATGCTTGCCAGCGGCATGAGCCTGCAGATGGTGGACTAACGCGTCAACAACTATGCTGAACCCTATTGAAGGAGAAATATTCTATATCGACAAGCCCCTGGGCATGACCTCGTTTGCTGTGGTCAAGCAAGTCAGGGGGCGATTACGTTCTCGCCTCGGGCTCAAGAATATACACGTCGGCCATGCCGGCACCCTCGACCCGTTGGCCAGCGGGGTGCTCATAGTCTGCACCGGCCGCAAAACCAAGCAGATCGAGCAACTGCAGGCAGGAGTCAAGGAGTACACTGCCTGGATACGTCTTGGCGAGACCACGCCGTCGTTTGACATGGAGACCGAAGTCGATGCCACCTACCCCTGGCAACACATCACGCGCGAGCAAATCGAGCAGGTGCTGCGCGAGCAGTTCACCGGCAGCATCCAGCAGGTGCCACCGGCATTCTCGGCATGCAAGGTGGGCGGCAAACCGGCCTACAAACTCGCACGCAAAGGGCGTGAGGTCGAGATACAGGCCAAGACGTTGGTCATCGACGAGATTGAGGTTGTCGAGTGCGGACTACCCGCCGAGCCTACCCTGACCGTAAGGGTGGTGTGCAGCAAAGGCACCTACATCCGCGCCCTGGCACGCGACATCGGCATTGCCCTGGGCAGCGGTGCACACCTCTATGGACTGCGCCGAACCCAAGTGGGCAGCAAACGCGTTGAGGACTGCAGCAACCTTGAGGACGTGCTCACGCAACTCGAAACCGAGGAACTGGTCAGCGCTGAGCAGGCACAGAAAGAACTGCTTGAGCGCGAACGTATAGCAAACCGCGAGCGGGCAGCAAGGCAAAATGCCGCCCGGCGTATGAAGGAAAACAAAAACAAACAAAATACCGAATCAGAATGAAACTTTCAGAATTTACCACAAAGATGACCCCCGACCTCATCGCCACGCACCCCGCGCACAACCGCGATGAGTCAAGAATGATGGTTCTCCACCGCAAGACCGGCGAGATTGAACACCGCATCTTCAAGGACGTGCTTGAGTACTTCAACCCGTTTGACATGTTTGTCTTCAACGACACCCAGGTGTTCCCCGCCAAACTCTATGGTTACAAAGAGAAAACAGGAGCCCGCATCGAGGTCTTTCTGTTGCGTGAACTGAATCCCAACAACAAACTGTGGGATGTGCTCGTGGAGCCAGCCCGCAAGATTCGCATCGGCAACAAACTCTACTTCGGCATCGACGACTCGATGGTGGCCGAGGTCATTGACAACACCACCTCTCGCGGCCGCACACTGCGTTTTCTCTATGACGGCGACCACGATGAGTTCAAGCAGCGCCTATATGCCCTTGGCGAAGCCCCGCTGCCCTACTACATCAAGCGTGACGTTGAGGAAGAGGATGCCGAGCGCTATCAGACCATATTTGCCAAGAACGAGGGCGCAGTCGTTGCCCCTGCAGCAGGATTCCACTTCAGCCGCGAGCTGCTGAAACGTATGGAAATACATGACATAGACCGCGGATTTCTCACCATGCACATCGGACTTGGAACATTCCGTGACATCGATGTCGAGGACCTCACCAAGTACCGCCTTGACAGCGAACCTCTTGATGTCAGTTTCGAGCTGATGCACAAGGTGAACGACAAACGTGAGAACGGCCATCGTGTGTGCGCCGTCGGCACCTCGGTGTTGCGTGGACTGGAATGCACTGTCGGTATGAACGGACGAATCAAGGCATACGAAGGATGGACCAACAAGTTCCTCTTCCCGCCCTATGAGTGCACAACCTGTGATGCACTTATCACCAATTTCCACATGTCACAGTCCATCATGCTCATGGCAACAGCATCATTTGGCGGTTACCAAAACGTCATGAGGGCCTACGACATCGCTGTCGAAGAGAAATACCGCTTCGGTGCCTACGGTGACGCCATGCTCATTGTTGACTAAACGTTTTAGCGTCTGCCCAGTGAGTTTATTGGATTCACCTCATATATAACATAAAAGTTCAACGATTAATTATTAAGACTGAATGGATTATTCAATCCTTAACTTCCTTGGCCTGCTCGGTGCCGTCTGCCTGTTTTTGTATGGTATGAAGGTGATGAGCGAGGGTCTGCAGAAGGCAACCGGTAGCCGCATGCGTTCAATACTGTCGGCAATGACACGCAACCGCTTCATGGGTGTGACAACCGGTATTATCATCACGGCTTTAATCCAGAGTTCATCGGCATCGACAAGCCTCGTCGTCAGTTTCGTTAATGCGGGTCTGATGTCACTTGAACAGAGTATAGCCGTCACCATGGGTGCCAATGTGGGTACCACGTTCACCGCCTGGATTATCGCCATCTTCGGGTTCAAGGCCGACCTGAGCACCATATTGCTGCCGCTGCTGGCAATCTCGGTGCCCATGCTGTTCATGAAAAAGAACAAGACAAAGTCCATTGGTGAATGCATCATCGGCTTTGTATTCCTGTTCATGGGTCTTGCCTCAATCGCGAGCAACGTTCCTGACCTGAGCAAGTCGCCCGAGATTTTCGCCGCTTTACAATCCTACACCCAGATGGGTTTCCTGTCGGTACTGCTGTTCTGGCTTATCGGCATCGTGGTGACCGCCGCCATCCAGTCGAGTGCCGCAACATTCCCCATCGTGCTCATCATGGCGGCAAAGGGCTGGTTGCCCTTTGACATGGCGTGCGCACTGGTGCTGGGCAGCAAAATCGGAACCACCATCACCCCCGTGCTGGCATCGCTGGGCGGCAACCTGTCGGCCAAGAAGGCCGCTGCCGGACACGTGCTGTTCAACGTGCTGGGTGCTGTATGGGAATTACCGGTGTTCTTCCTGCTCGTGAAACTGATTGTATGGCTCAACATCTCGGTGTTCAACATGGGTGACCCCGGCGAACTATACAACCTCGCCAGCCAAGGCAAGACACCGACGGGCGAGGCACTGGCAACCATGCAGTTCTCGCTGTCGTTTGCCATGTCAATGTTCCATACCGTACTCAGTATCTTCAACCTGGGGATTATGATATGGTTCACCAAGGGATATGTCAAAATCATCAACCGACTCATCCGCTCACGCAAGAAGACCGCTGATGGCAACGAGGAGTTCCAACTGAAATACATCAGTGGCGGTCTGCTCAACACAGCCGAGCTCAATATCACTCAGGCACAGAGCGAAATCATTGTTTATGCCGAGCGTGTCGAGCGTATGTTGGGCATGGTAAAGTCACTGTTGCACACCAAGACCGGCACCGTCGAGTTCAATGACCTTTTTACCCGCATCGGCAAGTATGAGGACATCAGCGACCGCATGGAAATTGAAATTGCCAACTACCTCAACAAGGTTGTTGACGGTCGCCTCAGTCTCAACGCAAAACTCCAGATCTCGACCATGCTGAACGTCGTCAGCGAGATCGAGAGCATTGCCGACAGCTGCAACAACATCGCCAAGACACTTGTACGCAAGGAGGAGGCACAGGCCCACTTCACCGAGTACAACTATAACAACATCGACATCATGCTGAAGTATGTCAGCCAGGCAATGAGCAACATGATGGCCGTGTTGTGCGACATCGACAACGTTACACGCGAAGACCTGATACGCACATACGACAAGGAACGCGAAATCAACAACTTCCGCAACCAGTGCCGTACAGAGAACATCGAGAACATCAACCAGAAGATGTATCCCTATCAGGCCGGCATATTCTATATGGACCTCATCTGCGAGGCCGAGAAACTGGGTGACTTCATCGTCAACGTCATCGACTGCGTCGAGGAACTGATGAAACGCACCAGCTCGCCAACCAACCCGTTCACCGAGGAACTTAATCCTGAGAAATTAAAATAACACTTAACAAACATTGTAATTATGAAAGATTTAAAAGGAACTAAAACCGAAGAGAACCTGAAAATCGCTTTTGCAGGCGAATCACAGGCCCACACCAAGTATCAGTATTTTGCTTCTAAAGCAAAGAAAGACGGTTATGAGCAAATCGCCGAGATGTTCACCGAGACCGCAAAGCAGGAAAAAGAACATGCAAAGTTGTGGTTCAAGCTGCTCGAGGGCGGTGCCGTTAAGTCTACCGTAGAGAACCTGCAGGCTGCAGCCGAGGGCGAGAACTATGAGTGGACCGACATGTACAAGAATATGGCTCAGGTAGCCCGTGAAGAAGGCTTTGACGAGATTGCCGAGACCATGGAAGGCGTTGCCGCAATCGAGGCTCTGCACGAGAAACGCTACCTCAAGCTGCTCAAAAACATCAACGACAAGATTGTCTTCTCGCGCGATGGCGACTGCATGTGGCAGTGCCGCAACTGCGGACACGTATGCGTAGGCAAGGAAGCACCCATGGTTTGCCCCGTTTGCAACCATCCCCAGGCCTACTTCCAAATCAAGCCCGAGAACTACTAATCAAATCGTTAGTGCATAAAATACCGCGATGCCGCCACCAACCGTGACGGCATCGCTCGTTTATAAAAACGCTACCGCCATAAGAGCGACACCCTTGCACCCTGAGAGCTCCACTTGTTTCACGTTTTTGTAAAAAAAACAGTCCATAATGACGTTTTTTTTGTTTATTTTAGTTGTATATTAAAGAAA
>JAGHSV010000032.1 GCA_018065665.1 Candidatus Sodaliphilus aphodohippi
CTATAATGTTTTTTTGACTTAATAAAACTTAATAAGGCAAAAGAGCAATAGAAAAATGGAGTACCTCAAGTGTGGTACTCCATTGTTTGAAGTAGCGGAGCTGAGAATTGAACTCAGGACCTCCGGGTTATGAATCCGACGCTCTAACCAACTGAGCTACCCCGCCATTTCCTTATTGCGAGTGCAAAATTACAACATTTTCTTCATCCCACCAAATAAATTGCCCGAAAAATCAGCATTAATGGGTAAAGAAGCCATAAAAAAACACTTATTATACGTTGACATCATATTTAAAGGTGCTTTTTTATCAAAAATAATCAGGGTAAACACAATTGTATTTACCCTGAAAATTATGCACGATTTTTATTTATTAAAGCAATTTGACTCCAATTCCGGGAATGTCATGGAGAGTCACCTTACCATTTTCAACTGTCATGCCAGTAAAACGGTCATTCGCAATAAGCAAATTACCATCCAAGTCGCAATAGTCAACAACAGGGGAAAGATTGGCTGCTGCAGTCACTGCACACGATGTCTCTGTCATACAACCAATCATCACTTTCATATCAAGTGATTTTGCAAGCGTTACCATCTTATGTGCTTCATACAAACCTGTACTCTTCATGAGTTTAATGTTGATTCCATCATATACACCTTTGAAACGAAGGATGTCGGGTAGTCTTTGGAACGCTTCATCAGCGATAATGGGCAGTGGTGAGCGTTCACGCAACCAAGCCGTTTCGTCAATCATTGTTTTGTCAAACGGCTGCTCTACAAATAAGCAGTTTCGCTCAGCGAGCCAATGACACATTTCCAGACCATGCTCCTTTGTTTTCCATCCTTGGTTAACATCTACACAGATTGGCACATCAGGCATCATTTCACGAATAATGTTTATCGTTTCTTGATCCTTGTCAAGACCCATCTTTACTTTTATCACCTTATATGGACGTGCTTCTTCCACCTTCTGACGCACTACCTCCTCAGTATCGATACCGATTGTGAAACTGGTCATAGGAGTTTTTTCGGGATTGTATCCCCAAATCTTGTACCAAGGTTGTCCCATGATTTTGCCCAGAAGATCATGTAAGGCAATATCAACACCGGCCTTTGCTGCGCGATTATTGGGAGCAACGCCGTCAACATAAGTAAGTATGTCTTGAATCTTGAACGGATCATTAAATTGTGACAAGTCAAGACTGCTTAGGAATTTGCTTACACTCTCAACCGATTCACCAAGATAAGGTGGCATTGAGCATTCACCATAGCCGATAACTCCATCATATTCAAGTTGCACTTGAATGTCTGGAGTTGTAGTACGACTATAACGAGCCAGGTTAAAAGCATGACGCAGTTTCAACTCATAAGGGAAGAATGATAAATTCAAGCGTCCGCTTTTCCGAGGCTTGGGAGTGATAGCCTCAATGGCTGACAAAGAAATTGGAGACGCTGCGGCAAGAATACCCAATCCTGCACCAGCAATAAATTTACGTCTATCCATAAATAAAAGTTATTAAAGTGTTATAGAGTTTATTATTAATACCATGGATGATTTGCAACCGATGTAATGCCTTTCGTGCCAATTTCGCCATTAATTCGGCTTATTGACAATGTTGAATAGAGATAGTCGGGAGCATCAGGGTCAAGGCTGTTGATTTTAACCTGTCCGGAACAATGAATGTATTTCCCGTCACGCAAATAGATGCCAACATGTGTGACACGTCCGGTAGTCGAATTGCCAAAGAACAACAAATCTCCAAGTTGTGCTTCGTGCCAATCATTAAACTTTTTTCCAGTCAACGCCTGTTGCGAAGCATCACGTTGAAGAATAATTCCATTCGAAAAATATGATACCTTAGCCAGCCCTGAGCAATCTGTTACTTTGGTAGTTGTACCACCCCATAAATATCCAGAACCCAGCATGCGCTTTGCTGTCTTTTCAATTTTAGATGCATCAAATGTTTGTTGCTTCCATATATCCAAATCTTGAACTTCAGATTTCTCAATATACCCCAATCTACCATCGGGAGTTGATAGTTTCAACCATTTTCCACTAGTGCCTTTGTATTCAAGAATGCAACCAAGCACTAAATCGGTTACAGTCTCATCACTATTTGGTTCCACTACAAGTCGTGAACCGTATACAGTTACAATATATCGTTTTGCTGCACGCCATTGATCCATTTGTTCTGCCGAGCGGAATATCAGAGAACTGGCAGGAACATACGAAATATAATCATCTGGGGTGACAATTCGGCACCAATCGTCATCTTGTTCGACAACTTTAACGGGTGTGCCCATAATCGCTTGTGTTGCAACCTCGGCCGAATGACTACCTTCACAACGAAGGGTGGCGATAGCTAATTTGACGAGAGCCCATCGATTATTTTCAGGTAAAGTGTTTTCCAAAACAATTAGATTATTGGCAAAATTAGTAATCCCGTTTGCTGTGAGTTCCTTGCTGATCTCATCCTTTTGGCTTTGGGTACCAACTTTTCCTATGATATTTACAATACCATTTTGCGAAATGGTCTGTACATCCCAAATGGCTGTGCGTTTATCAGGAGCGACTCTTTGTTTTAGAGCACTCAGAACATCATCGGCCGTTACAGCACCAATATTAATTGACGAAAAACAGATAATTGCAAAAAGCGAAATAATTTTCAAGATTGATTTCATAATATTTGTATTTATTGATTGCATTTGTCATAACTGTTCACTTTCAGGTTAGAGTCCCATTTGTCATAAAACAGGTTACCACCTTTCCATTCAACCTCGCCTGCCTGAAAATCCACAGTTTCACTTCTAATAAATGTCTTTGCAGGACTCAGCACATCACCAATCGTTTCATTTGTCGCCAATCGGTAAATATCAAGACCTGAAGTATAATAATCAGCCATTGGAGTGTCAACAGCATTGCGACCAAAGGAAGGATCGGTTGACACCCAACCAATGCCCTCAAAATAGGTCTCGGCCCAATCGTGCCACCCTACCTCACCCGGTGCAGTAAACCATCCACTCTCCCACCGTGCAGGAATTCCGAGGCTTCGACATAATGATATATACAACAACGCAACCTGTCCACAATCACCGTGCCCAATAGACACAACATAATCAGCCATATTGGGAATCGTGCTGTATTCTCGTGCGCCGGCCCAAGGGAAACTGCGTGAAATCCACATATAAATTTTTGAAGCCTGTTCAATCGGATTCGTTTCATCACCGACAATCTCTTTTGCCTTTTTGGATATAGCATCACTAATTGTCATGTGAGGTGGTTCGTTCATAGTAAAACGCTTATAAGTCTCGCTATTTTTATTATATGGTTCCAGCAATGCCAACATATCCTGCTTAGAGATGTGGCGTTCTCCCACTTCATAACTGAATGTATATTCAAAATGGGTTGGCTTTCCTTTTTCTGCAATTGCCTCCATATACACTGTATGATGCTTGCTTCCTTCACTATAAACAAAATCGCGGTTAGACGATTCCATTTTTATGTTACGTTGCCTAACATTCTCATAAGGGAAAGGCATCCATACACGCAATTTTTCTCCAGCGGGTACGGCGTCGGCATCAACATCAAGCGTAAACGTCAAGTTAACGTGAGTCCAATTGCGAACATTGTTGGCATCTGGACATGATTTCATTGCATCAAGAAAATATTTCCGGCGAACATCGTACGACTCGTTCTTATCGGCAGCATGTTCTTCGGCAAATTCATCGGCAAGAAGCCATAAATTACGAATACTCTTCCTGAACCACCATTCCTGACCATCGATATTCATGACTTCAAGTTTTTGAGTATTCTTCCAGTTTTCAATTTGAGAATCGGTTGCACTCGGCATACGCTCCCTGATCATTTTACATCCTTGTTCTGGTGTAATGGTAAAATCATTTCGAATGCGTTGCATTATGGTTTTCAAAGAATCAATACGAACAGCATCATTCTTTCTCTCTTTAGATGGTAACGATTTCATCAACTTTTCTGCTTTGGCGAATTCACCATGCGCAATCAGTTTATCAACAGAGTCTTGCCATTGTGGAGTAACCGCACTGCACATAATACCGGTGCATGCTTTCGCAGACGCAAATAATAATCTAACGTTCATCTTCCCATTATGTTTGTTTAATTTCACAAAGTTACTGCTTTTTTATTAAAAAAA
>JAGHSV010000057.1 GCA_018065665.1 Candidatus Sodaliphilus aphodohippi
TATGTGAGCAGGTCGGCTTCCTTGAGGTCGAGCGCCCCGGTTTCGGGATTGATGATACGGTCATCGGCAATGACATTCATCACCTCGGCTATGAACATGTCGTGCGTGCCAAGGTGTACGATGTCGCGGACGCGGCACTCGATACTGAGTGGAGACTCGTCGATATATGGAGCCGCAACTGTCACTCCCTTGATGGGGGTAAGGTTCATCTCTTTCCACTTGTTACAGTCTCGTCCCGACTTCACTCCGCACCAGTCGGTGGCACGTGCCAGGGCGCGGTTGGTGAGATTGAGCGTGAACGCCATGTTGCGCTCGATGATGTCGTGGCTGTGGCGCTCGGGGCGTATCGACACATAGCACATGGCGGGATCGCTGCAGATTGTTCCTGTCCATGCAGCAGTGAGCATATTGTACTCGTCGGGCGACGCACCGCAACTGACAAGCAGTGCAGGCAGCGGGTAAATCATTGTGCCCGGTCTCCAGTTCTGTTTCATAGTCTTATTTGAGCGTCAGTTCGTTCTGGTGGACGGTTCTCTCACAGTGGTGGCAACGCAGCACGATGTTGTCGCGGTCAATGACATGAAAACGCGTGCGCATTGGCTCGTTGTTGCTGATGCACTTGGGGTTGTTGCACTTGACGATGTCGATTAGCTCGTCAGGCAGCGACACCATGTGCTTGTCAACCACCTCATAGTTATCGATAATGTTGATTACGGCATGGGGGGCAATCAGCGCGATGCGGTTGAGGACATCCTCGGGGAATTGAATATCGGCAATCTTGATAATTCCCTATTTGCCCATCTGTTTGCTGTCGAGATTGAACCCGATTGTTACGCTATTTTCAAGGTCTTTGATCCCCAAGAGGTTGACAACTTTGAAAAGCGACTTTGACGGTATATGGTCGATTACCGTTCCGTTTTTGAGTGCGGCAACCGCAAGTTCTTTTTTATCCATATCTATAAATTATGTATGGTTTAGACATTCATTAATTATGGTTCGATGCCGAGGCTGCGGCAGATGATTGCCTGACGGGCATACAAACCGTTCTTTGCCTGCTGGAAGTAGTAGGCCTGTGGAGTCTCGTCAACGTCAAGGGCGATCTCGTTGACACGTGGCAGCGGATGCAGTACCTTCATGTTGGGTTTGCAGTCGTTCATCATCGAAGCCTTCAGCGTGTACAGGTTCTTGACGCGTTCATACTCCATCAGGTCGCTGAAGCGTTCGCGCTGAACGCGAGTCATGTACAGGATGTCGGTGCTGTTGATGATGTCTTCGCTAAAGTCAGTGGTCTCGTGATAGCGTATGCCACGTTCGGCACAGAACTGCTTGTACTGCTCTGGCATGGCGAGTTCCTTGCAGGCAACAAAGTTGAAAGTGGGGTTAAAGAACTGCAACGCCTCGAGCAGCGAGTGCACCGTGCGTCCGTACTTGAGGTCACCGACCATCGTCACGGTCAGGTTCTCCAGCGTGCCCTGTGTCTTATAGATGGAATACAGGTCGAGCATCGTCTGCGACGGGTGCTGGTTGGCACCGTCGCCGGCGTTGATGATGGGGACAGGCGAGAACTCACTGGCATAGCGTGCGGCTCCTTCCAGATAGTGTCTCATTACAATGACGTCGGCATAGTTGCTGACAATCATGATGGTGTCCTTCAGCGTTTCGCCCTTGGACTGACTGCTGGTTTTTGCATCACTAAAACCAATCACACGGCCGCCAAGACGGTTTACGGCGGTCTCAAAACTCAGTCGCGTGCGCGTCGATGGCTCAAAAAACAAAGTCGCCACGACCTTTCCCTTGAGGGTGTCGCGGTTTGGATTTTTCTCGAAAAGCGACGCATTCTTGATTAACTCCAGGAGTTCGTCCTTGGACAAATCAGAGATAGAAACTAAACTTTTTGTATTCATGTTGCTACACATTATTTACTAATTGATGAATCCAACAAAAAAGCCAATCACTGCCGATAGTGGGCGAGCGAATGGCTTAATATGGAAAAAACGGCCTGAATGCCGAGCATCTGGTGCAACGGCAGTAGCGGTGTCGGGGATAAAACCAGCACCAGCATGGCCAGTGTTTTGTCGCGTTGGTTTCATTGCAATGCAAAATTACAAAAATTTCTTCAAAGCGAAAAACAAACTTTCATAAAAATAACAATATAAAAATTCGTGAAGGCTCCTTCATTGATTCTTCAGACCGTCGCGCGATACGTATGTTGCAAGCGGCCGTTCCATGTTGTCGTATGTATAACGCATGACCTCCACGTTTATTGTTTGTGAATAAACCATTTACAAGGCAATACCATTTTTAGGACAGTCCCTTTGATGGTGCTATTGTTTATATTTCCAACATGGGTATACTACCTTGTAATAGGCATAGGGATTTTTGAATGTTAGATAACGAGTTGGTGAATCCATTACCATGGTACAAGCCATAAAATTGTATACATCCCCTCTTACAAGAAACAATAACCAATAATCGGGGTTAACTGTGAATTTTATTGTATTCTTTATACTGGGTATAGAATTTTCTTCATATTTCACCTTCGAAGGATCGTTTTGAGTATGTTTATACATCTCTTTATCAAATTCAGTCATAGTCTTCACATCCATTAATGTCGGTAAATCAGAATCAATCAATTCTGGTAAATATAGGTACGCATATTCTTGATTCATGAAAAATTCATCTCCAGAGTTATCATACTCTTTCATAAACCGTTTGTTGTTATCTTGTGCTATAACCCATATATTACTTGTGGTCTCGGTCAAGTAAATAATTGGAGCTTCGCCGAATTCAAGGCTGTCAACAAAATAAAAACACTTTGTTCCGTCTATGTTGCGGTAGAGAGGCGATTCTTTTGACCCTCCATATACATTAATAGTGGTTGCTAATGACAATAAGATAACCATTAATCTTATACTAAATTTTCTCATTTCTAACAAAATTATTTTAACAAGCTTATAACTCACTTCTTGTCCCAGTATGGGAAAAGAACTTTATAATATGCATGAGGGTTCTTAAATGATAATGGTTTATTTTTGCAATTTTTTTTAATTCTACCCGCCAAATCATTATAGATATCTCCTCTGATAAGGAATAATAACCAGCTATCAGGTTCTTGAAGATAATAATAACTTGCTTTCAGCCCAAGACGTTTGGTGTTTGAGTAATCAATTTCAAAACTTGATGCTTTCAAACACATATCCTGCACTTCGTTGTCATTCATGTATGCTGTTTCCAGATTGCTTGCTTCAATTAATAAAGGCAAATACAGATAGACGTTTTCATTATTGAGGAAATATTCATCACCAGAACCATCATAACGCTCAAGAATGTAATTTTGCATTTGGCTCATGACCGATAACACCCAATCATTTCCTGAATTTGTTCTTATTATCAGTGATGATTCTAATTGAACGCTATCAACGAAATACACGTGTCTGGGCATGTCGGTGTTATGTTTTATCCCACAATCCTGCGATTGACTATATATATTTGTCATTGACAACAAAATGAATATTATTGTCAAAAAAAATGAGTATTTTACCTGCATAGTTAAATTCATTATCTTTTTTTTCAAAAGATGGTTTCCCAGCCTTTGCATTATTAATTATTTGCAGGATTTCGTCATGAAAAACCTGATTATTCAATCTCTCTGAAGAGCATTCATACATGAGTGCATGAACGCTTCTATTATGGACTAATCCAATAGCATGGCCAATTTCATGAGCACCAGTCATAGTTTTGCTTTGGCTATCTCTAACCAAAATTTTTTTCCCATCAATAGTCTTGCCATTTTGTTCTGACTTCAATCTTTTGTCCGTATCTGCAACAATCTGATACGAATTTGCCATTCCGCTATCATCATTATCAACTTTATATCTTAACATACTTGTTTTTGATGGATTGTTACTTGACGCATGGTCAACTACAGAATAACTAAGATCAAATTTCACGTAATAATCATTAATCCTGTATTGACCACTTAATTTATTCCAAAAATCGATTGACTCCTTTGCCGAATAAAGATCATCTTGGAAAACATAAAAAATAGCTTTTATGGTATATTCTCTATTGTTCTCATTGCATTCAACGTGATAATCCATACCATTTTTATCTGTGTGCTTCACAGGATTTCCACCGCACCACAGGTAGGGGGACATTGGATAGTACTTTTCGCACATCGGGTCCATCGTTGTGGTGCGTACAGTAGCAGGGTCAAGCATGCGGGCCTGGCTGTCGTACCAGTCGAGGCCGGTCTCGCGGTCGAGTTCCTTGCCGGTGTACTTGTAGGGCTGCACAGATGCCACCAGACCGGTGCCGTGCGGCATCCCGTAGGGGTAGTACGAGGTGCTCTCCTCCAGCGTGCCGGCGTCGTCGATGACGCAGCGCACGTCGCCGCGGTAGTCGCGGGTCATCAGCCGGTTACCCTCGTATGTATGAATCACTCTCGACATGAGCCTTCTTGTCTTGCTTGATTACCGTGCAGCATGCACAACCGCAAAGTTAGAACATTATTTCCTGAATTGCAACAAATAGGTGCCGAAAAAAATTACATTCCCACTTGGGCACTTCATTTCTTTTCGGCATCAGTCTGATATTGACACACATATGGACCGCTCAATTCATCAGAAAACCATACATCATTTATATTCTTATCTGGTTCTTGTGTTACAGCAACTCCATGAAAGAGAATTGCAATCCCAGGGTTCGGGATAATATGAAATTTCTCTTCAGGTTCCCTGATCTGCGAATATAATTTCACTTTAAACCTGGAACCTCTTGATAGTCTCGCTCCTATTATTTTTTTTTTTCACGTCATAATAACTTGCTATTTTGAAAATTGAGTCATTTCTGGTTGCATAAATAAAATACACATCCCGTTTTATTTTTTTTATATCTGTAACAACAAAGCAATTTTTCACAGAAAGACAAGATTCTTCTTTCCTTACCGTTTTACAACTAAATATTGTGCACAAAACAGCCAACAAAATGATAATTTTATGGCATTGTTTGAATAACTGTTTCATATTTTGAATCATAGTAAGGTGTAACAAACCATTCCAATTTTTTTGCATTATCTTTAAATTTTGTTTCATTTCCATTTTTATCATACATCCTATAGTATATGGTAGGTTGAACTGTTGCTTTTTTGTGAGCTTTGTCATATACAGAATTTGGTCTATTGGAACTAGGACTAGATATCTTTGTGCTTTCAGATATTTTAGCCCCCTCGTAGGCTTCCGTAATTTCATGCATCAACGATGTTCCTATACCAGTATATGTGTCTGCTTTTTCTAGAACACAGGGATTTACTGTTTGTTTCGCCGTAACTTTCACAACTTTCCCAAAGTCATTATTATCAACTTGGTTTCCCCCAAAAGCTCCAGCAACAAAATAATCGCCTTCGGCAGTCTCATATGTATTTGTTGCATCAATGTATACAGAAATTGCAGAATCCTCAATTATCTCTTTAATCCTCATCTGATTTTTAGATAATTTAGTATTAGCCATAGAGTATACGACTAAACCATCTTTGCCCATTTCTAAGATAAAATTCTTATCAGAAACCTTAGTATGGAGTTGATTAAAAGCATCTTCGCTCATTACGCCGCCAATACGAAGTTCTTTACCATCAATATCTATACTATTCACAGGATTTCCACCGCACCACAGGTAGGGGGACATTGGATAGTACTTTTCGCACATCGGGTCCATCGTTGTGGTGCGTCCAGTAGCAGGGTCAAGCATGCGGGCCTGGCTGTCGTACCAGTCGAGGCCGGTCTCGCGGTCGAGCTCCTTGCCGGTGTACTTGTAGGGCTGCACCGACGCCAGCAGGCCGGTGCCGTGATTGCTTTTTTTGAATAATTCCTTTTTCATAATAGGATGTTTTTATCGTTCGGCAATATTGTCCATAGCTTTATGTTGCCCTTGAGTAATGGATCGAAAAATTTTCCATTATATCAAATCTTCCATTTGCAAAGTTATAGATAAAAAATAATGATTCCAAATAAAACTCAAAAAAATCTTCAGAGCGAAAAAATAAACTATGTGAAAAATAAAAAAAACATGACTTACCATATTGTTTATAGTCATAAAAAAAACGGCTAAAAACACATTTGGTTTCAATTCCGCTTTTTGAAAAAAAACGCCGAAAACTAAAAAAAATCATAAAAAATGCTGAATTATAGCGCATAATTCAAAAAAAAGTGCGATATTTGCACTGCAAAATCGGTCATGTGGCCTGCAAAACGGCAATAATTATGCATTTAAGTGTTTGATACATTGTCGTTTGCTAACTGCATTTCAGGATAATTTAGCAAAACATTCAACAATTTAAATAACAATTTAAATAAAAATTTACAACAATGACTAAAGCAGACATCGTTAGCAAAATCGCTAAAGAGACAGG
>JAGHSV010000009.1 GCA_018065665.1 Candidatus Sodaliphilus aphodohippi
AAACCCGCTTCCCAGCACACTGGATATTTCAGGCTACCCGAACTTAATGTGGTTCATCTGTGATTCAACCCAAATATCCACTCTTAATGTGTCTAACTGTCCGCGTCTATATACTGTAGAATGCAAAGCATGCCAGTTAACCAGCGTAAATTGCGAGGAAACACATGTGGGGTCTCTTGTACTCACTTCTAACAAACTGGAGAGCATCGACGTTTCACACCTCACAAATCTGACAGAGTTGCGCGTTGACATGAACAACCTGACCAGCATTGACCTGACCAACAACACCCAGCTGACAATCCTCAGCCTCAACCACAACAACCTGACCAGCCTGGACGTGTCACACCTTACCGATTTGGAAACCTTGACCGGCGGTCACAACCAGCTCACGTATCTTAACGTGACCGGGCTGTCAAATCTGACACACCTGTGCATCGGCTTCAACAGGCTCAAGGAAGTAACAGGGCTTGCCAGCTGCGTGGGCCTGGGGCAACTCTATATCAACGACAACGACCTGTACACTCTTGACGTGAGCGCACTCTCCGAGCTCACCACCCTCCATGCACAGAACAACCACCTCATCCAGCTGGACGGAGCAGACCTGAACACGCTGGAGCCATATTACACCTCCTATTACCACTCGGACGAGAAGAACGGCTGGGGATGGGGAGGCACAAACCAGACCCGATTCATGGAGGCCACACGCGAGAACGTTGACGCCGGCGACGGCTCGGGTGTCAAGGAGTGGTATGTGGTGCGCATGCCCGTGGACACTCCGGTGCCCGACGGCCTGGTGCACAACGAGACCTTCACCAACGACGAGAGCCGGGGCCTGTACATCACCTCGCTGCTGACCGACGGCGTTTACTGCCGCATTGTCGACGGCGTGACATGCTTCTACCTGCCCATTGACAACACGCCCGACACTTTTTCATACCTGTACAACATCAACCAGATGTGCAACAAGAACCAGGGCACAGGTGAAGACATGGACATATTTGACGGCGAGACAGACGACGCACTGCTCGAGGTCATCATCACACCGTATCTCCCCGATGCGATTTTCCTGCAGGGTGGAGAGTACCGCTCGACATTCCTCCCCGAGAAACTGCTCAACACATACATGAACACCATCAAGCTCACAGGGCACTTTGACCAGGGGGAACTCACCTTTGACGGACAGGTTTACACCATCACCCGCACCAAGGGAGACGACAACACAGCACAGGACATCGCCACCGTGACACTCAGCCACGACGGCACCTGCTACAGGTACAACGTCACCTACCCCGACGGCTCTTGGGCAACAAACACCGCGCAGGAAAACAGGTGGGACAGCGAGGCGGTTACTCTGTCGGGAAAGGTGGATGACGGAATAAACATACGCGACTACTTTGCCGCTTCGACAGCAAACGGCGGAGACACCAGCGGCAAGTACATCTACACCATCAAGGAGGACGTCAAGACCAACAGGTTCGTCGTGCCCGTTTACGCAGCCAGCGCAAACATACACCTCGTCTCGGACATTGACGAGTGGCGCAGCAACCCCGACAAACCGGGATACACCCTCGAAGAAATCAACAGCGCCGACGAGGACAGGCACATGCTCAAGACTCCGGTGGGCATCTCGGCATCGCACAGCGAGTTCTACAACTCCCAGTTCAAGTACCACTCGCTATACCGCAACAACTGGCTGGTCGAGAAGTTCATCATCGGAGTGAACAACACCGA
The DNA here is from genome assembly GCA_018065665.1 of Candidatus Sodaliphilus aphodohippi. GTDB lineage: Bacteria > Bacteroidota > Bacteroidia > Bacteroidales > Muribaculaceae > Sodaliphilus > Sodaliphilus aphodohippi. The sequence continues at coordinate 1,732 of JAGHSV010000009.1, forward strand.
CAAGCTGCCCTACTACCAGGAACTCGACGGGGAGGACGACATGAAGTATACATACGGCATGCACGTGGTATCGCGGTTCGGGGAGAACTCCTACGGGACCAACGAGGTTGACATACCGGTGGCATCGGTGGAAATCTCGGCGCACGACCTCGCCAAAACAGCGATGACTTTCAACAACGGCAGCAGGTACTACTCATGCCTCGCCGAGCTGGTGTTCTCCCAGTCAAGGCCGGGACTCTCAACACAGTCGGGCGGATACCGTGTATGGAGAGACTGCCCCGACAGCGACGAGGCGTTTGAGGAGTTCAAAGGCAGGGCAACTGACTTCATGTTCTTCAAGAGCATGGGGCTGGAAGAGCACTGTGACATGGTGCACAATGTGGGTAGCGAGGTCATAAAGGGCACAAACACCACCGGAACATTCGGCGCAAAGAGCGAGTCGCCCACGGTAACGTACAGGGCAAGGGCTTACTATAAAGTCGAACCGGGCACTGCCAAGGCAAACGGGATGAAGCGCGCCGCAGCCAGAGCAGCGGCCGGCACCGCCGATTACTACCACGTGGCCGAACACGTCATCGAGGTGACATGGCCATACGGGCTGGTGACAGCAATCGACGGCATTGACGTCGGCAATGGAATTGCCAATGTGAGGTACTACAACATGACCGGGCAGAGCAGCAGCAAGCCGTTCAGCGGGGTCAATGTCGTGGTCACCACATTCAGGGACGGAAGCACTGTCACCACCAAAATCCTGAAATGACACCTTTAACCGAAATTAAAAGCACAATACAATAGACAGAATTTTATTAAGTATGTGGCCGCAGTGATGCGCCCACATACTGTTTTTTTACTGTACCCTTTCCTATTTGAAAATGTGGAGAGGCCTATTTTTCACATTAAAGCCGGTTAATGGGGAGAGTTGCCATTTTTTTTGTAATTTTGTGGTCTCATTAATTATGTTATGGAACCATTATTCAGCATAATCACTGTGACCTGGAATGCGGCGGGCGTCATCGCCCCCACCCTGCGCAGTGTATCGGAACAATCGTTCACCGACTATGAGTATCTGGTGATTGACGGTGCCTCTGCCGACAGCACGCTGGACCTCGTTCGCGACGCGGGCATCAACGGCACGCGCATCATCAGCGAGCCTGACAAGGGTTTGTATGACGCGATGAACAAGGCCATCGCACATGCCACGGGAACCTACCTGATATTTCTCAATGCCGGCGACCGCTTTGCCTCGCCCGCGTCACTGGAGCGCATCGCAGCCCAAGCGGCAGACAACCCGGGCGTAATCTACGGGCAGACGCAACTGGTTGACGCCACGGGAAATGTTGTGGGCAAGCGCCACCTCACCGCACCGGAGCATCTCACCGCCGACAGTTTCAAGCGAGGCATGCTGGTGTGCCATCAGGCATTTGTGGCACGACGCGACCTTGCCGTGCCCTACAACCTGACTTACCGCTTCAGTGCTGACTATGACTGGTGCATCAGGGTGCTGCAGTCGTCGCCTGCAAACGCTTACGTGGGCGACGAAGCCATCATCAGTTTCCTTACCGACGGTCTCACCGACAAGAACCACAAGGCGTCGCTCAAAGAGCGTTACCGCATCATGTGCCACTACTACGGCACCGTGCCAACCGTGCTACGCCACCTGTCGTTCATACCACGCTACATAATAAATAAGATTCGCCGTTCCATTAAGACACCCGCCTGAAATTTCACCGGAAGTACATTTTCTTAGGAACCTATAATGGATGTAATTTTGAAATAACATTTATTTAGTGTAACTTTGCATTATATTATAGTTGAACAATAAATACTGATTTCTATGATACGGATTAAAACTCTTGCAATGGCACTCGTGGCGTTGGTGGCGATGGGCACTTCGTGCTCTACAGCAAAGAACCAGACCACGGCCAACGTTGCAAACCGCAACAATGCCGTTGCCGCTAACGACAACAAAGTCATTGTCGGGGCGGCACGCACCAATCTCTATGTTAAACAACTGAAGGGTAAACGTGTAGCATTGCTCAGCAACCAGACCGGTATGGTGGGCGACAAGCACACCCTCGACATCATGCTCGAGAACGGCATCAACGTGACCACCATTTTCTCGCCCGAACACGGATTCCGCGGTAATGCCGATGCCGGAGAGAAGGTGTCGAGCAGCGTCGACGAGAAAACCGGCATACCAATCGCGTCGCTCTATGGCGACGGCAAGCAGATGGAGAAGAACATGGAGCGCTTTGACGTCATTGTCATTGACCTGCAAGACGTTGGACTGCGATTCTACACTTACTACGTGACAATGATCAACATGATGGACGCCGCCATCGAGTACGGCAAGGAATTTGTGGTGCTCGACCGCCCCAACCCCAATATCATGTATGTCGACGGGCCAATACTTGACATGAGCCTCAAGTCGGGCGTCGGCCGCCTGCCAATCCCCACCGTCTATGGAATGACAATGGGTGAACTCGCCAAGATGGCAATGGGCGAAGGATGGCTCAAGGACGGCAAGACGCTGCCGCTCACGGTAGTCCCATGTGACAACTACACACGCCACACCCGTTATGCACTGCCCATCGCCCCGTCACCCAACCTGCCCAACATGCTGAGCGTGTACCTGTATCCCTCGACATGCTACTTCGAGGGCACTCCGGTCAGCCTGGGCCGCGGCACCGACTGGCCGTTCCAGGTCTATGGACACCCCGACATGAAGAACCACAAGTTCTCGTTCACCCCCAAGAGCCGCTTCGGGGCAAAGACGCCTCCATGCCAGGACCAGTTGTGCTATGGCACCGACCTGCACAACCTGACTGCCGACGAGGTCATCAAGGGGCAGATCAACCTGCAGTATGTGATTGACGCATACAACTCGACCAACCTGGGCGACAAGTTCTTCACCCGCTTCTTTGACCTGCTGATGGGCCGCAAGGACATCAAGCAGATGATTATGGACGGAAAGAGTGCCGACGAAATCAAGGCCACATGGGCCGACGATGTCGCCAAGTTCAAAGTGCAACGCAAACCTTATCTGCTGTATAAGGATTAAAACAAATACCAAAACAAAAAACTTAAGATTATGACTACTCCCTGGATTGTACTTGCCACCATTATTGGCTACTTCATACTGTTGTTTATCATCTCGTGGCTCGCATCGCGCGGCAGCGACAGCAAGGACGCGCTGACCGGTGGCCGTCAGGCGCCGTGGTTCATCGTCGCCATCGCCATGCTCGGCGCCCCCATCTCGGGCGTGACCTTTGTGTCGGTTCCCGGCATGGTTGTCGCCAAGAGTTACAGTTACCTGCAGATGGTGCTGGGCTTTATCGTCGGTTACTTTGCCATAGCCTACGTGCTGCTTCCGCTGTTCTACAAACGCCACCTCGTATCCATCTACGGCTACCTGGAGCAGCGTTTTGGCGGCGGTACCCACAAGACCGGCGCGTGGTTCTTCTTCATCAGCAAGATGCTTGGTGCCGCGGCACGCTTCTATGTGGTGTGCGTCACACTGCAGCTGCTGGTATTCCAACCGCTGGGCATCCCGTTCATCATCAACGTGATTGCCACTGTGGCTCTTATCTTCCTCTACACCCTGCAAGGTGGCGTGAAGACAGTCATCTGGACCGATACGCTGAAGAGTTTCTGCCTGATCATGTCGGTTGTCCTGTGCATCTACTTCGTAGCCAGTGGGCTGGGTTACAACCTTGGCGAGATGTGCAGCGCCATTGCCGGTGACTACAGTTCACGCATGTGGTTCTTTGACAATCCCAAAGAGGGCACCTACTTCTGGAAACAGTTCATCGCGGGCATCTTCATGGTCATCGCCACCACAGGCCTTGACCAGGACCTCATGCAACGCACCCTCGCCAGCAAAGATGCTGCCGAGAGCAAAAAAGGTCTTATCGTCAGCGGTATCACCCAGTTCTTCGTTATCGGGCTGTTCCTCATCCTGGGTACACTGCTCTCACTCTATGTTACCAAAAACGGCATGGCAATGCCCGAGAAGAGTGACGAACTCTTTGGCAAGGTAGCGTTTGCCGACGGCATGCCCGTCGTGGTTGGCATCCTATTCATCCTGGGTCTCGTCAGCGCAGCATACTCGGCTGCCGGCTCGGCACTCACTGCCCTGACCACCTCGTTCACCGTCGACATCCTGGGTGCCGACACCAAGCAGGACGAGGCGCGCCTGAGCCACACACGCCGCATTGTCCACATTGCCATGGCAGCCGGCATGGGCATCGTCATACTGGTGTTCTATGCCATCAGCAACAGCGATGCCATCAGCGCCGTCTATACTCTGGCAAGCTACACCTACGGCCCCATCCTTGGCCTGTTTGCCTACGGCATGATGTGCAAGACCCCGGTACGCGACCGTCTGGTCCCCATCGTGTGTGTTGCAGCACCCGTCATCAGTTTCTTTGTTCAGCAATGGCTCGAGAAACAGTATGAATACACATTGGGATTCGAACTGCTGCTGCTCAATGCCGCACTGACCATGATTGGCCTGCTGCTGCTCCGCAAGAAATAAATTCATCCTACCACATTTTGGGGGATTATAGCCGTTTCCTGTAAAACCTATAATCCCCCAAAACTGCATTTTTTAATCCACTTTTGGGGAGTTATACCGCAAAAAACTGGAACTGCTTTGCCAATACAATTTGCCTTGACGATTTATTTAACTGAATTTTATGCTACTGAACAAATATCTGTGGATTCTCGACACGCTGCATCGCTATGGTTCGCTGACGCTGGCACGGCTCAACGAAAAGTGGGTGCTTGACCAGGTGGATGACGGACAGCCGCTGCCACGACGCACTTTCATGACCTACCGCAACAAGATTGAGGAGATGTTCAACATAAACATCGTCTGCAACCGCAGCACCTTTGAATACCGCATCGAGGACGACCACGGCAACGACAACTCACGCATCAACTGGATGCTGGACTCCATGTCAATCAGCGGAACGCTGCAGAACACCCAGTCCATTGCATCGCGAGTACTGCTCGAGGATGTCCCGTCGGCACGTCGTCACCTCGCCATCATCGTCGATGCCATCAAACAGAGTCGGTGCATAAGGTTCGACTACTCGTCATACACGCGTGCCAACACATCGCGGGGCGTCGAAATACAGCCCTACTTCGTTCGCATCTTCAAGCAACTGTGGTATGTTGTTGGCAACAACCCCAAGGACGGCAAAATCAAGACATACGCGCTCGACCGCATGGACGAACTCACTATCATGGCCGACAAAACCTTCACCATGCCTGCCGACTTCAGTCCCCGCGAGTACTTCCGTGACTCATACGGCATTATCACCAACGACAACGTCGCCAAGGAGATTCGCCTGCGTGTCAATGCCATCCAAGCCAAGTACATACGCGCCCTGCCACTCCACCACACCCAGCAGGAAGAACTCGCTGCCGGAGGCTTCTCTATCTTCACCTACAAGATGAAAGTCACCTACGACCTGCGCGAACGTCTCCTGTCAATGGGCAGCAACATCGAGGTACTCTCCCCCCCCGAACTGAAACTACAAATCAAAGAGGAACTGAAACGCGCCCTCGACCTGTATAACTGATATTAAACATTCAATTTGAAGCAAACATGAGATATCTTTACCTGTTAATAGTATTGTTGGCCACCACATCATGCGGCAGTTACCTGAGTTATACCGACACTATCGAGGTCAATGGCCAGCGGTTGCTTTATGCTGCCGAGGGCAAGGGGAAACCGGTAATTCTGATTCACGGCAACGGGGGCAGCCACAATGACCTCGAGACCACCCAGCGCCAACTGGCACAGGCCGGTTATATGGTCTATGCGCTCGACTCGCGCGGGCAGGGGGCAAACAAACCACTCACCGAATACCACTACAAGGACATGGCCGACGATGTGCTGGCATTCATCAACGCCAAGGGACTGAAGCATCCGGCAATATATGGCTGGAGCGACGGCGGCATCATCGCTCTCGAACTCGAGAGCATGCACCCCGGCACATGCAGCCTGCTCGCGGTGAGCGGTGCCAACATCTATGCCGAGCGCCCCGACCGGCCAAAGGTTTTCACATGGAGTCTGGTCAATGAGGACAAAACCAAACTGACTCCGCTCGAGAAGATGATGGACGAAGAACCCGACATGACACGAGAGGATTTGCAGAAAATCAAGGTCCCCGTGCTGGTCTGTGCCGGCGACAAAGACCTCATCCTGCCCGAACACACCCGGATGATTGCCGACTACCTGCCCCTGGGGCAACTGAAAATCATACCGGACGCAACCCATGGCTCATACATCGTGCACAACCCGCTGATGGGTGAAATCCTGCTCGACTTCCTGAAGAAAAACAAGTATTGAAATCCGCTACTGTCGGGTAAACGCTACGGTTTTCTCGGAGTGCTCTGAATCCTCTAAGAACTCGGAGTTCTTATTTGTTCGTGGCCAGAATCAGGAAGTATTGTGTATCATCAACGAATATTTATCACCGATTTTGACTGCAATTATCACTAAATTTTGTAATTTTGCAGTGAAATACAAACTTTTATTTTTACAATATCAACATGAAGAAAATCATCTTACCAATCATTACCACGGTTGCTCTGATTGCAAGCAGCTGCGGTGGCCTCATGGGCAACGGCACAGGCATGGGCCTGGGCGGACTCGGTACAGGAACAGGAACTAACACAGGCCTTGGCGGTGGACTGGGCGATGTCCTTGGCAACGTCCTTGGCGGCCTAGCCAATGCAAATACTGCCAACAGCCTGCTGAACTTGGTTATCGGTGGCGTGAAAATCAGCCAGGACCAGCTGGTCGGCACATGGTACTACTCGGCCCCCGGTTGCGCCTTCACAAGCGACAAACTGCTGGCCAAGGCTGGCGGTGCAGTAGCCGCAGGTCAGGTAAAGGAGAAACTGCAGTCGGTTTACAACAGCGTTGGCATCAGTTCTAACAACACTGCCTTTGCATTTGACGCCAACGGCAAGTTCCAGGCTAACATCAAGGGCATTCCCCTGAGCGGCACCTATACCTATGACCCCTCGACTTGTGCCATCAAGATGAAAGCCACCCTGCTGACCCTGACCGGATATGTGACCCGTACCACCAACGGCATGGCTCTCACTTTCGAGTCTAAGAAACTCCTCACCGTCTTCCAGGCAGCAACTGCCCTCACCGGCAACTCAACACTGTCGACCGTGGGCGACATCAGCAAGCAGTTTGACGGCGTTCGCGTGGGCTTTGAACTGAGCAAATAAGTTTCACCCAAGGGGTTAGAACCCCAAAATAGCAACAGCAGATTTATCCCGATTGTCCAAATCCGGTCAGATAAATCTGCTGTTGATTTTCTGCTAACACTCAAGATCCATTTTTAGGCAGTCTAAAGTTTTTTTTGTAATTTTGTGGAGAATTAAAAATCAAAAAACAATGAACATAGCTGTTTATTGCAGTTCACGCCAGAACTTGCAGGTCCAGGTGTATGCCATCGCCCAAGCACTCGGGAGATGGATAGGCCAGAACGGCCACACGCTGGTATATGGCGGCGTAGATGCCGGACTGATGCACACCGTTGCCCAGGCGACCCATGAAAACGGCGGGCACATCATCGGTGTGGTGCCAGCAATCTTTGCCGACCGTGCCGACAAACTCGTGGACGAGATTATCGAGTCCCGCGACTTGAATGACCGCAAGGGCAAAATGGTAGGGATGTGTGACGCCTTTGTCGTGCTGCCGGGCGGCATCGGCACGATTGACGAGTGGATATCTACGCTATCACAGATTGTAGTGAACGGCGACAATGACCGCCGCCACATCGTGGTTGTCAACCACGAGGGGATGTATGACCACACTCTGCGCCAGATTGATGAGACTGCCGCATCGACCTACTCACTCGTGCCGGCCGTCAAGACAATCAATGCCGTGGCAACCAACCAACAACAAATGATAGACCAACTAAACAAACTGCAAAACAATGAAGAGTAACATCTATACACTTACGGGCGACAAAGGGACCACCTCGCTGGTCGGCGGACAACGCGTCGACAAGGATAACGTGCGCGTCGAGGCATACGGCACCGTTGACGAACTCAACGCATGGCTGGGCATGCTCGCTGCCGAGTCGCTGATGGAGACAGCCGGCGTGAAGCAGTTGATTTTCAAGATACAAAATAAACTGTTCAACACCGGGGCATATCTGGCAACCGACTGCGACACTAATAACCCCGCGCCGGCCTACGGTCTGGTGGACGCAGACGTGAATGCCATCGAAAACGCAATCGACGAGATGGACGCCAAACTCCCCAAGATGCAGGCATTTATCCTGCCCGGCGGATGCCATGCATCGAGCCTGTGCGACATCTGCCGCACCGTGGCACGCCGTGCCGAACGGCGCACCATCACACTGGCACGAACCCACCATGTCGACCCGGTAGTGCTCTGTTTTCTGAACCGTCTGAGTGATTTTTTCTTTGTTCTTGGACGATATTGCAACTTTTTAAGCAATAACGATGAAATTTTTTGGGATAAAAACGCGTAAAATAAAATAAATGTAGTATCTTTGCGCGCGATTTAACAACAGAACCCTAAAAAAACACGATAAGACTATGTATTGGACATTGGAACTTGCGACTAAACTCGAAGACGCACCCTGGCCCGCCACCAAGGACGAGCTGATTGACTATGCCATCCGCAGCGGTGCCCCTCTCGAGGTGATAGAGAACCTTAACGAGATTGAAGACGAAGGCGATTCCTACGAGTCCATCGAGGACATCTGGCCCGACTTCCCCAGCAGCGACGAAGATCTCTTCTTCGACGAAGAAGAGTACTAAAGGAAAATACAGCGGCTTTTACACTGTAAAACGCTGATAACCAATAAAGGCGGCAGACATCCAAGGGTGTCTGCCGCTTTCTGTTTCACCCCACGAGGGGGCAATGAAAGCAGAATTGTAAAACCGTTCATGTGAAGGCTTACATCAGGAGCAACAGAAGCGATTGTAAAGGAGAACAGTAACTTGAAATTAGCCACGGCGGTACAATCGTCGTGGCTAATGGTCTCAATATAATTTGCAGTGGTATCTTGACTCAAAGCCGAACGCTCTTTTATAGCCAAAGGAACTTGCTGTTAGAAAATCGTTTTGGAGCGAGAAATAATATACACCATCTTTCTCTTCAAATAATTTCTTTCCGTTTCTGCCTTTTTCTAGGATCATATCTTCAATGGTATCCCAAGGGTCAATTGAGAAAGCATAAGAAAAAACATCATACTGGATGATTGTGCCTTTGGGAAGTGATGCAGGGAAAATGGAAAGACTTTGCAAACTATAGAAAGATGTTTCTGCCTTTTTCTTTGGCGGAATCAGGACGTAATCAAATCTGTGGAATTCTTTGTTCCTCAAAGCGTTGCCTATAGGACTCACAGATGTCACACCTTCATCGGCATTGTCGCAATAGAACAACATAAGATTGCTGAGGTCTATGAAGATGTGCATATCCGTGTTGTTTTCCAGCAAGAGAGCCAATTCTTCATTGTTATAGAACACGCTGATTGACAAACCATCATTCTGTTCCCTCAAATAAGAATAAGCCCCGGAAACGCCATTTCCATATCGTTCATTTTTCCATGTCCAATAGTCAATGTCAATGCTTCTTCTCTGACCTAATAGCTCGTAAAACCTTTTTTCTGTCGCATGTATAATGCCAATTTTTTCTGCATCTGAAAAATCCCAGTTTTCAGAAACGGTAAGTTTCGTGTCACCACAATATAGCATAACGTCAGTAAACTTCAAAGTCCTCTGACTGTATCCTGCAATACAAAACAGGAAAAACAAAGATATAGAGATTGCCCTTTTCATCTTGGTTACTTAAAACGGAACGAATCAATAATCTTAGCAGCAATATTTTCTTGTTCTTTTGTCGTCACAGATCCAAATTTGATATTGTACAGCATATCACCTTTCTTGAACGTGTAAGAAATGTGTTTCACCTTTTGCTCTTGAATGGAGATCTCTTGAACTGTTCTATAGCATTTTGCTTTGTCAACTGTCATCTGTTTTTCTTCCAAGATTCTAAAACCTGCTTGGCGAACATTCTCATTTCCTTCTGCATTCACTTCTGAAAGAGTGTAATCCGTTTCAAAACGTACAATGGTAAACCCAAAATTCTCTGGTTGATAACCAATGTATACTTCCGTCATTTCATCCAAATGCTCTGTAATCTTCCATCCCTTAGGGTACTTTACAGAATAGAATCTTGTCGAATACGTCCTTTCAAGAGAAACAGCTTCTGCTTCTTCTGTTGCGGCATCTGCATCAGCACCTTCTCCCATTCCATTTAGTTTCATCGAAGTGTAGATATGCTTTATCATCTCTATCATCTCCGATTGACCAAGCACATCAGAACTAACCTTGAAAAGATAGTTCTTTCCATCCAAACATTTGAGCATATAAAGGTCATAAGCCGACCACATATTGTTTCCTCTTGTAATTTTATAGAAGGATGTTGTATCAGAGGACTGAAAGAGATCATAAGAAAAGGTGCTGTTTGTTACATCCTTGTTATGGATATATTCTTCGATACTTCCTTCGTTAATGTGCTGTATGGTGATTGTTAGATGAAAATTAGCATTCTCAAAACTCAATAAATCACCAACACATCTTCCCTGTGTTGCGTTAGTTGGAATCTCAACACTATATGTATTGTCAACACTTGAATGTTTACTGTAAGTTACTTCTTTCTTCTGACCACATGATGTGAATATCATGGAAGAAACCACTAATCCAATAAATAATTTAATGCTCATGATTCTGTTTGTTTTTTAATGACATGCTCTGATTAATGCAAATATTAAAGTGGCGATAAAACCGCCAATTATATAGCCATAAGCACCATCCCAAGCTCCTTTCGCTGCGGCTTTTGATGTCTCTTTTAGACTCTTGAAGAACTCGTCAACCAAATCTTTTGCGTAAGCTCTTGCCTCGTTGATGTCATTCTTCAAATCTTCATCATTTACTTCATAGTCGTAATTCCAAGACTCTGACCGTGGGCTTGAACGTTTAGGCTTGCTGTTCTCACGTTGTTGAGTGAATAATAGGTACTCCTTGTCATATCTTACCCGACTAATATCATCATTCAGTATCTTATATGCTTCGTTGATGTCTTGCATCATTTCTGTAACATCAACTCCAGGATTCCTGTCTGGATGCCATTGCAATGACATCTTTCTGTATGCCTTCTTTATCTCCTCCTTGGAAGCAGAAAAAGAAACGCCCAATATCAGATAATAGTCTTTGAACATTCCAAGTTTGTATTACTTCTGAAGAACGGATGTGTTGTCTTTGTTTTCTTCATTCTTAGGCTTTTTCCAAATAGCCTTCAATGCCCCTATCAAAGCTCCAAAAACAATTAGTCCCAAAATACCAGGTGTCCGATCAGCATCGCTCATAGAACCGGCAATTGCACCAAAGATAATAACAAATAGGACAACCACTCCTATAGTAACCAAGATTTTAGATAATTGACTCATAGTCGTCTCTTCTGTTTTGTCCTCCAGCAGCCATTAGGACGTTTAATTGTTATGAAGCGTGGCACTGATATACCACTTCTTCAAAAGGAGGTCGTGAGAATTACCTGAACTGAGAAGGAGTAACCAGCCCACGCTATATAGCGCGAACCGTACACCGTTCTTGCAGTTCTTTCTTGGAAGTTTCTCACGTTTCCTTTTGCAAGTCGAGCATAACGCTTCGTATTGTCAATATGTCGTGCAAAGATGGCATATTGCCATTATGCGTTGCAAAGGTACTCAAAAAACTTCAATTATCACTACTTTTAGTGGCATATAGGTGTGATTTTAGATAAAATTTGGTTAAATTACGCGCGAAACGATGAACAAACGCCTTACTTTCGAAAAAACAGAGTACCTTTGTATCAAATATCCTTCTCTTAAAAGAGACGAAGAAGTATTACTAAGTTTCTTCGCTAGTGTCTTGATACAACGATTTTCTTCTATAAAAACAATAATATGTTAGACGGTATAAGAAACTATCTGTCAATGGAGAGTACCGGCGCTTTGATGGTGTCGGGCGAATGGGGTTGTGGTAAAACTTATTATATAGAAAAAGTGGTAATGCCTGTCTTGCTACAAGAAGGATGGAATCCTGTGAAGATATCATTATTCGGTATTGAGTCGGTTAATGAAATACCACTTCGAATAGCAGATAATTACAAACGGCCAGAGAGCGACGAAGGTGAAGGAACTGAGATGAAGAAAAAGAAATCTTGGCTGTCCGGTTGGGGAAAGGAAAAGGCAGGCAGGGCAGTAGCTAAAGGAGCGCAATTTGTTTCTTCCATTTCATGGCTTGATAGTTTTGTGGACGTGAAAACATTGGTGGGCAACAACAGTGGCTTGCTCTATAAGCTAATTCCCACAGAGAAGACCGTCATTATTCTTGATGATATAGAGCGTGTGATTGATACTATTGATGTTCATACACTATTGGGCGCCATCAACGGGTTGGTTGAACAACGTGGCTATAAAGTGGTAGTAATAGCCAACAACTCCTATATACAGCAAAAGGGTGAGGCGAAGCTTGTTTTCAAAGAAAAGGTGATAGAGAAAACCTTGGTTTATGAGCCTGATGTGGTGGCTATCTTTAAGGAATTATGCGGGAAGGATTATCAATCACAATTTACTGAGTTTATGACGACTTCAAAGCCAGTGGAGGTGATTGACCCGAGTTTCCCATCATATAAGGAAAATAAAGGTTTGCGGGTTGAACTGCATAATATCAGAATATTGAAATTCGCTTTGGCTCATTTCAGTAAGATTTATGAGGCTTGCGTTGGCTTTCTGAATAATGAAAACAAAGATTTGGCTGATAGCTTTCTAATGTCATTATGGGCTTGTACAGTAGGTTTAGCAATTGAGTATAAAAAAGACCGCCTGACCTACAAAGACAGGTTGCAGTTTTCTCAATATATTGAATTGTCAACAATTGATTGGGATTTTGATGACGCCAGGCAAGAAACGGAAGGATTGTTTGATGAAACAGGGGAAGATAAAGTTGAGGAAAAGCAAAAGGAAGAAAAACAACGCGAATATACAGACCAACGAGTTGCGTGTATTTTTGAGAAGTTGGTGAAAGCTCATAACTTCCCTGTTATAGTGGCTCCACAGGTTTTTGACTTTGTTACGGCTGGTATTTCGTTGGATACGGATGGTCTGAAATCTGTGTGGGACGGATATAAGAGTAAAGTGCAAAGGAATAGTATAAACCCCGCATACGCATTATTGCAGAAGTTTATGCATTCGCAATGGAATATGAGTAATGAAGAAATGGCTGACGCTGTGGTACAGTTGGCGCAGTATGTGGAAGAAGGGCAATTCTGTGATAATATGGCATACGTTAATTCTGCTACATATTTACAGCATTTCTGTACCCTTACCTCTTTCTCTCAGGAGGATATGCGGTCAAAGATTGTCAGTGGCATTAACAGGATGTATGAAAGCATAGATACGCTGAACCTTCTTGACAAACTAAATTTAGATGTTGTAGAAACTGAGATCCCCAAGGAAAGTCGGTGGGTGGTTGAGTATGAACGTAAGAAGATGGATGAAATAACGAAAGCCAATTTAGATGCAGATATTAAAGAGGTGCGCCACCAGTTTATCGAAGACCTACCCTCTTTAGCCAATAGACTAACTATTCAGTATGGAGATACCAAGACACCAGATTTCCTAAGTTATCCAATATTAAGTCATATTCCGATGGACGATATAGTAAAAAAAGTGAATATAATACAGCCTAAAGAAGTGATGGCTCTCTATCAAATACTGAACGGACGTTTCTTACAACAGGTTCCATCTCCCCAAGTATATGATGCAGAATTGCCGTTTGTGAGGAATCTAGAGCAGGCCTTGGCACAGAAACAAAAAAATAAAACAACCTATGCAGATATTCTGATTGAAGACTGTCTGAAGGGGGTGATTAAGAAAATACAAAAATAGGAAGCGATGGTGACAATAGCAGATTTCAAGAAGTTTGTTGATGGCTTGCTTAAGCCCGTGACCACAAAGATTGGGAATGTAGATGCGCGTATCAAAGCACTACTTCCATCAGACAGTGATGAAATATTTTTGTATAGGGATTTTCAGAGGTTGGGTAAAGGCTTGCAGAGAGAGCAGTTACTAGATGGTGTGGATAACCAACGCTATATAGATGTAGTGGAGATTATTCATAATCATCTTGGTTGGAATCAAAGTGCCATAAAGACTTTTAGTGATACTTGTTGGCAAGACGTGATAGCGGCCTGTAGTGAAGAAATGCCTTTGCCACAAACAGATTGGCTGAAAGAATATGATAAGGAGCATAGACGTGCAGCGGCTGCAAAGACGTTGCGGAAATTTGGGCTCAAGATAAAGATAGAGGATTGTGACTATGTGACAGAGAATGACGATATAGTCTATGATGCTTTGATCAACTGGATTCGCGAGGCAGGTGGAAGAAGATTCTTGAACATGCTGTTGTCGCAAATGGAATATTTGGAACCAGAAGGAAGATTCTTGACCGATATGAATGGCAATATGCCTAATCCAAAGGATGTGACAATAGTAAAACCATACAATTATCTTGTAAACTTAGCTTTGGCAAATATCAATGCAGACGGAGGTAGCAATAGCGAGGCAGCAAAGGCTTTTGGAAATGCTATAAAACTAGCGACTAACTACTGTTTCCTTAAATACCCTGTACAGAACTTCGGAAATGTATGGGAAGATTTATTCCACAGAGACAGAGACACGGTGGAGTTTTTCAGGGATTTGGTGTATAAGGAGAGCATCTTTGGACTGACGCAACATTCTGTTTGGTTTACGAGAATGTTCTGTGAACGTGTGCTTATGTATATGCGCGATACGGGAAGGGTGTTGGAAAACGGATACACATTTGATGAATATGAGCGATTGATGAATTATGTCCTTTCTGTTGCGGATGCATTGAAATGTGTGGAGCTAAGAAAAGATAAATTGAATGAACTAGGAATTGGGGCTATTGAACAATTGATCAATGATGTGGCAACAGGTGGTGACATATTAAACAATGGATTCAGAACACCATTAGATGAAGAAAAAGAGAATGCCGCCAACAAGCCACTGATTAAAGCAAATGGTAAGATATATGCTTTGCCCGTAACAATAGGTTCATGGGGGTGGTTTGAGGCACTGATGATGGTTGTACGCAATCAAGAAAAAGAGGACAACCAGAAAGACATTGATAAGGAAGTCGGAAAGTTGATCGAGATTTTTATCAACGAGAAACTTGCCGAAAAAGGCATAACGCATTGCAGTGGCACTTATCTTCCACCAGAAGAAGGCGAAGCGGATCTTGTTGTTGAGGCCACAAAAGGTATCATGCTTTTTGAGATGAAGAAGAAAAGCCTGACCAGAAAGGCAAAGTCTGGTGATGAATTCAGAATTGTGGCAGATTTACTGGGAAGTCTCATAGATTCACAGGCCCAATGTTTTAGGACTTCACATCTTATGATTAAAGATGGGTATGTAGATTTGGATGATGGAAACGGGAATGTGACTAGGGTAGAGAAACTGGATAGAACGGCTGAGTGCATCTCTGTATGTCTAGGCGCTTTTGGTCCACTCCAAGATAGAATGCTTATCAAGAGCATTATGAATGAAATTAGTAATAAACCGTTGATGGCAGAATATGACGGTGATGATGAGCAGACCATAAAGGATGTGAAGAAGTTTAATAAGGACATGCAGAAGTGGATGCCGTTCCTAAACGAAGAGAGAACCAACGGTGACTCTAAAACGAATTCATTCTTCAATAGTTGGTTCTTGGATTTGGAACAATTGATGCTAATTGTGCAGGGATCTAATTCAAACGAAGAACTGCTTGCTCGGCTGAGAGAGACAAAGTATGTAAACATGGGGTCATATAATTTCTATAGAGAGCGCAGAATGGTAAGGATGTTGAATGGTAATAAAGGGTAACGTTATGAAGAAGATGGAATTACAGAAGCAGGTATTGTTGTCTTATAGTGTGGTCTATCCAGACCGGCACGATAAGATAGAAGACTTGTTGGCTATTGTTCCATCAAACACAGCCATAGAGCTTATTTCATATAATCTCTCAAAGAAGGTGAATCAGTTTATTGGTGAGCGTGACTTCGATATTTGGGCACCATGGTTGATGAAGACGCGAGATGATGTAAAGAACCCTGTTGGCCAGTATGCTCAACAGTATAACCTTGGGAGCTATGCTCTTATAGATAAATATGCTATGCTTCTGCTTATAAGCAGATTACTGACTTGTTATAATGGAAGAGATGATGAACTGACAGAGGATGACTTGTCGAACCTGTTCCTGGCTTATATGCTTTGTTGCGATGAGCGTCTGGCAATGAATCAGAAGCTACCTAACAACAATATGAAGGCAGAAGAGTTTGTCGAGTCTTATATGCCAGATTGCTTGAAGAGTGATAACATTGAAGCACCAAGAGATTATAGGCTGTTGATGATAAAGTGCTATATGCTCTTGATAGAATTCCCAAAGTATAACACTAAGTTTGCACAGTATGTTGATGAATTCTGCAAGGAAAAAGATATACCCAGTGCCAAGTATTATTTGGATGAGATCTTTCTGACTTTTCTGGAAATGGGAAAAGAGGATTTTTCTAATTGCAGAATGGCTATTGGTGAGAATCAGAAGGATGCTTGTCGTTTCTATGATTCGTTGACACTAAATCCATCGCATTATCAACATGATATGGATTTTCTGATGATGAAGGAAAAGCCTCTGATTAAGACGGGGCCCAATATCTACAACTTCATGTTTATGAAGATGTTTTTGGATAAAGCATATACCGGACTTCTTTTTGATATGAAGGACGCTTTAGTTAAGAGGGGAGTGTTGGATGGCATAATGGGGTATGCTAATCTTCGGTCGTTTTTAGGTGAGGAGTTCTCGGAACACTTCTTTTTTTATTCCTTGATGAAAAAATGTTTTGGTTTGAATTATGTGAATTATAGTGGAGAAGAATTGGAAAAGGCTCTGGGGAAGGGAATGCCAGACTATTATCTGAGACGTCGAAATAGGATATTCGTGTTTGAATGTAAGGATGTTCAAATGGCTGCGAAAAAGAAATTAAGCGGTGATTATGAGACAATTAAAAACGCAATTTTTGAAAAGTATGTTGCAAATTCCAAGGGGCATGCGAAAGGGATTGGGCAGTTGGTAAATGTGATAGTCGAAAAGTTACCAAGTATATTGAGCGAAGTTGATAAGTCGGCTCCCGATAGTGTGTTATTTGTCTACCCCGTGATAGTGTACTTCGATGATTGTTTTGATGTGGAAGGCCCGAACTATTTGCTGAATAAAGAATTTCAACGAATCATACGTGAAAAGAAAGTTACAGCAGATTACGAAGTGAAGGATGTAGTGATGGTGAATATTGAACAGTTGATGAGACTGGAAAATTTCTTTGCTGACGAGAAGTTGGATTTGGCTTATCTGATTAATAGCTATATTGACTATAAGGAGGAGTTTGAGTTAAATCAAGTGTTTCCTTTCAATAAATACATATTTCAGGAAGCAAGAAAGGTTGGGTATGAATTGAAAAAGACGCGTTGGTTTGATGAAGTCTTTGAGAATTTGCAGATAATGGATAGGAAAGGGCTGTGATGAGTGAGACTCGCTCAGAGAAGGAATATGGTCCACCACTCCTTTTTACAATTGAACTGTGCTTGTGACTATCCAAATAGAAAACACCCAACTTTACATTTTTGGATGTAAGTTTTGTAAATCGCTGCAAATTAGGTGATATTGTTAAGGGACAAGAATCTAATGAGTTTGTTTGTCCAACTTGCCTTGTAATCGCCCCATATCGCCTCTGATAGTGCGGTAAGTTTGGCTAAAAATAGTTAAGAATAGTGTAAGTTTCTGATAATCAATTGTGAGACATGTCTTCGACGAAGAAGAGTATTAAAGGAAAATCCGGCGGCTTTTACACTGTAAAGCACTGATAACCAATAAAGGCGGCAGACATCCAAGGGTGTCTGCCGCTTTCTGTTTCACCCCACGAGGGGGCAATGGTATCGTTTACTTCATCACCTTCACGGCGTTGGTGGTGCCGTCGGTATAGGTTGTCACGGCGATGCAAACGCCCTTGGCATCGCGAATTTCCTGACCAGCCATGTTATAGTAGCGTGTACTTGCCACGGTCTTGACGCCATTCACATCATTCACAGCGGTAGGGATCTCTATCTCATCAATCTTACCGAACAGATTCCAGGATGCAGTCCTCGCGTAGGAATCATATGAGCCGACGGGTACATAGAGTGTCATATTAGGGTAGATTTCATATGAAAATGCATTTTCGGGTAAAGAAACAGCCTCAGGTCTTAGACTTGTAACTGACGTCAAAGCACCGCAGTGATAGAACGCCCATTCGCTTATGGTGGTGACCGAGTTGCCGATGGTCAAGCTTGACATGGCGCTGCAATACTCAAACGCACTGGTGCCGATTTCGGTCACCGAGTTGGGGATGGTCACGCTCGTCAGGCCACTGCAGCCATAGAACGCATATTCGCCGATAGTGGTGACTGAATTGCCGATGGTCAGGCTCTTCAGGCCAGTGCATCCCCTGAACGCATAACCGCCGATGGTAGTGACCGAGTTAGGGATGGTAATGTCTGTCAGGCCGCATAGTGTTCTTTGTATGCTTTTTTTGGTATTTTGGCGATTTTTTTGTATCTTCGCACACAAATATTCAACAAAATGTTCAGATAATGAAAAAAATCGTAGTTATAGGAAGTTCAAACATGGACTTGGTGGTGTCCACACCCCAGTTCCCGCGCCCGGGCGAGACGGTGATGGGTTCTGATTTCATGATGAACCTTGGCGGCAAAGGTGCTAACCAGGCAGTTGCCGCAACCAGGCTCGGCGGCAATGTGTCGTTTATCGCAAAGGTGGGCGAAGATGCCTACGGACGGGAGATGAAGGAACAGTTCGCCGCCGAGGGCATGAACATTGACCACGTCACGGCAACGGACTGCTCGAGCGGCATCGCCGTGATCACGGTGAATAGTGATGGCGAGAACAATATTGTTGTCGTTGGCGGTGCCAACCAGAGGCTGACGGGTGACGACATTGACAATGCCCGCGGTCTGATCGAGGCCTCCGACATTGTGCTGATGCAGCTGGAGACTCCCGTCGAGACCCTGACGAGAGCTGCCGCAATGGCACACTCGATGGGGAAACTGGTTGTGCTGAACCCCGCCCCGGCAAGAACCCTGCCGGTAGAGTTGCTCGAGAACGTTGACATCATCATCCCCAATGAAACCGAGGCATCGTTGCTGTCAGGCATCGAGGTCACCGACAACGATAGTGCCGCCAAGGCCATAGCAAAACTGCAAAGCCTCGGCGTGAAGGACGTAATCATGACTATGGGGTCACAAGGGGCTGCCACGACCGAGGGCGGTAAACTGGTGATGGTCCCCACCCCGCGGGTGACAGCAGTTGACACGACGGCCGCGGGCGACACCTTCTGCGGAGCGTTCTGCGTCGCTCTGGGCGAGGATATGGACAAGAAAGACGCCATTGCGTTTGCATGCAAGGCGGCGGCATATACCGTCCAGCACCGCGGCGCACAGTGTGCAATGCCTCGCAGGGAGCAAATCAAATAACCAGACAATTTACAAACTCATAAATAATTATACATTATGTTTATCGTTAACAGTTATACACTTGCGATTATATTTTGCATTGTGACAATGATTTGTTGGGGTTCATGGGGCAACACCCAGAAACTTGCCGGCAAGACATGGCGTTATGAACTTTTCTACTGGGACTACGTGATTGGCATCCTGCTGTTGTCGCTCATCGTCGGGTTCACCCTGGGTAGCCACGGCACCGAGGGGCGGCCGTTCCTGACCGACCTATGCCAGGTCGAGACTGCCGGCATCATATCGGCTATCATCGGCGGCTTTGTCTTCAATGCCTCCAACATCCTGCTGTCGGCCTCGACATCACTCGCCGGCATGTCGGTGGCATTCCCGCTCGGCGTGGGACTGGCACTGGTCATTGGCGTCTTTGTCAACTATTTTGCAACTCCCAAGGGCGACCCCATCACGCTGTTCGCCGGTGTGGCGCTCATCGTCGTGGCACTCGTCTTCAACGGCATGGCAGCGGCAAAGAACGGCTCACAGGAAACGGCAAACCGCAAGAAAGGCATCATTCTCGCTTTTGTGGCGGGTGTGCTGATGTCGTTGTTCTATCGGTTCGTTGCCGCCGCGATGGACCTTGACTGCTTCGAGTCACCCATGGCCGGCAAGGCGACACCCTACACCGCCTTCTTCCTGTTCAGCATAGGCGTGTTCATCAGCAACTTCATCTTCAACACCTTTGTCATGAAGAAACCGTTTGCCGGCGAGCCCGTCAGCTATTCAACCTATTTTAAAGGCTCCTTCCCCACCCACCTGATTGGCGTTCTTGGCGGCATCATCTGGGGACTGGGAACAATCTTCAGCTACATCGCTGCCGGCAAGGCAGGCCCCGCCGTCTCATACGCACTGGGCCAGGGAGCACCAATGATTGCCGCATTCCTCGGCATCTTTGTCTGGAAAGAATTCACAGGCGCAAGCCGCAAAACAATGTCGCTGCTTGCGTTCATGTTCATATTCTTCATTAGCGGCCTCGCCCTGATCGTCATCTCGGGCGGGAACTAACAACCGGCAAGACAACACAGAAATCCCTACAAGCGACCAACCCCGTCGCCACAGCCCAACTGGCATCCCTTATTGCCAGTTACTGTGACGACGGGGTTATATTGCCAGCGGCCGACGCTGTAAATCGCTGACAGCAATAAAATCAAATCAATCTCTCTTCCCAGGCATCTTGTCTATCAGTTTCTCATATATCAGCGAATATGCTTCCCTGGGATTGAACTCAATCTCTGGTCGAAGCAGAGGCATCACGTCCTCCAAAAACTCCTCGTCTTGCATCTTCTGCTCCATGTTCTGAACAAACTCCTTATACGATGGAGCACGTTCCACAACAAACTCGATATACTTTCGGTAACACTCCAACACCTTATCCACATCCAATTCGCGAGCCGTCAATGCCGTATAGAGGTCGAACAAATCTCGCCCCTTCTTGCGTTGGTATAATGCACGAACCTTTGTGCCCACCAGTTCTTCAAAATGATAAGTGGTCAACTTCGCCTCACCAGTGAACCAACTATTTTTCACACTGAAAGGAACACCCTGCAATCCCATGACATTGAAATGTTCAAAGCAGTTGATCTCCACCTTCAGGCGAATCGGTTGAATAGGCGGAATCTCCGAGTCCACACGAAACAAAAGCTTATTGCTATGCTTCTTCTGCTGAGTCTTGCGATTAGGCAACCACTCTAACACCTCGCCCAAACGAAACATAATAGGCTTGATAGGCCCCGGATTAATCTGCACAAGGTCGATGTCCTCGCTATATCGAGGCTGAGGTTGCAAGAACAACTTATGTAAAGCCGTACCTCCACGAAATGCCAGACTCTCCCTCAGGAAGTCATCGCTGAAGATACTCACCAGGGCGCGACCGATAATCAAGTCCTGCTCCACCATCAACATGTCTTTCCACGGAACAAACTCATTCCATTCTCTTATACATCTCTCTCTTATCATATTTCGTCAATATCAATTTCTTGGTTAATGATTATTTTCCAGCGCTTGTCGCGCTCACTGTCCTTAGGCTTAGTTACCGATGGCTTCAGCGCGACAAACTTGAACTTAACACCAGTCTGCATACAAAGGTCAAACCATTTGTCCTCCATATCATACAGTTCAAGCACTCTCAATAGATAACCAAACCTTTGCAATATTGGACCGCCATATTGACGAATCAACTCCAACTGTTCATTGTTTAGTTCCAACTTTTCAGCAAGTTCATAAAGAATCTCTGCCACACGGTTCAAACCACCAACCTTGCGCTCATCCTGAACAAGGTCAAGAGCAGTCATCAAAGGTGAAGACACATTCATGTACCCACCCTCAGTTCTTACTTCCTGGGTAAACCGCAAATCAATCTTCTTCTTCTGAAACATAAGCAACTTGGTACCACTCCTCACCGCATTTCTTAATGCAGCACCATCCATGGTAACGAAGAACGACATTGAACGCTGATGACCAGCACCATGCAGACCAGCAGCTGTCAGAAGCGAAACATAATATTTTCGTCCAAGGAACTGCATCAGGTCATCAATGTAGTACGAAGGAGGCACCTCACCCTTCAACTTATACTGGATGGGGACAATCACATAAAAATTTTGCCAAAGTGACACTATCCAACCACCATCCACCAACCTACTCAAGGCAACTGCCCTTGAGCCTTCTGTTATATTACCAAAAGATACATTGAACTCATCCTTCGTAAAGAACGACTTGCCTCTCATAGCCTTTTGATTGAGCCAATCTATGTAATCATTTGTTTTGATTCGCGCCATATAAATGCTTTTCAAGTTGCAAACATTAACATACTTTATTTATATATGCAATTCGGTATGCAAAATTACACTTTTTTTCAAAACTGACAAAGAAAAAATTCATCATTAGGTGTTTTTTCAATGATGCGATGACAAAAACAAGGTGGCGGCCTCGCCCTGATCGTCATCTCGGGCGGGAACTAATTCATCAGACAACAAACCGAGTCCATTTTTCTTTTTGTATCAAAAATCAGCACAGATATTGAGGAACATTTGCGTTCGGGCAATGACAAGATAATGGTAGTGAACCTGGCAAAACTACCAAGAACCAACTAGAACCATATTTCGTAAACCTCATGTTGTCACTAATTGGTAACTTTGCATA